>NZ_CP019650.1:2905000-3205000 GCF_001999945.1 Microbulbifer agarilyticus
CGATACGTACCTGGTTGCCTTTCACACCCAATACGGTAACCGTCACATTGTCACCAACCATCAGCGTTTCACCGATACGGCGGGTTAAAATTAACATTACCTACATCTCCTTGATCATCCTGTGATTTGGTACGACCGGTTATCCCTGGTCCGCACCTTGGATCATAATAACCCGAGAAGGCCACAAACCGAGAATCTTGTCCGTCACTTTATTCAGTATCGTCCAGACGCGGAAAATCTCAATAGGTCGTACCACACGCCAAGCAACCGAATTGTTATGGTTACCTGGAAGATCCTTCACTTTAGTTATAATCAGTCGGCGATCCTGGATTCGGACAACTCAAAAGCGCTGTGCAACGCACGTACCGCCAGCTCGAGATAGCGCTCATCGATAATGACCGAGATCTTGATTTCGGAGGTGGTGATCATCTGAATGTTGATATTGTCCTGACCCAACGCTTCAAACATACGCGATGCCACATTGGCGTGGGAGCGCATACCGACACCTACGATGGATACCTTGGCGATATTGTCATCCGAGATAACTTCACGAGCACCCAACTCGTCGGCTACGCGCTGGAGTACGCCCTGTGCCTTGCCTGCATCATTGCGGTGTACGGTAAAGGTAAAGTCAGTAGTACCGTCAATGGCGCTGATGTTCTGAACGATAACGTCAACTTCGATATTGGCCGCACCAACCGGGCCCAGGATACGACAGGCAACGCCGGGGGTATCGGGTACACCACGGATTGTCAGTTTTGCCTCGTCACGGTTGAACGCAATGCCGGAGACTACAGGCTGTTCCATATCGTTGTCTTCCTCATCCAGACTAATCAGTGTGCCGTTACCCTCATCAAACGTAGAGAGTACCCGCAGCGGTACTTTGTATTTGCCGGCGAACTCAACCGCACGAATTTGTAAAACCTTGGAGCCCAGGCTCGCCATTTCCAGCATTTCTTCAAAGGTAATGCGGTCCAGTCGGCGAGCGCTGTCTACAACCCGGGGGTCGGTGGTGTACACACCGTCAACGTCGGTATAAATCTGGCACTCGGTCGCATCCAGGGCCGCGGCCAGGGCGACACCAGTGGTATCGGAGCCACCACGCCCCAGGGTAGTAATGTTGCCTTCCTCATCCACACCCTGGAAACCGGCGACTACGACGACCTTGCCGGAATCGAGATCCCGGCGCATGCGCTCCACATCGATACTTTGAATACGCGCTTTGGTATGCGCATTGTCCGTAAGAATTTTTACCTGACCGCCCGTGTAGGAACACGCGTCGTAACCGCGCTTCTTCAGTGCCATGCTCAACAGCGCAATGGTCACCTGCTCGCCGGTGGATACCAGTACATCCATTTCCCGGGGGTCAGGATTTTCCTGAATCTGGCTCGCCAGGCCGATCAGGCGATTGGTCTCGCCGCTCATCGCGGAAAGAACAACAACCATATCGTGCCCCTGGGCTTTGAACCCGGCCACTTTATCGGCAACGGCCTCAATTCGCTCAATGGAGCCTACTGAGGTGCCGCCGTATTTCTGTACGAACAAACTCATCGTTCTAGTGTTCCTTACTACCTTGCTACGCGGTACCAAATCCGCGGGTGCCGCGCACTTAATCACCAAACCGCGGGCAAATCAACTGAAAACAGACAAACTAACCCAGAAAAAATTCGACAAGCTTGCGAACTCCGGAATAATTGGCTGTTAGTTTCATTTGATATTGTTTTTCACCCAATCCGGGATAGTTTTTATCAGCGCGGGCAGCGCGGACACATCGGTACCACCGCCCTGCGCCATATCCGGGCGACCACCGCCCTTACCGCCCAGCTCGCCCGCGGCAAAACGCATCAAATCACCGGCTGCCAGTCGGCCCGTAAGGTCCTTAGTCACTACGGCGACCAAGGCAACTTTCTCTTCACCCGGTGCGGCAAGCAGCAGCACACCACTGCCCAATTTGTTTTTCAGCTGGTCGGCCAGGTCCCGCAGCGACTTCGCATCGGCGCCATCAATAGAGGCCGCCAGCAATTTAACGCCCGCAACTTCTACGGCCTGGCTGGTCAGGTCACCACCTGCACCACTGGCGAGGCGGGTCTTCATATTCGCCAGATCTTTTTCCAACTTGCGATTGCTGGCGATCAGCTGTTCAACCTTCTCACCAAGATTTTCCGGGCGCGCTTTAAGCAGCGCAGCCGCGTGATCAAGACGCTGCTGGGCCAGATCAAACAGTGCCAGTGCGTGGGCGCCGGTGACCGCTTCAATACGACGTTGACCGGAGGCAATTCCACTTTCGGCAACGATACGCAGCAGGCCGATGTCGCCGGTGCGCTCAACGTGTGTACCGCCACACAGCTCTACGGAGAAAGCACCTCCATCGGTGCGCTCACCCATGGTCAACACGCGCACGGAGTCGCCGTACTTTTCACCAAACAACGCCATTGCACCTTTGGCTTTCGCGGTTTCGATATCGGTCTCTTCCGTTTCCACCGCGGTGTTTGCGCGGATCTGACTGTTTACCAGCGCTTCAATCGCACGCAGCTGTTTGCTGGTGACTGCTTCCGGATGAGAAAAGTCGAAACGCAGACGCTCTGAATCCACCAGGGAGCCCTTCTGGGTCACGTGCTCACCCAGCACTTTGCGCAATGCAGCATGCAGCAAGTGCGTGGCGGAGTGGTTTAGCGCGGTGGATTGGCGCACATCGCCGGCAACTTCTGCCGTTACCGCTTCATCGACGGCCAGACTACCGGAGAGCAACTTGCCCTGATGCAGGTGATTGGCCCCGTGCTTAACACAGTCGGCTACTTCAAAGCGGCCAGACTCGGACTGCAGGTAACCACTGTCACCTACCTGACCACCGGATTCCGCGTAAAACGGAGTGCGGTCGAGCACGATGGCTGCAGACTCGCCTTCCTCAATGCGATCGACAAGTTCGCCATCTTTAATAATGGCAACCACATTACCCTGCTCGGTGACGCGGTCGTAACCGAGGAACTCGGTGGCCCCGTCCAGCTCGACGGTATCGGTGTAGTCCTGCTTGAACTTACCCGCTGCGCGAGCGCGCTCACGCTGGGCATTCATGGCTTTTTCATAGCCTGCCATATCCAGCGTCAAACCACGTTCGCGAGCAATATCTTGGGTCAGGTCGGTGGGGAAGCCGTAGGTATCGTGCAGGGTGAACACCAGTTCACCGGGAATTTGCGCCCCTTCGAGGGAAGCCAGTGCTTCGTCTAGCAACGCCAGCCCCTTATCCAGGGTCTTGGCGAACTGCTCTTCTTCCTTGCGCAGGGCGTTTTCGATTACGGACTGTTTTTCTTTCAGCTCGGGGTAGGCATCGCCCATTTCCGCAACCAGTGCGGCGACCAGCTTGTAGAAGAAAATGTCTTTGTGGCCCAGCTTGTGTCCATGGCGCACCGCGCGGCGAATGATCCGACGCAATACAAAGCCACGGCCTTCGTTGGACGGCATTACACCATCGGCAATGAGGAAGGAGCAGGAGCGAATGTGGTCCGCGATGACACGCAGGGACTTCTCTTCGGTGTTGGCACAGCCAACGACCTTGCCTGCCGCGTTCAGCAGCGCCTGGAACAGGTCAATTTCGTAATTGGAGTGCACGCCCTGCATTACTGCCGCGATACGCTCGAGGCCCATACCGGTATCCACGGAGGGTTTGGGCAGCGGATGCAATTCGCCGTCGGCGGAGCGCTCGAATTGCATGAAAACCAGATTCCAAATCTCGATATAGCGGTCGAGATCGTCATTTTCAGATCCGGGGGGGCCACCGGGCACATCTGCGCCGTGGTCGTAGAAGATCTCGGAGCTGGGACCGCAAGGTCCGGTATCCCCCATCTGCCAGAAGTTGTCTTCGTCAAGGCGAGAGAAGCGCTCGGCACTTACACCCATTTCTTTCAGCCAGATATCCGCCGCCTCATCATCGCTGATGTGCACGGTCACCCACAGGCGCTCTTCCGGAAGCTTCAATTCCTTGGTCAGGAATTCCCAAGCAAACTTGATCGCTTCGCGCTTGAAGTAATCGCCGAAGCTGAAGTTACCCAGCATTTCAAAGAAGGTGTGGTGACGCGCGGTGTAGCCCACGTTTTCCAGGTCGTTATGCTTACCACCGGCGCGCACACAGCGCTGTGAGCTGGCGGCGCGAACGTATGGGCGAGACTCCTGCCCCAGGAAGGTATCTTTGAACTGCACCATGCCCGCATTTGTGAACAGCAGGGTCGGGTCATCGCCCGGCACCAGCGAGCTGGAGGGCACACGAGTGTGTCCCTGCTCGGCGAAATAGTTTAGAAATGCTTCGCGTATCTGTGCACTCTTCATTACAGGCTGCTTCCAAATCGTCAGTAAATTCTTGTCAGCCCTGGATCGCTCCGGAACCAACTATTCAATCAGTCTTGCAGGCCTTCAGCGAGCCCTGCCTCGGGCAGCTTGCGCTGCGCGAGTAAATGTATGTGTAAGTGGAACACCGTCTGGCCAGCACCGCGGCCATTGTTGACCACCAGCCGAAACCCATCTTCCAAATGCAGGCGCTCGGCCATTTGCGATGCTACCCACATAAGATGACCGAGCAGTGGTACATCTTCTTCGCGTGCGTCTGCCACGCTCACCAGCGGTTTACGGGGGATGATCAGCAGATGCGTTGGTGCCTGCGGTGCCCGGTCCTCGATGACGATACAGTGCTCATCTTCATACAGCCGCCGCGCCGGCAGCTCTCCGGCAATAATCCGGCTGAATACACTGACATCTTCCATGCTCGTCCCGCCCTGCTCTTCCTTGGCATATGCGCACTGCACCGAAACCCGGCGCAAACTCCGCCTATACCACCTAGGCGGTCACCACTAGGTGTTACTTGGCCAGCTTCTCGTCCGTAGTAAGGGGACGGGCTTCAGACTCCAACATCACTGGAATGCCGTCGCGAATCGGGTACGCCAGGCCGCTTGCCTTGCACACCAGCTCCTGGGTTTCTTCGTGATATTCAAGAGGGGCCTTGCTGACGGGGCAAACCAACAAACTCAGTAATTTCTTGTCCATTTCTATCTCGGAATAACACTCGGATGGCGCCCCAGAACCCGACTCACGGGACTCTCTGGGGCCTTGGAGGGCCAAAAATGACCGCGTATGGTACAACGCTTTTTCGGTGTTTTCACGACTGAGGGGAGAAATCCCCCGCGCAGTCTACCGGCGGGGGTAGATACGGTGGAGAGATGCCTAGAAGTGGCGGCAGGCGGAGACAGCGTTGCGCCACCCCGCGAGAAGGCCCTGACGTGTCTGGGGAGACATCTGCGGCAGAAAATCCTGCTCGATATCCTGCAGTGACGCCGGCAACGACTCACTCTGCCAGATTCCCGCCCCAATTCCGGCGAGCAGCGCCGCCCCAACCGCGGTGGACTCGATCTGGCGGGGGCGTTCGATCCGCAGGCCGGAAATATCCGCCTGGAATTGCATCAGGAAGTTGTTGGCGCTCGCACCGCCGTCGACCCGCAAACACTCGAGCTCAACCCCAAGGGTGCGCGCCATAAGCTCAGCCAGCTCGTGACTCTGGTAAGCGATGGATTCGAGCGTCGCGCGGACAATCTCGGCGCGCCCGGCGCCCCGCGACAGGCCAAATATGGCCCCGCGCGCATCGGCATCCCAATAGGGAGCCCCCAGGCCACTGAAGGCCGGCACCATATAGACACCCCGTGTATTGGGGATTTCCTGCGCCACTTTTTCAGATTCTGCCGCCTGGTGGATGATGCCGAGATCATCCCGCAGCCATTGCACCGCCGCACCGGCATTGAACACCGCACCCTCAATCACAAACTGGGGCATCCCCTTGGCATCACAGCCGATGGTGGTCAGCATGCCCTCCGGAACTAACGGGCGCTCCTGGCCGGCGCTGGCAAGTAAAAAACAACCGGTACCGTAGGTATTCTTCATGGTGCCGGGCTCGAAACATCCCTGCCCATAGAGTGCCGACTGCTGATCACCTGCCACCCCGGCGATGGGTACTGACGCACCGAGAAACGCGGCGGGATCGGTGGTACCAAAGCTGCCTGCGGAAGGCCGGATCTCCGGCAAGATCGCGGCCGGGCAATCAAACATCCGCAGCAGCTCCCTGTCCCACTGGCGGCGATCGAGATCGTAGAGCAAGGTACGGCAGGCGTTGGTGTGGTCGGTGAGATGCTGGCGCCCACCGGTAAAGCACCAGATAAGCCAGCTATCGATGGTGCCGAAGCAGAGCTCGCCGGCTTCCGCCCGGCGATGGAGCTCCGGGGATTCGCGAAAAATCCAGCGCAGCTTGCTGGCGGAAAAATAGGCATCCAGCAGCAACCCGGTTTTAGCCCGCACCATGGGCTCGGCGCCGGCATTGCGCAACTCCCGACAAATACTCGCAGAGCGGCGGCACTGCCACACAATCGCCCGATGCACCGGCTCACCGGTTGCGCGGTCCCACAGCACCGTTGTTTCGCGCTGGTTGGTGATACCCAGTGCTGACAGCTCAGAGGGCTCGATACCGGCCCGCTTAATGGCCGCAGCACACACCTTGAGCGTGACCTGCCAGATTTCACTGGCATCGTGCTCCACCCAGCCCGGTTGCGGGTAGTACTGGGAAAATTCCGAGTAACTGCGTCCGCGCAGGTTGCCGTCGCGGTCGAAGACGAAAGCCGTGGTACCGGTGGTACCCTGGTCAATAGAGAGAATCATGGGCGCTCCTTGCCGTTGTCCTCTATTAAAGTGACGCCTCTTTTACCGCGGGCACACGGGTAAATGGCTTGACCCCAAACTCCGGATACACTTCCGTTGGATAGAAAAACTTGCCATTAGTGGTCACCATCGAGATGGTTTTTATTGCCTTTAGATCCTGAGTAGGGTCGCCAGGTACCAGGAAGAAGTCTGCCTGTTTGCCAACTTCAATACTCCCGAGCGTATTGCCATGCCCCAGATACTCTGCCATATCATAGGTGCCGCGCTTTAATGCTTCCGCAGCACTCATACCAAACTCCTGGAACAGCTCCAGTTCGCGGTGTTGTTCAAAGGCCCCACCGAGATCGGTACCAGGCACCAGCAAGATGCCCTTTTGATGCATCAGTGCCAGAGTATCGATGATTTTTTGATAAGCCGCCTTGTATGCCTGGTCTTCCGCGTCATCTGCCACATTCAACATGGCAACCTTGGCGCGGCGCTGCACGCTCACTGGCATATTTTCGATGTAATCCAGCGCGCCCTGGCGAGTGATTCCATTTCTCGACGTCATGCCAAGTTCGTGAATCACCGTAGTTGGATCAAGCGCAATGTCGTTTTCAACCATCATCTCCAGGGTCTTGGCCACTTTGTCGCTGGTTAAATCCAGGTCGACAAAACGCTTCATCCCCGTAATACGGAACAAGGTGCGCGTGTCCTCTTCTGGGGTCAGCACCCAACCCAACATCAACTGGTTAATATGAGTGATCTCATTGTAGCCAGCCTCAATCATCTGATCGGCGGTATAAAACGCGGGGATATGGCCGGCAACCCGCAATCCCAGTTTATGTGCTTCTTTGGCAACATCCGGGATCCACTCGCCATTCATCGAGCTGTAAATTTTGATCTGCGTGTAGCCATCTTTGGCCGCGTAATCACGCACTAGCTGCAAAGCGTCTTCTTTGGTGGGTGCCAATTCACCGGTTGAATTACTGTATTCACTAACGCCTTCGATAAAACCACTCTTGATAATGCGGGGACCAATCAATTGCCCGCTATCGATTTTTTCTATCAGTGACTCCAGTACATCCGACTCATTACCCATATCGCGTACGGAGGTCACACCGGCAATCACGTTTAGCAGCGCATCGTTGTCACTCATATGGCCGTGCATTTCGTAGAGACCAGCTACCAGAGTGCCGCCCTCACCATCAATCATGACTTCGCCTAGGTTTTGCTCGGCCTGGACATCGTCAATCGCCACGATGACTCCGTCTTTAACCAACACAGACACAGGCTGAGTGAGCCCAAGTGCCTTGGGGTCGAAGACGCGGACGTTATTTACCCGCACCGGCTGTTGGTACTGATGGGTGACCCGACTGGCAATTTCTTCAAACCTGGCGGCGTTCAGTGATGCAGCCAGCTCTCGCAAGCGTTTTTCCTCACCCTCCAATCCCTGGCGAATAAATGCCGCCCGCGGGGACACAATTGCAACGAGTTCCTGCTGCTCATCCAGCACCAGGTATTGTGGATCCATATCGATGCCGCCCACCGCGTACATGGTGGCACTGAGATCTTTACTTTCGCCTTTTAATTGCAGCTCCCGCTTGGGTGTCACAACCAGATCACCCGCCGGCAGAGCCGGATAGCTATCGCGGCCAGATTCCAGCACCGCTTGGGTATACAAAAACAGAGAGTAAGGGCTAGCGTTTTGTGCAATATAGATCGGGTTTGCGGTTACATCTGCTTGCCCCTCACCGGATGCGGAACGCCAGCGTGCGGTACCCTCGGTACGTATATACTCTTCGTCCACCGCATTACCAAAAGTGGTTTTCCCGGTGATTTTCCACTCGGTGGGCACGTTGCCTTCGCCCAATACCAGCGTTTCCTGACTACTCGCACCGCGGCCATTGTTACTGAAGCCAAACTCAATCTGTAGTTGATTGCCGGTGTGAACAACAGTCATATCCCCCACTTTCGTACCACCAAACATGACAGAATAGGTTTCTTCAGTTACGTCTTTTTTCGTTCCCGCGACTTCATCTGCCGGCTTTGAGCAGCCAAACAGAGCAAGCAGGAATAGGCAGGTGGTTAATGTGCGCATGGAAAGTCCTCTGTAATCGTTATTGGGACAGCATTGCATAATCATTTTCGGAAAGCCCATTGCGGGTCGTCCGGACGTTCCCAAAGTATGTATTTGGCATTTTGGCGAGTCAATGTGGCTCGACAAGGCCGGCCTGGCGGGAACTTAGAGAGGACTCAGCCGAGATGGATGCGGCTTTCTGGCATGGCCACGGGTGCATACCGGTTCAAATCAGGCCATCACCGCATCGAGCTTCACGCTCTAAGGTATCCAACGCATAACCGATGGCATCTGCCGAGAAGCCGCGGTATGCCAGAAAGCGTTGGCGCCGAGCGCGTTCGCGCATCTGATGCTCGCGCTTCAGGTTTGCCACCGCACCGCGACCGGCAAACTTACGCTGCAACACTGAGTAGGCCAATTCGAACCAGTCTGTATCGAGGGTGTCGATCGCGCTTGTCGCCATACTGTTGGGGATACCGCGCTGCTGTAAATCCTGACGGATACGCAGGGGGCCGTGGCCACGCTGTACCCGTGAGCGGGCAAACATCTCCGCAAAGCGCTGGTCGGATTGATAGTTGAGTTCTTCCAGCCGCAGGAACAGGGCTGAAAAATCCGCATCGGGGAATTTTGGTGAGAGCTTTTGAGTGAGCTCCCGACGCGAGTGATCGCGTCGGGATAGCAGCTCAAGCGCTGCGGTGAAAAGCGCCTGAGCGGGGTCGGGAGTGGAAAACACTGAAGTAAATAATACAGGGACTAAAATCAGCCCTCTGATACTTCCTCAGCGTCTTCAGCAACCGGCGTTATATCGCCGAGCAGCTGGGAACGCAGCAGGCCTTCAATTTCATTGCGGATATCCACGTTTTCCTTGAGGAACTTCACCGCATTGGCCTTACCCTGGCCAATCTTATCGCCCTTGTAGCTGTACCAGGCACCGGCTTTATCCACCAGTCCCAGCTTCACGCCGTAGTCGATAATTTCACCAATCAGGTTAATACCCTGGCCGTACATGATTTGGAACTCGGTCTGCTTGAAAGGCGGCGCAACCTTGTTCTTTACGACCTTAACGCGGGTCTCGTTACCAACCACTTCGTCGCCCTCTTTTACGGCACCGATACGACGGATATCCAGGCGTACAGAGGAGTAGAACTTGAGTGCGTTACCACCGGTGGTGGTTTCCGGGGAACCGAACATCACACCGATCTTCATACGAATCTGGTTGATAAACACACACAGGGTGTTGGTGTTTTTGATGTTACCGGTGAGTTTACGCAGGGCCTGGGACATCAGGCGGGCTTGCAGGCCAACGTGAGAATCACCCATTTCGCCTTCGATTTCCGCACGCGGTGTCAGTGCCGCTACGGAGTCGACAATCAATACGTCTACCGCGCCAGAGCGCACCAGCATGTCGGCCACTTCCAGCGCCTGCTCACCGGTGTCCGGCTGGGATACGATCAACTCGTCTACGTTTACGCCGAGCTTTTCCGCGTAAATCGGGTCCAGCGCGTGTTCCGCATCGACGAATGCACAGGTACCGCCATTGCGCTGCGCTTCCGCGATCACCTGCAGGGTCAGGGTGGTTTTACCGGAAGATTCCGGGCCGTAGATCTCGACAATACGTCCACGTGGCAGGCCGCCAATGCCCAAGGCTACGTCCAGTCCCAGGGAACCGGTGGAGATTGCAGGGATACGCTCGCGCTCCTTGTCTCCCATGCGCATAACGGTGCCTTTGCCGAACTGACGCTCGATCTGAGACAGCGCCGCCTGTAAAGCCTTGTCTTTATTGGAATCCATGACCCTTCCCATGTGTACCTGAAAATTGGTGAGAAATACTGCAATTGATACTGCTATTGGGGGAGGAGCTTAGAGAAAAATTACTGTATAAGCAACCAGTAATCGGGAATGATCGGTATTCGTTTCGAAGCGGCTAAATTTTGTGCGGAAACAACGAGACACTGGTGCCAACTCTGGTCAGTCGGTATGGCTTTTCGTGATCGCCAGCAGCCCCTCCAGTGCCGTTACCACGGTCTGCGCCTGGACTTCTGCGCGACTGCCGCCAAACTGCATGCACAGGGCCTTTACTTCCAGAGGCTCCTGCCCCTCGCCATGGGCCCAGGCGATCCACACGGTACCAACGGGCTTTTCTTCGCTGCCCCCGTCCGGTCCGGCAATACCACTGACCGCCACAGAAACATTGGCATCCAGGCGATTCAGCACCCCCACAGCCATCTGCCGTACAACCGTTTCACTGACGGCGCCATCGGTGTCCAGCGCGCGCTGATCGACTCCCAAAAACCCGCGCTTGATACGGTCGGCGTATGACACCAGTGCACCATCAAACCACCCCGACGAACCTGCAACAGACGTAATTGCCGCGGCAATGGCGCCGCCGGTACAGGATTCAGCGGTGGTCACCTTCCACTCCAGGCGGGTCAACTCCGCTCCCAGTTCGATTGCCAGGTTTTTGGCCAGGGATAGTTGCTGCGCTGCGCGGTCTTTCACCAGATATCCTTTTCCAAACGCTCTGAACAAATTGAATGCAAATTGGGGCTCAGATACATCTCCCCGAAGTAATAGCGACTATAGCGGTTGCAACTGCCCGTTGAGATACAAGGTCTTGCCACTCTGATCCTGGACCCGGAAACCGGTGCCGCCGTCGCCTCGAGTGTAGAGGAATTGTGCGGACGCAGGCAGTAACACCGGGCGCTTGAACTCTACACTCATGCGGAAGGCAGCCGGCAAACCCCGTTCACCCGTTTTAGATTCCAGGGCAGCGAGACATGCGGCCTTCGTCCACATACCGTGCACGATCGCGCTGGAGAATCCGAACAGGCGCGCCGATGAGGCGAACAGATGAATGGGGTTCCAATCGCCAGAGACTTTGGCATAACTGCGCCCTGCTGCCTCGGAAATGGACCAGGGGATGCTCGAAGCCCCTGCCATATCGGGCATATCCTGAGGGAATGGCGCCAGATTCGCGTGCTTCGGGGCGTCCTTGTCGGCGTGCTTACCTCGCACCAGCATGGCGCTCTCGCACTCCCATACCAGCTCATCCCCCACCTTAACCCGGGTCACCAGGGCAAACTCATAACCGCGCTTTACCGGCACCGGTGCCAGCAAATCACAGTGGATATCCATGGACTCCTCAACCTGGATCGGGCGGTGCTGGGTAATCTGGTTGCGTAGATGCACCATGCCGAGGACCGGGAAGGTAAAGGCATCAGAGACAAGCAGCTTTAAGTGCAGAGGCATGGCCAGCACAAACGGGTAAGTGGCCGGCAGATCAGTCCCCGCGGCAAAGCCACATACATCGCAGTAGGCGCGTACGCGCTCGCGATCCACCCGCTGCTCACGCAGGCTAACGCTGGCCAGAACGGAGGAATTGTGTGCCTGGGTAGTACGCTTTTTACGCGCAGTCAGGGCGCGGAAGTACAACGGCAATACCGCCGGACGGGCATTGAGCTCGATATGAAGGGGGGGTGGTCGGTGGTTTGCCTTGGGCACAGGGATAAATCTCGGCATAAATCTGATGGCTCCAGATAATAACCCGGGCCAGAGTGGCTAGCTAGAGACCATTCGGTCACGCCACTCTGCCCGGCTCACTATGCTATTTGCCAAATACTACCTGTCATAGATGCCGAAACGATGACAAGCAGTCCGGCGATCAGCTCTCCGGAAGCTCGGAGACACCCATATTGAACAGGGTAAAGCCGAAGATGTCCGCGTACTGCTCGATGATCTTCGAGACCGGGGTACCGGCGCCATGGCCAGCGTTGGTTTCGATACGGATCAGGGTCGGCGCAGCGCCTGCCTGCTTGCTCTGCAGCTCGGCGGCGAACTTGAAGGAGTGCGCCGGCACAACACGGTCATCGTGATCGGCAGTGGTCACCAGGGTCGCTGGATACTCGGTGCCCTGCTGTACGTTATGTACCGGGGAATACCCTTTCAGGTACTGGAACATTTCTGCACTCTCTTCCGCGGTACCGTAGTCGTAGGCCCAACCGGCGCCGGCAGTAAAGGTGTGGTAACGCAGCATATCCATTACGCCCACGGCAGGCAGTGCCACCTGAACCAGCTCGGGACGCTGAGTCATTACCGCACCCACCAGCAGGCCGCCGTTGGAGCCACCGCGAATCGCCAGATAATCGCTGGAGGTGTAACCCTGATCGATCAGGAATTCACCGGCGGCGATAAAGTCATCGAATACATTCTGCTTCTGCAGCTTAGTACCGGCGTCGTGCCAGCGCTTGCCGTACTCACCACCACCGCGCAGATTGGGCACTGCGTAGACACCACCAAGCTCCATCCATACTGCATTGGTAATACTGAACGATGGCGTCAGGCTGATATTGAAACCGCCATAGCCGTACAGGATGGTCGGGTTTTTACCGTTCAGCTCCAGGCCTTTCTTGTGGGTAATCAGCATGGGCACACGGGTGCCGTCTTTGGAGGTGTAGAACACCTGCTTGGACTCATAGGCAGATGGGTCAAACTGGGCACCGGACTCCCGGTATACGGCAGATTCACCTTCGGCTACGTCAAACGCGAAAATCGTGGAAGGTGTTTTGTAGTTGGTGAAGGAGTAGTACAGGGTGGCGTCTTCACGCTTGCCGCCCAGGGAGGAGGCACTACCCGGCCCCGGCAGGGCGATTTCACGGACTTGTTCACCGTCGTAGTCGTACTGGTAGATTTTGGACAGCGCATCGACCATGTACTCGGCGAAGAAATAGCCACCGCCGGTGGAGGCCGTCAGTACATTTTCGGTTTCACCGATAAAGTCCTGCCAATTTGCAGGCGCCGGGTTGGCGGCGTCCACGGTGACTACTTTCTTGTTCGGGGCTTCGCGGTTGGTCACCAGGAACAGCTTGCTGCCCTGATTGTCGATTACATAAGTGTCGGAATCGAAATCGGTGAGCACGGGTACCAGCGGAGCATCCGCTTTGGTGAGGTCGCGAATAAACAGGTCGTTGCCGGAAGTGGAGGTCGCTCCGGAAATTACCAGGAAGCCATCATCTTCGGTCACTACACCGGAGACGTAGCGACGTTTTTCTTCCTCGGTGCCGCCGAATACCAGTGTATCTTCTGATTGAGGCTGGCCCAGCTTGTGGTAGTACAGTTTGTGCTGATCGGTTTTTGCCGACAGCTCACTGCCATCGGGCTTGTCGTAGCTGGAATAGTAAAAACCTTCATTCCCTTTCCAGGAAATACCGGAGAACTTCACGTCGACCAGCGGCTGCTCAAGGATTTCCTTGGTCTCGGCATCAATAATGAAGATTTTGCGCCAGTCACTGCCGCCTTCAGATACAGAGTAAGCGGCGATACTGCCATCTTTGGAAAATTTCAGGGTCGCCAGGGAGGTGGTGCCATCTTCACTGAAGGTATTCGGGTCGAGGAAAATTTCCGCTTCGCCGTCGCCCTTCTTGCGCCACACTACATACTGGTTCTGCAAACCATCGTTGCGATAGAAATAAGTGTAATCGCCTTCCTTGAACGGCGAGCCCACTTTTTCGTAGTTCCACAGGGCTTCTAGGCGCTGCTTTAGGGTATCCCGGTAAGGGATCTGATCCAGATAGCCAAAGGTTACCGCGTTCTGTTCTTTCACCCAGGCCTCGGTCTCGGCACTGCGGTCGTCTTCCAACCAGCGGTAAGGGTCAGCCACTTCGGTGTCAAAATAGCTGTCTACCACTTCGCCCATACGGGTTTCCGGATAGGCCAACGCCACTGCGGCAACAGGCTGGGTTGTTTCAGCCTCTTTCGCCACGTCCTGGGACTCTCCCGAGCAAGCTGCCAATACGCCAGCGGCCGCCAAGATGGTTATTTTTTTCACGTATGAGATTCCTTCGGCTGGTGAATGAATAATTAAGCGAGTAACTGCTCAAGTAACTATGCGAGTAACTATGCAAGTGACTATGCGATTAGGTAACCAAGTGGCCTAGGAAACCGAATTCCCGCAGATGAATCAAGGAATTGGTACCCAACGACACCTCACAATGTATTCTCTGGCAAAACTGAAGGTTTAAGGTTTTTTTAACTCCCTATCCTTCAGTTGCCATCAATTATTTCGGATTAAATCTAAACCAACATCACCCAGCAGACGCCGGCGATGATCAGCGACGCCAGCACACTGAGTACGGCCCCCTCACGGACCATCTCCTGAATACGCAGTTTGCCGGTGCCGTAGGCGATGGCATTGGGGGCCGTCGCCACCGGCAGCATAAAGGCACAGCTGGCACACATGGCTGCGGGAATCATCAGCACCATGGGATCAAACCCGGCACTGGTAGCGACTACCGCGAGGATCGGCATCAACAGCGTGGCAGTAGCCGTATTGCTGGTAATCTCGGTGAGGAAGGTGACCGACAGACAGAGCAGAATCATCATCAACCACAGCGGCATGGCGGTGAGGAAGTTCAGGCCCTGCCCCATCATGTCGCTCAAGCCCGAAGCCGAGAAGCCTTTGGCGATGGCGATACCCCCGGCAAACAGCAGCAACATGCCCCAGGGAATACTCTCGGCAGTTTGCCAGTCCAGCAATCGCCCGCCCTTGCCGTTTGGAATCAGGAACATCAACACCACCGCCGCCAGCGCAACGGTGCTATCGCCAGCGCCGGGAACACCCAGCAGATCACTCCAGCCACCAAATGGCTCATTGCGGGTTACCCAAAACAAGATAGCCACCCCGAACACCGCCAGGGTGCGCGCCTCTTCCGGACGCCACGGGCCAACACTGGGCGCCTCGAGGGACTTGTGCAGATGAATCCCGCGGGTGAGCCACAGTGCCATCAGCGGCAGAGTGATCAACACCACTGGCAATCCGATCTTCATCCAGCGGGCAAAACTGAACTCCCGGCCGGTCACTTCCTCGTAAATACCCATAAAGATCACGTTGGGCGGTGTACCCAATGGGCTGCCCACACCGCCGAGACTCGCCGCGTAGGCAATACCCAGAATCAGAGCGACCGTGAGCCGGTGATTGTCGGTGCGGGAGGCAATCGCGAGGGCAATAGGCAGCATCATCAAGGTGGTGGCGGTGTTGGAAATCCACATGCTCAACAGGCCCGCCGCCAGCATGAATCCCAGCACCAGTCGCCGCCCACTGGTAAGACCGACTACACGCAGCATATACAGTGCCAGCCGTTCGTGAGCACCGCTTCTCTCCAGCGCTTTGGAGAGGATAAACGCCCCCATCAGCAACAGGATCACATGGCTGCCCAGCGAAGCGGCCACGCCCTTGTGATCCAACACCCCAAACAGGGGTAAGAGCACAAATGGCACCAGCGATGTTGCCGGAATCGGCATGGCCTCCGTCACCCACCAGATGACGGTCAACAGAGTAATGGCCGCGGTTACCGCGGGCAGATACGCCATACCCGCCGCAGACAGCGCAAAATAGAAGGCTCCGGCGAACAAGGGCCCCAATAGCATTAAAAAGGATTTCTGCACATTCATTTTCTTATTTTCCGTTCTCGCCACGCTCTGCTATCGGCGCTCACCTTATACGCCCGTTTTACTAACAGGGCTCACTCATTTCTTCGGTCTGTGTTGCAGAGTCTTTGGGAGCGATCGGTGGAACTGTCTCCGAATTTACCACCGATCGTTTGCGCAACACCAAATCCTGCATTTCCCAATCCACCGAAGGCGCCTGCTGTGCGTCGCAGCCGGTGATGTTCCAGCACAAAATCTGCACGCGCACATCGCCGTCGACAGTACCGGGCTCGAAACGCAGGGTAACAAAATTGTTGTTACAGCTGTTTGCGGCACGCTTGCCACCGTCACCAATGGCACTGCCTGCCTGCAGATATTCCACCTCAGCGTGGATATGATCGGTCGGACGATCAGGGAAAACCGCAAGAGTCTGATCTGCCCCGGCAACGGCACTGGGAAGGCAAGCTAGCGGCGAAGACACCACCTCTACGACCTGCTTGCCTCCCAGGTCAAAACGGGCGAGACGACTGAAATGCACATCCCCCGCCAGGATCAACAGGTCCTGCGAACAATCGCGTATCGCCCGTACCAGATCCTGGTACTGCCCGGTATCCGCCAGGGAATGATCCCCCAGCCCCAGTTTTACCCGCAGCGACTTGAGCAGGCCCCCGTCGCGGAACTGCCAGCGCGTCAGTAGCGGCGCCGGCAGCACCAGTACCCCGGGGCGGTCCAGCTCTCTGAGCCAAGTGGTGGCCGCAGCAAAGGTCTGGGTATCGGTAAAGTTGGCATCCTGCCCACTGGCACGCTGCAGACGTGTATCCAGCACGAAGAACTTCAATGCATCGGCCACGTCGAACTGGCTGGAAGATGCCCCCGATGGCAGCTGGTATGCGTCGAACAGGTCCCGCGCACAGCTCTGCCAGGTATCACGCACCTTGCGCGACCAGAGCGTGGGTAGGAAACCAGGCGGATTCGGGAAGTCGTTCCAGAATTCGTGATCGCCGGCGAGGAAATAGTGAAAACCCTGCCGCAGCTTGGTGCGTAAACCGCGCCGCCAGTTGCGCAGGTACTCGGCGGTAAATACTGCGTTTAGCTTGCGGCGAATCTTGCTGCGGGAATGGAAACCCAGGGGGGAAAAATTGCGGCTACTGAAGCCGGGGATGACACTGGCACCCCAACCGGTGTTGGAAAATGCCGTATCCAGATAAACCTGGTCACCGCCGAGAAAGGATACCTGGGGGCGATACGCTGCAGGCAACGCGTCCATCGCTTTGCTCAAGGCACCGCCGTCCGCGTCGCCATAAAAACAGGTTCCGTACCAGACATTGAAGCCGTCTTTAAGCGTACTAGGGCGCCCACGGCACTCCGCATCGGCCAATTGATGGGCCGATTCTTGTTGCTGCCACAAAGACAGGCGGTAGCGTACATCCGGAAGTAAGGCGAGGGTTACCAGCGTAAACCCGACGCCGGGTGCGGAGCGATCAAACACAACCGGGATATCCCGGCAGGCTGATTCCCGCGCCAGGGTCGCAGCTGTCCCTTCAATGGGCTCAACCCGCAGCCAGTAACGTAGTGGTGAAGCGACAGCACCCCCGCTTTGCGCATCTGAGGCGGACTCTGGCCCGTTAAAATCCGCTATCCAGACCTGCCCCGAATCACCGGCGCTATACCCGTGCGGCACGATCATGTAGCGATCGTGTTGCGCGCTCTCAGCGGGGTGACACTGCTCCCCACTCGAAACCTCTTCCGCCGCCGGATCGGCCGCGTGCATTTGAATCCTTGTATTCATGCCCCAATAAATTCCCTAAGCACCCTGTTAAATCCTTCTCAGTAAGCGAGAGGCGGGCAACATGGTCGCAGAATTTCACCTCAGGTCAATAATCGACCCGGTAACTCAGGTAACAGGCAGGAACTTCGTGTGGATGCTTTTCTCGTCGTAATTCTCATCGCCGTACTGGCGTGGGTCGTCCCCTTGTTGTGGCAGCGCTGGCGTCGCGACTACCTGCGCTCGCGTCCCCTAAGCGCCAAGCAGGAACGTATTCTTGCGAACCGCCTGGCCCTGTTTCCCTACTTACCTGCAGACAGGCAGCGGGAGCTAAAGGAGAACATCAGCCTGTTCCTGCGCGATAAGGAATTTGTCGGCTGCAATGGGCAGGTAATCACCGACGATATCCGCATAACTATTGCCGCCCACGCCTGCCTGCTGTTGCTGGAACGCCCCAATAACTGCTATCCCGACCTGAAAACCGTACTCGTGTACCCGGATGCGTATGTCGCCAGGGAAACCCGTCACGATGGGCATGTACAGTCGTCACATATGAGTGCGCGCGCCGGCGAAGCCCACTATCGGGGTCCGGTGGTATTGTCCTGGGGAGACTTGATCGATGGACTGCAGAGCCCAGAGAGGGGGCACAATGTGGCGATCCATGAATTCGCACACAAGCTGGACGAAGAAGATGGCTATGTGGACGGACGCCCACCATTCGAGAACAGCGCCGATGGCAAAACTTGGGCGCCGGTCATGCGCGAGGCATTCACCGAGTTGCGCCAGCGAATCCAAACTCTGCACGCAGGTACTGAACTGGCCGCCAGTGAAACCGCGGTAGCGCTTGGGGAAAAACCCTCGGTACTGGACACCTACGGTGCCCAGTCACCTGCAGAGTTCTTTGCGGTAGTGACGGAGGCGTTTTTTATTATTCCGACGGCGATGGAATCGGCGCATCCGGCACTGTATCGGGAGATGCAAAAATTTTTCCGAACAGATCCGGCCGCATTGCTGCGTGGAAGTCGTCCGGGCGGTTGATATCGCAATTGATCGCCGGGTCCGCCACCTCGACATCAATCACCGCATCGGCAAATATGCGCAATACCTTTTCCATACCGGTATTGCGCAAACGGGACAGTGCTGACAAGTATTTGCGACCGATGGCGATCGGGTAACCGCGCGTGCCGGCACACACCGGTACGCAGATACGGTCTTCTTCCGCGGCCTGCATCAGGCGAGTGAGTGTTTCCGGCTCGACAAACGGCATATCCCCCAAACAAACCAGTACCGCCTTGGGATTAGCGCCAGACCGCTGCAACTGTTCGACCACATGGGCCAGGCTGGTACCGATACTCACCGGCCACACCGGCGCATGAATGACCTGAACAGGAAGTTTTTTCAGACCGTTGCCGAGTACGGTATCACGTGCGCGCAATACTACCTGCACCCCCGCATCGTCGAACTTGTCGGCTGCATCCAGCGCCGCCTGCAAGGTGCGCAATATCATGGGCTCCCCATGAATACTCGCCAGGCGCTTGTCGGTACCAAATCGATGAGAGTATCCGGCGGCCAAAACCACGATTGAATATTCCATTATCTTTCTCGCATCGCTTTTTTTTAGAGTTCAGTTTATATAGCTGGTCAGTAGTCCTTCTTCCACTGTAGCTCCACACTTCCGGCACCACTTTCGCTACCGTCGGAGGATTTGATGTCGAGGCGCAAGTTTTTGCGCAGCTCAATTTGCATTTCCGCCTGCCAGGGGTTGAGCGGGTCGGTACTGCGCTGCAACTCCAGATAAATCCGGCTGGTAATGTATTTGCCGAGACTCAAGGAGTACTGATCCCCCTCATCCGTTGCCTCCGAATCGAAGTCCAGCGTATCCAGCCCCACCAGATCGCGGGTGCTGGCCAACGGGTCGAACCCGGTGCCACCAGTCTGCAGAGCGCGCACCACGCTGACCAACCGCACCGCTTGCAGCGGTGAAATATCGGTCAGCGACTTGCCAAACAACAGCTGGGCAAAAATTTCATCCTGGGCGGCCGCCGGGTTCGAACTGAATTCGATTTTGGGATCATCCGTAGTGCCAGAAATTTCTGCGGTAATCTCACCGTCGGTATAGGTGTGCACCCCTTTTACATAAATCGCCGCCACATTATTTTCGAACTGCACCTCACCTTCCTGCAGGTCAAACTTCTTGCCGAGTAAATCGAACTTTCCGCGCACGATGGTGATGGTACCCGCCGCTTCCGGACTGGCCGCGGTGCCGCTGATGTCCACCTCTCCCTTAAGCTGAGAATCCAATCCCAACCCCCTGACGACAGATTGTTGGTCCAGCACAACCTCAATCTGCAAGCCAATATTTTCCAGCAGGCTCGACCCCGTGAATTCGTCTTCCCCGCCATCGACTTCCACCTCAATCACGTCAATTTCCGGCACACTGCTGCCGATAAAGTGCTCCACCTGAACAGTCAACGGCCGTAGGTTAATGGTGCCCGCCAGCAAGGCATCTTCGGTAGTACCTGATAGACGCAGGTCACCGTTAATCGCTCCTTTGGCGCCAGGCATATTGAGCAAACGCGCCCTGCGAGCAGACAGAGTGAAATCCATTGCCGCCGGTGCCGGGGCGTTAAAGCGGGCGGCCCCGGACAATTCAACACGCCCTCGATCCCGGTCGCGGGCACTCGCCTCGACAATTCGCCAGGCACCGGGGGTCAACTCGGCAATAAACACAATACGCCGCAGGCGCGTATTGCTGGGGCGGTGTTCGTAGTAACCCTCACGCAGGTTGATATTGCCGCGCAGGTTGGGCTTGCTGCTGGTGCCTCTGGCAGACAAATCAAAATTCAGGTTGCCCCGCAAGGTATGAATCTCCGGGTCATACAGCACACTTAACGCCGCCAGATCGGCACTGCCACCCGCCTTAAAGTCAATGGGCAGAGGCGGGCGTTCCGACGCTGGTTGTTCGCTAAATAGTTGCGTAAGAATGGGGGCAATGGCGAGCGACGCCCGGGCGTTGGCCGCCTGACGATTTCCGTGGCTTGCACCCAATTGCATCTGCAGGTTTTTCGCAACGGTTTCCCAACTCAGCGACAGAATCACCGGCACTTGCACCAGCGCATCGTCCTGTAACGTCGGCGCCTGCCCGGTAATACGCAGCTCACCGGAAAGGTCTGGGTTGCGCGGAGTACCGGATGCGGTGGCGCGCAAGGACAGCTCACCGGTATCGCTGATATCTGCGTTTAACCACGTATTGAAGTCCGCCAGTACCGCCTGCGCATTCACCTGGAGATCGAGTCCGGAGGCGCTCATGGCGCCATCGATGGAGAGCTGGTTGCGATCGGCCCAGAGTAACTTCACTTCAGACAAGGTGATGGCCGCTTGCCCATAACTCACATCCCCCTGCGCCTGCCAGGGCTCACCCTGAAACTCGCCCATACCCAGCACATTGACACTGGCTTCCACCGACGAGAATGGGCCGGTAAAGTTGCCGTCCAGACTCAATTCACCACTCAGGGAGAGTGGCAACGGCACCCCCACCAGTTCCGCCAGGCCAATGGGAATGTTGCGCCCGGCAACACTGCCATTGACCTGCTGCGCTTTCGGCTCCAGCACGCCGTTTAGTTCCAGCCAAGCGCTGCCTTCTGCGCGGGCGCGCTCTGCGTCCCGCGCTAACGCCCGGGTACCCACTACCCGCTCGGCAGATTGGCGCAATGGATACTCTTCGTCCGGATCGATTACCTCACCCACACGCAGAGACTGTTGATTGGAGCGGCGCGGTATTCCGGCGCTACTGCTAAACAGATCGAGACGCAAACGGTCGAACGTAATCGCATCCAGATTACCGGCGGCACCACCTCTGAGACGATAGCGGTAATCTCGATACTCGCCGTCGGACATAATGCGGGCAGACATTTTGGGGTTATCCCAGGGGCCGGTTACCGATACCACCGCATCCAGGTCAACTCGGGTACCGGGATCAACGGGCACATTAAACTGTTCCGCCGGTTGCAGCCCCCGCGCAGCGACATCCAGCTGCAACTGCAACGTCTTACTCTGCACTGCCACTTCACCACTGCCGCTTACGCGAAGTCCCTCGCCCTCCAGCAGCAAGTCCTGCACCGCAAAGCTTTCCAGGTTACCGCTGGCGTGTGCCTGCGCGTTTACCTCAAAGCTTCGATACTGCAGTGCGCTGGTGACTTCCACGGCGAGATTCGGGTTGTCCCACGGCCCCTTGGCGGTAACACGCAATTGCTCGACGGTGCCGGCAATATCCTCAGGAATCTCCACACTTTGCGTCTGCTCGATTCCCCCGAGTATTTCGCGCACCTCGTCAACCGACAGCTGTTCGAGAGACGCCTTTACATCAATGGATTTCCCTTTAACGTTCACTACACCCGCGACGGCAGCTTTGGCATCCGAGAGTGATAGTTGAGCACTGCGGATATGAATGTCGTCCTCAATGGTTTCCACTTCACCATTGAAGCGAAGCGGCTGGGATTGAAAGGTAGAGCGCAGTTCCAGCGTGCCATTGGCATTCGGCAACTTCAGCGGCCCCTGAATATCGAGCTTGGCCGACAGCCAGCCCCCTTCGAGAAAATTCTGAAACGGCTGCGAAATGGCGACTGGTAAGCGATTTAACCGAACCTTTAAATCAACAGATTCAGCATCGACCTCACCGCGCACGGTGTGGTAGGTATCGTCCACCCGCAAAGTGAGATCGCGAGTGGCGACCGACCAGGGTGACAGGGCCAGCTCCGCCGTTCCCTGCAAACCAAAGCGGTGATTCACCAGCGGCAAGGAAAACTGCTCCACAGTGACTTGCGCATTATTTTCGTCACGCACCTGCAATAGCACACGACCTTTCGCATCCAGGGCTTCCCCATCGGGAAGGTGTAAAAAGCGCCCGAGGAAGCCACCGGATAGCTCACTGGCGGACAGCGTTAAGCGGTACTGTTGCTCCGATATCATCTGCCCGTCGAGACGCAGGTGCAGCTGATGGCCCTGATGCTCGGCAACCTCCAAAGACAGTGCCGACGGCTCTCCGGGCCATTGATAACTTGCCCGTCCATCCACCCGTACGGTGGGTAATCCCGCAACGGCCTCGTCAATAATCGTCAGGCGATTGATCGCCAGCTTCTCCAGCCAGATTGCCGGAATGGAAATTTCGCTGCTTTGTGTCGGCGGAACGTCATCATCCTCCCCTGCGTGCTGCTGGAGATACGCCTGCAGTACCGTGTTATCAAACAGCAGTTTCTCAGCCGTCACTTCCGGAATATGTATCTGCTTGTGCAGCAGCGGCAATAGGTCGACGTGCAGTGTAAGCTGCTGCCCCTCGAGCAACGTGCGCTCCTTGTAGCGCACTCGCAGCAGTTCAAAATACCACTTGCCCCACTGTGGACTTCGCATCCCCTCTTCTTGAATTTCCAGATCGGGCAAGTAATGACGGGCAGCGGCAAGACCAGCGTGAGTTAGGGTTTCCCGACCTTTTTCCGAGCCGAGAAAGACCAGTGCAAAGCACAGTGGTAGTAACAGCAAGACCGCGAGCAAGGTCAGGCGAGGCCGGTTGCGCCAGGGCCGCAATCGTTGCCTGCGCGTTGATTTGGCGGAGCTTGAATCCACCATGGTTCAGAACGCCTGCCCGAGGCTGACATAGATCTGATAACTGCTGTCATCAAGCCCGTCGCGACGATCCAATGGGAACGCGATATCAAACCGCAGAGGTGCAAACGAGGTCATGTAGCGCACCCCAAGCCCGACACCCCAGTAGAGGTCGTCAAAGCTCGGCTGGGGGTCCTCATAGGCATTACCGCCATCCACAAACAGTACCCCGCCCCAGGACTCGGTAAAGCGAAACCGTCCCTCGAGCGAAACTTCACTGAGCGCCCGGCCACCGATGGGGTCAGAAAGTGTCGGTGGCTCCCCCGCAACCGTCGAAGGAATCAGCCGGCGCGGGCCAAGCGCCTGATAGCTGTAGCCGCGCACCGAGCCGCCACCGCCCGCATAAAAGCGTTCGTCAGCGGGGATCTCGAGGTTGTCGATCCCATTGATGACCCCGGCCTTGATGCGCAGTGCGAGCGTCGGGTCAAAGCGTACGTCGTCACCAGTGAGATAACCGGTGGCTACCAGGGTATTTTTGACGAAGCGGGTGCCGCTATTGCGAAGGTCAAAATAGGGCTTCACTTCAAACGCGACGGTGGCACCACGGCGGGCATCCAGCAGATTGTCGGTGGTGTCGATCTTCAGGCCGAGAGGAAACGACAGCAAGTTGTAGTTTTCACTCTCCTCGCCCTCTTCCTGAACCTCACTGAACTTCAGTTCGCTACCGATACTGAAAGTGCGGTGCTTGGTATGGCGGCGGGAAATGGTGCCGCCGATGGTGACGGACTCGGCGTCGTAGGAGTCACGCTCCTCATTGGACGCTTCGGCCTTGGCTGAGAAGTTCTGGTCGTCGCGGAAAAAACGCGGCACCAGAATTTCGGTCTTGATCGACTGCTTTACCTCGTTGACGCGGGTTTCTACTTCGATCTTTTCCCCGCGGCCAAGGATATTGCGATGCTCCCAGCCGGCGGAAACACCCGCCCCCTCGTCGGAGGTATACCCCACCCCGAGGCGTACGGTGCGGTGTTTGCGCTCGGTCAGCAGGAAGGTGATGTCAACGACACCATCATGGGGTTCCGAGACTTCGGTATTCACCCCAGCGATCAGATTGGTGCGCAACAGGCGCAATTTGGCGGCGTCGAGTTTTGCGCGATTGAAACAATCGCCCGTCGACAATTGCAGGCGCTTGCGCAGGTAGGGCTCATTAATACTAGTGACACCTTCCACATAGAGTTGCCCAATGCGGACCTCTGGGCTGGGCGCCACTCGATACTCCAGCCGCGCGGCGTGCTCGCTGTGGATAACCGTAGCTTTGTAGTCCACGTCCAATTCGAGCAGGCAGGCATTTTCCGATAGGTAGGTTTCAATTTTTTTGACGCCCTCGGTGACCTTCACTGCCTCCAGCGGATCACCGACCTGCAGCCCAACACCGGGAAAGCCGGGTTTGAGCCTCAGGGGCATATCGATTTCCAGCGACTTGATCCGAAATACCTGCCCCGGGACTACCCGGTAAAGAATCTCGCCATTGTCGACCGTCTGTCGAACCCGGCCGTCGTAATAACCGCGGGAGCGCAGTAACTTTTCCAGGGTACCGCGCTCGTAGCGGGCCACATCCTGGGGGTCATCGTATGACTTGAGTACGCTGCTGGATTTACGCTGCTCGTTAAGTTGGTCTTTCAGCCATTCCTGCAGTTTGGCGTTTTCCAGTACACGTACTTTGAATTTGGGAAGACGGTCAAAAAATGGAAGTGCAGCAGAGGGGTGCGGCAACAGAAAAAGCACCGACAACAGAACAACAGAAATGTAGTGAAGAAATGCCGCTCCACGAGCGGGAAGAGAATCGCGCAAGACCAAGTCCGTTTGCCAACCACTCCTACTGCGACGCCGTGAAACGAAAAAAGTTGCCTCCGCTTCGACGGCGCCTGCGGTATTTACCGCTGCTTAACCTGTGAATACCCGTGTGCGTCCTGCACCGGGCGTTGAGCCCTCCCCTTGCAATGCTCTCCAGACACCACCTAATTCATTGTTTAGCGAGCGGGAACAGCCGGGCGCTCTTTTGCCTCAATCAATGGATTGCAATTTTTGATGACCACGCGGCCTTCCAGCAGGTTGCCCTTGGAATACTCACTGAAAATACACTCGTTGGTTTCCGGGTTGTAATTCTCAACCCACAGGTTGTCATCTTTCCAGGTGGCGCCGAGGTGCCGCTGGCCGGATGGCACGCTGATATACATCACGCCGCCGAAACGCTTTACAAACACCTGCTCGAAATGGAAGTAGTAGGCGAGCCAACCCACCAGAAAAATGATGGCTGCGACAATCGCGCCTTTGCTGAGGCTGCCCAGGCGCCCACCGGCAAACAAGCTCAAGACCACCAGTGCGATCACTGCGGCCCAATACAGATAGGTAATCATGCAGATCTTCCGTGAATTTATGGTTTATTAGCGGGGAATCACTACCCCACAGGGTAGCGCAGTTTGGCGGATCAGACATGCCCGGGGCAAGCCCCAGCCCTGTAACTCAGCGCAGAAATGGAATGGCGATCGCGGAGGGGGTACCCCTATGAAGCCGTGGCACATGGTGGCGGGAGAATTCGCTGCTCAAATGGGTTATTGCAGGGATTTGTTGTGATATCTGTCCGGGCGCGCATTAAAACCCAGAACCTGCGGGGCGGTTGATCCAAATCAAGTGCGCTCCTGGGCGCCTGCATACACTGGAACCAATCAAGAGTGCAGCAATGCAATAGGAGTAGAAAATGGACGCACTGATCGACCTGTTCACCAGCTTTTCTGGCCTACTGAGCCTCGGCATCATCGGTTTTGTGTGCCTGATGGGCGCTTACTTCACCCGTATGGCGTTGCGCAAGATGGATCAGGAACTCGCGCAGCAGGCGGAACAGCAAGCAGCCTGATCCCATACCTGCCTGCGCAAGACCAGCAAAAAAATGCCGGGCCAATATCCTTTAGCCCGGCAATGTGCTGTTTGAAATTCGGCTAACGGAGAGCGCGCTCTATAGCGCCCTCCCGTGTTCGCTTATCTCGCGGATCTCACTTACTCGCCGGCGAGTGCCTCAAGATCTTCGTAAAGTTTGAGTGCTTCCGGGTTCGCCAGCGCTTCCTGATTTTTTACCGGCTTGCCGTGTACCACGTTGCGCACCGCCAGTTCGACAATCTTGCCGCTAATCGTACGCGGGATATCCGCCACCTGAATCACCTTCGCCGGCACATGGCGCGGGGTGGTATTAGCGCGGATGGTGGTACGGATTTTCTGGATCAGTTCGTCATCCAGCGTGAGCCCTTCACGCAGTACCACGAACAACACCACCCGCACATCGTCACGCCACTCCTGGCCAATACAGATGCTATCCAGCAGCTCCTCGACCTTTTCCACCTGACGGTAGATTTCCGCGGTGCCGATACGCACGCCACCGGGGTTCAGCACCGCATCGGAACGCCCGTAAATGATCACGCCGCCGTGCTCGGTGATTTCTGCATAGTCACCGTGGGCCCAGACACCCGGCCAGCTATCAAAGTAAGCACCGTGGTACTTGCTGCCATCCGGGTCGTTCCAGAAGCCAATCGGCATACAGGGGAAAGACGTCGCACACACCAGCTCACCCTTTTCCTCCAGCACCGGCTTGCCGTCGTCACTCCACACCTGTACCGCCATACCCAGGCCGCGGCATTGCAGCTCCCCCGGATAAACCGGCAGCGTCGGGTTGCCCAGCGCAAAACAGGAAATGATATCGGTGCCGCCAGAGATCGAACTCAGGCACAAGTCGGGTTTAATGTCGCGATACACGTAGCGGAAGCCTTCGTGGGCCAGTGGTGAGCCGGTCGACAACACCGCGCGCAGGCGCTCCAGCTTGTGGCTCTCGCGGGGCTTGCACCCGGCCTTCTCCAGTGCGGCAATATATTTGGCGCTGGTGCCAAACACACTGATGCTTTCTTCATCGGCCATGTCCCACAGGCACTCGGCCGCCGGGTAGAACGGCGAGCCATCGTAGAGCACCAGAGTTGCGCCACAAGCCAGTCCGCTAATCAGCCAATTCCACATCATCCAACCACAGGTAGTGAAGTAGAACAGGGAATCGTTGCGGGAAATATCGGTGTGTAGGCGATGCTCTTTAATGTGTTGCAGCAGTGTGCCGCCCACCCCGTGCACAATACATTTGGGTACACCGGTGGTACCGGAGGAGTACATGATGTACAGCGGGTGATTAAATTCGGTCTGCTCAAAAGTGAGCGGTCGCGCCGGCGCATTTTCCACAAATGCACGCAGGCTCACCGCGCGATCCAGCCCCGCGATATCAGTTTCCGTCTGCTCTGGCGAGCGCGCCACCGGCACCACGACCAGCTGCTGGATCGACTCGATCTGGTCAACGATCTGCTCAAGGCGCGGCAGCGAGTCGATGGTTTTGCCGTTGTAGAAATAGCCCTCGCAGGCAAACAGTACCTTAGGGCCCACCTGACCGAAGCGATCCAGCACACCATTAATACCAAAGTCCGGTGAGCACGAGGTCCAGACAGCGCCCAGGCTGGTGGTGGCGAGCATGGCCACTGCGGTATCAATAATATTCGGCATAAAGCCGGCAACACGGTCGCCCTTGCCCACACCCGCATTGGCCAGCGCCGCAGCCAGCTTCTCCACCTCGGCAAACAGCTCGCCGTAGCTGAGTTCTCGGCGACGACCATTTTCCAGCCGCTCAACCAGCGCCGCCTTGTCGTCGCGGAAGCGCAGCAGGTTTTCGGCAAAGTTCAGACGCGCGTCGGGGAACCATTCCGCACCGGGCATGGTGTCTTTACCCAGGACACGCTCGCCGCGCTCACTGGCGATCACCTCGCCAAAGTCCCACAGCTGGTTCCAGAAGGCTTCGCGGTTATCCACAGACCACTGATGCAGGGCGTGGTAATCCGGCAGCGACTGCTGATGTAGTTCATTTACCTGACGGCGAAACTGGTCCATCTGCGTAGCGGCGATCGCTTCCGCAGTGGGCTGCCAAAGGGGTTGCACGGGATTACTCATTGCGGCGGTTTCTCTCGTTGTTCTATTCCGACGTTCTGCTTCACCCTTATCCACAGTTGTGGGGTCAGGGCCTTAATACGGGGCCGAGTTACGGGGCCAAAATACGGGGTTAGGTCACAGGGCTGCTGCGGAGTTCGTTCGCAGTTTCAGCGCCCGTATGAATGGTTGACCATTATTCGCGGTCTCGCCATGTGCACAATCATGCCTTGGTCTAACACTTTAAACTAATTTAAACTTATTAATATTTATTAAGTTTTACTTATATTTAAACCGAACCTCAAATTACCCATGAGCACCACCATCAAGCAGCTAAGGGCCTTCGTGGCCGTGGCCAAAACCCACAGCCTGGCCGAGGCCAGCGCCCAGCTGCACGTGTCGCAACCGGCGATTTCCATTGCCATCCGCAGCCTCGAGGAATCCCTCGGTGGCGCACTGTTCAGCCGCGATGGCCGCCAGCTGGCACTCACACCCGAAGGCGCTGCCTTTGTGGAGCGCGCACAGCAGCTACTGCACAACTGGGATAACACTCTGGATGCCGCGCAGCAACGTTTTCGCTTGCAGCAGGGGCAGCTGTCCATTGCCGCCATCCCCGCATTCGCCCTGAACCAATTGCCGGGGCTGCTCAAGGAATTTCATCAGCGCTACCCGGATATCAATATTGTGCTGGAAGACATTGTGATGGAGCGTGTAGTGAGCGCGGTGCAGGAGGGGCGTGCGGAGCTGGGGTTCAGCTTCCGCCCGGAGGACTTGGGCAACCTGACCTTCACCGCGCTCGGGGACGATCGCTTTGTCGCGGTACTACCGCAAGGCCACCCACTGCAAGGCAAGAAGCTGGTGCACTGGCGGGATCTGGCGCAAGAGCCCTTCATTGCAATGAACCGGGGATCGGCGGTGCGGCGCTGGACAGATAGCGCCTTCTCCCAATGTGGCAAGCCCGATGATACGAGCCCTCGACTGCTGTGTGAGGCCTATCAGCTCAGCACCATCGGTCGCTTGGTACAAAGTGGACTGGGCGTCAGTGCAGCGCCCAGTTTATGTGTCGAGCAAATGCAGGCTTATGGGCTTATTTGCAAACCACTGGCAGATCCCATCGTAAGCCAGCCAGTGGGCATTCTCGCGCGAGAATTCGGCGCTCTGTCTGCGCCGGCCCAGGCGTTTGTGTCCGTCGCGTTAGACAATAACCCAGGTGCGCGCGCGAACTAAGCGACGCAAGTCCAACAGCAAGTCCCACACCGTAATCGCGATGACAACGCCGACCGCTACCTGCCAGGCACCCTGGCTCGGCTGCCAGAACTCACCGCTTTGCCACTCGACAGAAAACGGCACGGGATTACTGAGGAGGACGCCCAGCAACACTAACCAATAGCTGTGTAGTGCCGCATCCACAATCAAGCGCGAGCGCGTCCAGAAGGGCGAAAGCAGTTTGAACAGTGACATCAATACACTTCCACCCAGCGCTACATTGAGCCAGGGTAGCAGCGACGCCAACAGCGGAGAAAATACCAGCGAAGATGCCCATTCAGAGCCTGCAGACAACCAGATATCATTCAGCCAGGCGATTGCCAGCAGGGTTACAATAAATTCGAATGCTGTATCAAAACGTTTAATCCGGCGGCCACTGTCCACCACCTTCGACATGGAGCGCGGATTCCAGTTATCAAACACGCGGCGATAACCGAAGCCCTCACCGATCAGGTAAAACACCAAAGTAATCCAGGCGAACGAGTGAATCCCGCTTTCATACAAACTGGCAAACCAGCGAATGGTGGCGGACAGCAGGTTCGGGTTTTCATCCACGTACAGCGATGCCACGACACCAATAGCGGAAGCAGCTGCAATGAACAGTAACACCCATTTCAACACCTGCAGATACAGAGGGAACAGTGGTTCACTGATCAGGGCCCGACGCGGCTGGTAGGCCGCCGCCACCGACATGGGGTGCCCCTTTTGCTTCAATAAATCGAGGATATCCTGCTCACCGGGCTCTCGCGCCAGCGAAGCCTGCAGCTCATCCCGCTGATCCTGCAAGTCTGATAGCAGTTCGTTTCCAACATCCTCGCGCAGTCGCGCCGGCAAATAAATGCGGACATTATCGACATAGCGCTGTAACCAATCGACCTGATTCGTCATCGACTTTTTCTCCTAGGTCAGTGTTCTTCTGCGAGATGCCCGATCACTTGATCGAGGCTTTGCCACTCGTCACGCATTGCGGCCAGAGCAACCTCTCCCCCTTGATCGATCTGATAAAAACGGCGTTTACGGCCCTCTTCCTGCTGCCAGTAACTCGACAACAGGCCGTGTTCTTCCAGTCGGCGCAGTAGCGGATAGAGGGTTCCCTCATCGATTTCCAAGCCTTTCGCCGCCAGCTTTTTACGCAGCGAGTAGCCATAGTGAGGCTCGGCGAGCGCGAGCAGCACCGCCAGGGTCAGTGCACCACGGCGCACTTCCATCACCATTCTGTGGAGTTTTTCTGGCGTCTCTACCATTCTCTCGTCATCCATACTGTGCATCACACAGTATATACTGTGCACCACACAGTAAGGATATGCAAGTGTGGATATGCAAGTGAGGATGTGTAAGAAAGGATGTACACAGAAAACTGCGGACATAAAAAAACCGGCCAAAGGCCGGTTTTGATGTGATATCTCTCGATGTCGTTTACTGGGACGTAGCCCGCAACATCCAGGCTGTTTTTTCGTGCTCTCGCATCCGGTCAGAAACCAGAGCCGCGGTCGATTCGTCATCCGCATCCTGCGCCGCCTTCAACACGTCTCGGCAAGTCTTCACGACTTGCTCGTGACCCTGAGTCAGAATACGCACCATCTCCTCCGCCGCAGGTACATCCTCCACTTCCTTGATTGAGCTGAGCTCAGAGAATGCTTTGTACGTACCTGGCGCTACCACATCGAGGGTACGGATCCGCTCGGCAATGTCGTCCACGGCCGTCGCCAATTCCGTATACTGCTCTTCGAACATCAGGTGCAATTCACGAAACAAACGACCGGTCACGTTCCAGTGAAAGTTATGTGTTTGCAGGTAGAGCGTGTACGAATCCGCCAGCAGGCACTTCAGCCCATCGGCAATTTTTTCGCGGTCTTTTTCTCCAATCCCAATATCAATATTGCTCATTAGCAACCTCGTTCGTATGGCTCGATTTCAATCCTTTTGACCGGCACACCACTTCGGATATTCGGTCGTGTTTAACGCAGTCTCGTAGTGAGCAGACAAAAGCATCCCACTCGACTTCCGATAAATCTCCGAACATTTTAAGGTCACAAATTCTGATTCAAACCCCTAACCCCATTGGCAATTTCTAAGCGGCCAATAGGGTCAGGCAATAGACTCTGGCAACAGGAAGGAGCAGTGCGTACTAGCGATTACCAACCACAGTCGCGATCTTTATTTTGCTCTTCCAGATACACCATCAGCGGTTGGAAATAATCCACAATCGCCGTAGCATCCAGCTCGCGCTCACCGGTGAGCGCCTCCATGGCATCCGGCCACGGTTTGCTTGCACCCATAGCCAACATGTTACGCAACTTTTCACCGGCCGCCTTGTTTTTGTAAATGGAACAGCGGTGCAGCGGCCCGGTTTCGCCAGCGGCCTCGCAGAGCGCGCGATGGAATTGGAACTGTTGAATACGCGCTAAAAAGTAGCGGGCGTATGGTGTGTTTCCTGGGATGTGATACTTGGCGCCCGGATCGAAGTTCGCTTCGCTGCGCTCTACCGGCGGGGTAATACCCTGATACTCTTCGCGCAGTTGCCACCACGCCTTGTTGTAATCACCCGGGGCAACTTCACCGTTGAACACCTGCCAACGCCACTTATCCACCAGTAAACCGAACGGCAAGAATGCAATTTTATCCAACGCCTGCTGCATCAGATAACCGAGATCCTTGTCTTCGCCGGGAATCTCGTCCATCAGGCCGATTTCTTTCAGATACTTGGGCGTGATAGATAGCGCAATGGTATCCCCCACCGCCTCGTGGAAGCCGTCATTGGCACCTTCTTTGTACAGGAACGGCTGCTGGTTGTAGATACGTTGGTAGAAGTTGTGCCCCAACTCGTGGTGGACGGTGATCAGGTCTTCACCGGTCTTGTTGATGCACATTTTGATACGGATATCGTCCTGGTTATCCAGGTTCCAGGCACTTGCATGGCAAACCACGTCGCGGTCTTTTGGCTGGACAAACTGAGAGCGCTCCCAGAAGGTATCCGGTAGCGGTTTAAAACCGAGTGAAGTAAAAAACTTCTCGCCGGTCTTCACCATATCCTGTTCCGTCATGCCGGAATTCACCACCAGCTCGGTGAGATCGTAGGGCGCCTCCATATCGTCATCTTTGACGATATCGTAAACGTTGCCCCACTCCTGCGCCCACATATTACCGAGCAAGTGCGCAGGAATTTTGCCACTCGCCGGCGCTACTTTATCGCCATAGTGCTCATTCAGTTTTGCACGCACGTGGCAATGGAGCGCCTCATACAGGGGCTTAACCTTGTTCCACTGGTTATCCATGTCCGCAGAAAATTCGTCCGCAGGCATATCGTATTTGGAGCGCCACATGACGCTGAGATTGTCATAGCCCAGGTCCTTGGCACCGGCATTACCGATCTCAACCTGACGTTCGTAGAGTGGCTTCATCGGCGGCGCAACCTTGCGCCAACCCACCCAGAGATCTTTCAGCAACTTCGGATCGCGGCTGTTGGCCATCATCTGGCCCATTTCCGTAAGGGTGTAGCACTTGCCTTCTTTCTTAACGGTCGGATCCAGTCCCGCCGTTTCCTCAGGGCAGTACTTGCCGGCACCGTACATGCCCTGCATCTTGGAACCAATTTGTGCAAGTTCCGCGGTCATTTCGGGATCATTCGGGGCGGGGAAAACCAGGCCCTGTTTGAGCATGGTCAGCATGCGGCGGGTTTCAGGATCGAGATCTACATTATCGAACTTGGCTGCCTCACCGGCCAGTTCGACCGCAAGTGCGGTATAGCGCTCCATCGCCAGGGCTTCGGTGTACTGGGAATCCAGGTTGATATAAGTAGAAGCTACCCAGCTCGCGTGGCTAGCTTCCTGAGCCATTTTTTCCAGACGGGCCTGGGCTTCATCGAGGAATGCCTTGGCATCCTCCGCACTCGGTTGCCCATTGCTGTCGGCGATGTTCATCTCCGCGTTGGCGGTCGCCGAGTTTTCCGCTGAGCCCTGCACGGTCTCAGAAGTGGCCCCCTCAGAGACTGGTGCCCCAGTTTCAGCAGGGTCACGGTCACAGCCTGCCAGGGTGAAAGTGGCAACAGCGATTACTAGCGCAAGCTTTTTCATCGACTTCCTCGGATCATTTTATGGTGTTATTTGGGATCTCTACCCGGCCAAGCGAGTGGAATGAAGCAAAGATTGTCGTCGTTTTATAGCACACACCAAGCCACGAATTAGGCTCAGCACACGCGTCGCACAACACAACGGCACCAAATTCCCCAAAGATTCGGAGAAACAGAGAAAAATATTGCAGTAGCAAGCGTTAAGAAAAGGGAGAACAGATGGGAGCGGGGGAGAAATGGAGGCAGCCCAACCAGCACACCCTCGGCACATGATGTCACTGCTACCGTTGCTCCCTTCCGGGCCTGGCGGGGTTCACAGCTGATCATTGCGAGGAGACCGGAAGGGCCGCCACAACGTTCGAGCACTCAGATTAGCACTGACGGTTGTGACTGCAAGAATCGCAAATACACACCACTGCGCTCGAAGAGGGCGCGATTATAGAGACTCCTGCCGCCAGGTTCCAGCCCCTATTTTCAGCTTTGTTTTCGCCTCTGCTTTCACCTTTGCCTTCACCCTTGATAGCCGCGCGTCATTTTGTGCCGGGGACAGGTCAAATTGCATGCATAAAAAAGCTATACTGTGCCGCGCCCGATCCGGGCCCATTTCCAGCAATTACCCTAATCTAGCGATTACTCAAGCGAATTTACCGAGTCTCCTATGCACCTGTTCGTCGACAGTCTCACCAATGTGGATTTCAGCTATCTCCACCACACCCGGGGTGTTGTCGGTGAAACCTGGCTGGCTAATGCCGCCCTCGACGGTGCGCTCGACCACCAGGGTATGGTGTGTGACTTCGGCATCGTCAAGAAGACCCTGCGCAACTGGCTGGATCACGAGCTGGACCACCGCTTGCTGGTACCGACCCGCTCGCCGCACCTGACCATGCAGCAAGATGGCGACCAGATTCAGCTGACCTGGGCCCTGCCCGACGGCGAGCACATCACGGTGGGCGGCCCCGCTCAGGCCTTCGCCCTGGTTGCGGTGGAGTCCATCACCCCGAAGTCCGTAGCGGCCTGGTGCGTGAATGAACTGGATGGGATTTTCCCGACCAGTGTGGACAAGCTCAGCCTGAGCTTTAGCGTAGAGTCCATCGACAGCCCGTTCTACCACTACAGCCACGGCCTGAAAAAGCACGATGGCAACTGTCAGCGTATTGCCCACGGCCACCGCTCGCGTATCCGTATCGACATCGATAGCGAACGCAGCCCTGCGCTGGAATCCCAATGGGCGGAACGCTGGGCGGACATCTACCTCGGCACCAGAGAAGATCTCACCGGTGAAGATACGCAGGGCCAAACCACACAATTGCACTTTGCTTACAAGGCACAACAGGGTGAATTCACTCTGACGATTCCAGCGAGCCGCTGTGAGATCCTCGACTGCGACACCACAGTGGAACAGCTCGCGCAGTACATCGCCGATGTACTCGCGGCAGAAAACGCCGGCAAGCAAATTACGGTGCGCGCCTATGAAGGCATTGGCAAAGGCGCGGTAGCGTTCGCCGGGCGCTAACCCCATGAATCTGATCTTACTGGAGCCCGAGGATTTTCAATCCTCCAGCCAGGTAGTACTGCGCGGCCGTCGTTTCCAGCATATGGCGGAAGTACAGCGTGCAGAAGTTGGCGACCGCCTGAAAGTTGGCGTGGTGAATGGACAGGTTGGTGCAGGCGAAATCACCGAGCGCAGCGAAAACCATATCGCCATGACGGTGTCACTTGTGGCAGAACCTCCGGCGGCGCTGCCACTGACCCTGCTCCTCGCCCTGCCCCGCCCCAAAATGCTTAAGCGTACAATTCAGCACGCCACTGCACTGGGGGTAAAAAAGCTCTATCTGATTAACGCCTACCGCGTAGAAAAGTCTTACTGGCAAAGCCCTTGGCTAGCTGAAGAAAAGCTGCGGGAACAGTGTGTACTTGGACTTGAGCAGGCCGTAGATACCGCCATGCCGGAAATCCAATTGCGCAAGCGCTTCAAGCCCTTTGTCGAAGACGAACTCCCCGAAATCGCGAATCAGTCTCTCAAGCTGGTTGCACACCCGGTGACGGACGCGCCCTGCCCGGTGGATATCGAGCAGCAAACCACGCTCGCCGTCGGCCCCGAGGGCGGGTTTATCCCCTACGAAGTGGAAAAGCTGCAGGAAGCCGGGTTTCAGTCGGTTCACCTGGGGCCGCGCATTTTGCGTGTCGAAACCGCTTTGCCGGTACTGCTGAGCCGCCTGTTTCCCGCTCGCTAGTATTACAGCGGGCAAACGCCCCACCCCAACTCTTAATCCTCAGCTCTCAATCCTCAGCTCTCAATCCTCAGCTCTCAATCCTCAGCTCTCAATCCTCAACTTACGGGCATAAAAAAGCCGCGCTAATCAGCGCGGCCATAACGGCAGTGACAAAACTGCCGGGGTCTCACAGAGCGGGGCGTGAAGCAGCCCCAGAAGAGAACCTTTTGCGGAGCGAGGCCGAGACTTCCCTAATTTGAAATCTCACACCACGCTCCAGTCATTTCCATCACGTGACGATGAACAATTTGGCTTAGGCAGCAACACCTGCGTCAATGGCAGACTTCTGCAGTGCCAGCTTCGGATCTACGTATTCGTAGCCCAGTACGTCGGCAACAGCCTTGTAAGTCACCATGCCGGCGTGCACGTTCAGGCCTTCCAGCAGGTTGGCGTCGTCCAGCAGCGCCTGCTTGGCACCCTTGTTCGCCAGAGCAACTGCAAACGGCAGAGTCGCATTATTCAGGGCCATGGTGGAGGTGCGCGCAACGCCGCCCGGCATGTTGGCAACACAGTAGTGCACAACGCCATCAACTACGTAGGTCGGCTCTTGGTGCGTGGTTGCCTTGGAGGTTTCGAAACAACCGCCCTGGTCAATCGCCACGTCTACCACAACCGCGCCTTTCTTCATGCGGCTGATGATGTCGCGGGTCAGCAGTTTCGGCGCAGCGGCGCCCGGAATCAGCACCGCACCTACAACCAGGTCCGCTTCCAGCGCGTGGGATTCAATTGCGTCGTCGGTAGAGTACTCGGTACGTACCGCACCACCGAAAATGTCGTCCAGCTGACGCAGACGCGGCAGGGAGCGATCCAGAATAGTTACGTCGGCACCCATACCCAGGGCCATCTTGGCTGCGTTGGTACCTACTACACCACCGCCAATAATCAGTACTTTAGCCGGCGCTACACCCGGTACGCCGCCCAGCAGCACACCCAGGCCACCCTGAGCTTTTTCCAGATGGTGTGCACCACACTGCACGGACATACGGCCGGCAACTTCAGACATCGGAGCCAACAGCGGCAACGCGCCGAAACGGTCGGTTACGGTTTCATAAGCAATACAGGTTGCACCGGACTTCACCAGCAGCTCGGTTTGCTTGGGGTCTGGGGCGAGGTGCAGGTAGGTGTACAGCAGCTGGCCAGGACGCAGCATTTCGCACTCGTGCGGCTGAGGCTCTTTTACCTTCACGATCATGTCGGCAGTGGCAAAGATCTCTTCCGGAGTGTCGATGATCTTGGCGCCGGCATTTACGTACATTTCGTCGGTAAAGCCGATGGACGCACCACCGTCTTTCTGCACGATCACTTCGTGACCTTGACCAATCAGTTCGCGAACACTCGAAGGCGTCAGGCCAATGCGGTATTCGTGGTTTTTAATCTCTTTTGGGACACCGATTAACATAGCGAATCTCCTCAATTACTCTGTCAGCGCCATCGAGTGCGCATTGCGTTCTTGTTGGATTCCCGCAGTATAGGCACCTATATAAAGTGGATTTTTACACTTATTTAATTATGATTAGTGGAATCCACTGAAAAATTTAGTGAAAGACTATTTTTCAGCCATCCGAAACCGCTTTTTAACCATTGGCCAAGTCAAGCCCACCCAGTTCCCGTGCTGCAGCAGGCAAGCTTGGGCAATATTCGAGAGATTCAGATGAAGAGACGCGCCGGCGAACTCAGCACTATTGACCGCAATATTCTCCGTGTACTGCAGAAAGACGGCCGCACCAGCTACGCAGAACTGGCCCGTCAGGTCGGCCTTACGGCGACGCCTTGCGTCGAGCGGGTCAAAAAGATGGAAAGTGATGGGGTTATTCAGGGCTACACCACGCTGATCAATCCGGAATACCTCGATGCCGCGCTGGTGGTGTTCGTGCAAATCCGCCTGAACCGTTCCGCCCAGGATGCCTTTGAAGCATTTCGCAACGCCGTTGCGGAGCTACCGGAAGTGCAGGAGTGCTATCTGGTGTCGGGCAGCTTTGACTACCTGATCAAAGCCCGAGTGGCCGATATGAGCGCGTACCGAAAATTCTATGGGGAAACGCTACTGACTCTGCCGGAAGTACAGGAATGTACCAGCTACGTAGTTATGGAAGAGGTAAAAGAAACGTTGGAAGTACCGGTGCACTACAACCGGTAAACGAAAAACGGAAGAGAGCCAACTGAGGTAGCAGGAAGCGAGCACCCGAATGTCCGCGGTGCTCGCCGACAAAACTCAGTATTTGATGCCGAGTTTGCGATACAGGAAACCAATTACCCAGGCAGGGCCAATCAACAGGAACTGCAGGTCTTTAAAGAAAGACGGCTTTTTACCCTCGATATGGTGACCAATAAACTGGAATACCCACATCACTACGAACAGGCCCACAGACCACCAGAGCACGCTCAAGCCGGCTCTTTCCAGGGCGCTGCAAATACCCAGGCAGATCAGTGAAAGCGCGATCATACCCAGCCCCACCGGGAATGACATCAGTAGGTAAAAAAGCATAGTGGGCACCATTGCTGCCACCGCCCAGTTTAACCAGGGCAGCGCTGCCATCCAATCTGGCTGAGGGATGGCCCAAAGCAGGCCCACAACGGTGAAGTATATGACCGGCACTGCAATCCAGTGGATGGCCTTGTTGGTGGAGTTCTGATGGCTCTCGCCGTATTCGCTGAACCATTGCTGTGCTGTACGCATCGTTTTCCCTCGCCTTGGTTGTTATATGGGTTGGCTTTTCAGAGATGGTACATTAGAACCAGGCTAGACCAAATGGTCACAAAAATATCTACTTTCCGGGAGGGTTGCCGCCCGGCAACGCCGGGCGCAACGTGAAAATGCAGAGGCAGAATGTTTATAAATTCTGTCGGGCAGGTACAAAACTCGGACTATCTTCGCACGCAGGCATCCAGCTGCATGCGATACAACTCGGCCATATCTTCGTCAATGCAACAGAAAATTACATGGCGCGGTCCACCATCGCGGTCGAGGTGCTGCTGCGCCTGCTCCACGGCAACTTCAACAGCGAGTTCAGGGGGATAGTCGTAGACCCCGCAACTAATGGCGGGAAAGGCGAGCGAATGGGCGTTTTCACGGCGAGCGAGATTGAGACACTGACGATAACAACTGGCCAGTAATTCTGGCTCGCCCAAATTACCGCCGCGCCACACGGGTCCTACCGTGTGATAGATGCGTTTGACCGGGAGACCATAACCTTGTGTGGCGCGCACTTCTCCGACCGGACACCCGCCGATAACACGGCAGGCCTCCAACAGTGCCGGACCGGCCGCGCGGTGAATGGCGCCATCGACGCCACCCCCACCCAGGAGCCTCTGGTTGGCTGCATTGACGATCACATCCACATGCAACCGAGTGATATCACCGAGGTGTACTTCGATCACTCTAACTACTCCAGCCGCGGCACCACCGATCAATACGTGCAACGTTGCACTTGTACCGCAATCTAACTACTGCTTTTGCCCCAGTATTTGACGGTGGCGCGTTGAAATTCCTTCGGGGCAATGCGTCACGGCACTTACTAAAACAATAGCAGCTGCGGAGAGGACAAAACCCGGTAAAAGCTCGTATATATCGAAGATGCCACCAGAGAGCTGTTTCCAAACCAATACGGTTATACCCCCAACAAGCACCCCGGCGATGGCACCGGCGCCGGTCATACGCGACCAATACAGGCTAATCAGTACGGCCGGGCCAAACGCCGCACCCAGACCCGCCCAGGCATAGGCGACCACATCCAGCACTTTCGAACCCGGGTCCATGGCGACGCCCACCGCAATCAGGGACAGCGCCACCACCGCCCAGCGGCCCACTACAACCAGATGCTCAGAGGAAACCTTTCTGCCGAACCAGACGTGGTAAATGTCTTCTGCCAGGGCCGCGGAGGAAACGAGCAACTGCGAGTCGGCGGTACTCATAATCGCCGACAGAATGGCCGCGAGCAGAATACCGGCAATCAGCGGGTGGAACAGGGATTCCACCAGCGCCATAAAAATACGCTCGCCATCGGGCAGCGCCTGGGTCAGTTCCAGGTGCCCAAACAGGCCAACGCTCAAGGCACCGAGGAAACCCGCGAGGGACCAAATTGCAGCCACACTCGCCGCCGCCGGCATATCGTCGGGATGACGCAAGGCCTTGAAGCGCGCGAGGATATGCGGCTGACCAAAGTACCCCAGGCCCCACGCCAGTGAACTCAAGATGGCCGCAACGCCGAGCGCCGCTCCGGTTTTATCCGTCATCAGGTGCATCAATTCCGGGTGTTGCGCCTGCATCTGCGCCCAGGCACCACCTACGCCACCCTCATCGGAAATAATCATGATGGGCACGATCAGCAGTGCCAGGCTCATCAACAGCCCCTGAAACACATCGGTCCAGGACACCGCGAGAAAGCCACCGAACAAGGTGTACGAAATCACCGCAATCGCGCCAATCACCACCGCCCACTGATAGTCCCAACCAAACACCGTCTCAAACAGCTTGCCGCCGGCAATCAATCCAGATGCCACGTAGAAGAGGAAAAACAGCAAAATAAAAAACGCACACACGGTGCGCAGCCACGGTGTATTCAGATCGAACCGCCGGTGTAGATAAGACGGCACCGTCAGCGCATCATCCAGTGCAAAACTGTAAATGCGCAGGCGGCGCGCCATGATGGTCCAGCTCAAAACGATTCCGCCGAACAGACCAAACGCGATCCACGCAGAGGAAAGGCCACTGGCGTAAGCCGCACCGGGCAACCCGAGCAGCAACCAGCCACTCATATCGGAGGCACCGGCACTCAGCGCCGCCACCGCCGGCGGTAGGGAGCGCCCCCCGAGAAAGTAATCGCTCGCATCCTTGGTACGACGGTAGGCGTAGACACCGATCGCAAGAATAAGAACGAGATAAGCAATGAAGGTAAGGGCGACAAGCCATTGTCCAGACATGTGGAATTCCCCGTCAGAATTGGCAGATCCAGCCTCTTTTGGTGAAAGATTAGGCTGATTCCGTCGTTATTGGTCTTTATTGCGCGTAAATCTACCCATTCACTGGCGGTTACTCAATCCGCAAACTAAACCATGGATATGTACAGCTTGTGCAAACTACCACGGACGGTGGTTTCAGACTGAAGTACACAGGGAAAAATTAAACACTATGGGTATTTGCCTGGACGAACTGCGTTTATTCGTCGTTCGTCCCACATTAAAGCAGCTCCGTGCCTGGTCCCCCGGGATGGAAGCGTTGTTACTGGGCACCGCCGCTCAGGAATCCCAGCTCGGCTTTCACCTCAAGCAGGGGCGCCGACACGGCATGGGTATTTTCCAGATTCTGCCGAGCACACACCGCCAGATCTGGGACAAATACCTGATCAACTTTCCGCCGCTCGCCTCCAAGGTGCGCGGCCTCGCCAGCCAGCGCGACTTTTTGCAGCACCCCCACTCGGAACTCGCCACCAACTTGCGCTATGCCACCGCCATTGCGTGGCTGATATACCGCGCGGCCGGTGTCGAACGTGTGGAGACGACCGATTTGCCGCGCATGGCCAAACTGTGGAAAAAACACTTTCACCACGGCCCCAGTGCGCGCTTGCGGGACTTCGTCGACAGCTACGCCAAGCTTGTAAGACCGTCAGAAAATGCCCTACCAGAACTAGAACCCGAAAACGAAACAGCCGCGGTAAAAACCGCGGCTGCTCAAAAAACCGATACGCTACTGGTTGAGGACGAATCGCCTACAGATTCCGCGCCTCAATATACAGCGGCTGAGCCGGCTCCTCCTGAGAAGCTTTTGGAGAAACTTCCGGCTCCTCATCGCGAGCATCTTCAGGAATCCAGGAATCCACATACTGCTCAATCGCGCGCGCGTCCACCGCAGGCGCGGGTTTAGAGCGGTCCAGTTCCAGACTCTCAAAATCGTACAGATCGCGATCCGCCAATTGGGATGGAGATACCCGGGTTAGCGCAGCGAAAATATTGTCGCTGCGGCCGGGATATTTTTTATCCCACTCACTCAACATACCCTTGATCGCCTGACGCTGCAGATTTTCCTGACTACCACACAGGTTGCACGGAATAATCGGGAACTGCTTGTGGTCGGCAAACGCAATCAGGTCCGTCTCGCGGCAATACGCCAGCGGGCGAATCACAATATTGCGGCCATCGTCTGCGCGCAGTTTCGGCGGCATCGCTTTCAGACGGCCGCCGTAAAACATATTCAAAAACAGCGTTTCAACAATGTCGTCCTTGTGGTGACCGAGCGCTACCTTGGTCGCTCCGATTTCTTCGGCAAAACCGTACAAAGTGCCACGACGCAGGCGCGAACACAGGCCACAGGTCGTCTTGCCTTCCGGCACCACTTCCTTCACCACACTGTAAGTATCTTTGTTCACGATGTGATACGGCACGCCGATGGACTGCAGGTACTCCGGCAGGATGTGCTCGGGGAAGCCCGGCTGCTTCTGATCCATATTCACCGCCACCAACTCAAAGTGCACTGGTGCGGTCTTCTGCAGGTTCATCAGGATTTCCAGCATCGCGTAGGAATCCTTACCACCAGACAGGCACACCATCACCTTGTCGCCCTCTTCAATCATATTGAAGTCGGCGATCGCCTTGCCCACATTGCGGCGCAGGCGCTTTTGCAGCTTATTGAATTCCAGCCGGTCGCGGCGGTTTTCCAGGTCAGACATCGGTAAATCTCGAAAATAACGTGCGGTATTACCCGGGGGACAGACAGAAGTGAAAGCTTGCATGCGCAGGCGCTGACACCGGGGAAGCCAGTGCGGGACCGTCTGTGGCCAGGGATGGTCACAGCCGAGCGTTCATGGATGAACTCGTAGCGTGTCCCGCAGTGGCTTCCCCGGTGGCAGTGCCGCCCCGGAACCATCTACGGAGCCCCACTACCAAAGCGGGGCCCGACGAAAATCAGGCCGCGATTGTACGCTTTCCGATCAAGAAGTGCACAAACTATCGGACCGCGTGTCCACACTGCCCTTCAATAGAATTTCAAGGCAAGGCCACACATGGTCCAGCAGAGCAGGCTGCGCTTTCGCCGTGGGATGAATACCATCGGTCTGCATAGCGCCATCTAACAGTGCCACCGTCTCCAGAAAGAACGGCACCAGCGGCACCTTCTGCTCCGCCGCCACCTTAGGGAACACCTCGGCAAACGCCTTGGTATACGCCTTGCCGTAATTCGGCGGCATTTGCATACCCAGCAGCAGCACCTCGGCGCCATGCTCCCGCGCCATCTCCACCATGCGCACCAGGTTCTGCTTTAGCATCCGCGGCGGATAGCCACGCAATCCATCGTTACCACCGAGCTCCAGCACCAGCCAGTCAGGCCCATGCTCGCTCAACAGCCGCGGCAAACGCGCCAAACCGCCCGCAGATGTCTCGCCACTCACGCTGGCATTCACCACCTTCACCGCCAGATCCTGCTCCGCCAGACGGTCGCGCAACAGCTGCACCCAGCCGTCGCGCTCATCAATGCCATAGGCCGCGCTGATACTGTCCCCAAGCACCAACAGAGTGCCTGTCTCCAGCGCACCCCGCTCATCCGCTTTGACTGCTGCCGCGTAAAATAAAACGATCAACAGCAGGCCACGCGAGATAAAACCGGGTACAAGACTCCGGAAAAAAACCGCCGCCATGTCATACTCTCCACTATTCATCTAAAGCGCATTTTGCAGAAATTCCAGGGACTTGCCATGTCAGTGATGCTAAAAGCCGAAAACCTTCACCACCGAGTCAGCACAAGTGAGGGCCCACTAACCCTGCTGAACGACATTTCCTTGCAACTCCCTACCGGCCAGAGCCTCGCCATCACCGGTGCCTCCGGCTCCGGTAAATCCACACTCCTGGGCCTGCTGGCCGGGCTCGACCGCCCCACCGAGGGCAAGATCTGGCTGGCCGGCGAGGAAATCACTGCCATGGACGAAGAACAGCGCGCGGCGCTGCGCGCCCGCTGTGTCGGCTTCGTGTTCCAGACCTTCCAGCTGCTGCCCGGCCTCACCGCGCAGGAAAACGTCATGCTGCCCAGTGAACTGCGCGGTGAACGCAACGCTGGCAAGCGCGCGCAGGAGTTCCTTGAGCGCGTTGGTCTCGGTCACCGTTTGCACCACTATCCGCGCCAGCTCTCTGGTGGCGAGCAACAGCGCGTGGCCATCGCCAGAGCGTTCTGCAGTATCGCCAATGACTCTTCGACCGCCGACAACGGCATTTTGTTCGCCGACGAACCCACTGGCAGCCTGGACGCCCACAACGGCGAAAAGGTGATTGACCTCTTGTTCAAGCTGAATGAAGAGACCAACACCACTCTCGTACTGGTCACTCATGAACAGCGCCTGGCGGAGCGCTGCGGCGCACACCTGCGTATGGCCGCCGGCGAAATCACCACTGCCGATATTCCCGACAACTATCTGGGCGACCAGGCGGAGGTATCTGCCTGATGCTGCCGCTGAAACTACTGGGCCGCGACTGGCGCGGGGGCGAACTGGCCCTGATCGCCACCGCCCTGGTCCTCGCCGTAAGCTGCGTCACCGCGATCGCACACTTCTCCGATCGCCTCACCCGCGCCATGCACATCCAGTCGCAAAGCTTCCTTGCCGCAGAACGGGTAGTGCAGAGCAGCAAAGTGGTTCCGCAGGAGTGGTTAAGCAAGGCGGAAGAATTGGGTCTGGAACAGGCGCAAACCACCACCTTTGCGTCCATGCTCTCCGCCGGTGATGAATTCCAGTTCGCCTCGGTGAAAGCCGTCACCGACGACTACCCGTTGGTTGGCCACCTGGAAATGCGCGCCAACGCCAGCGATGAACCACGCACCGTGCAACAGGGCCCGGCACCCGGCCAAGTGTGGCTGGAAGCCCGCTTGCTGCCGCTGATGGACCTGCAAATCGGCGACCAGCTGCAGCTGGGCGATGGTGACTTTGCGATTACCGGTATCCTCGATCACGAGCCAGATCGCGGTGCCAACCTCTTCTCCATGGGCGCGCGACTGATGATGCATCAGTCGGATCTCGCCGCCACCAACATCCTGCAGCCAGGCAGCCGCGTGACCTATCGCTACCTGTTCTCCGGCGATGATGCAGCGCTCAACAACTACTTCAACTGGCTGAAACCGCAGCTCACCGAACACCAGCGCGTGATCGACCTGGAAGAAGGCCAGCCGCGGGTGGCGCGTACACTGGATCGCGCCGAGAGTTTCTTGTTCCTCGCCGCCAGCCTCGCAGTTCTGCTCGCCAGTGTTGCCGTGGGCCTCGCGGCACGCCGCTACGGCCTGCGCCACGCTAACTACGTAGCGGTGATGAAAAGCCTCGGCGCTGGCAAAAATAAAATCCTCGGTATTTATATCGGCCAGATGACCGCGCTCGCTCTGATTGCCACTGTCATCGGCCTGGCCATCGGCTCGCTGATTCAGTCCCAGGCAGTAAACCTGCTGGAAGGCTTCTTCCCGGTTACCCCGCCCCCCAGTGGTATTCAGCCGTTGTGGGTTGGCCTTGCTACCGGTGTCGCCTGCGTAATCGGTTTCGCCATGCCGCCACTGTTCCGCCTGGCCCAGACCGACCCCATGCAGACCCTGCGTCAGGACTGGAGCAACCCGGACAAGCGCGAATGGCTCGGACTGATTCCCGGCCCGCTGTCGATGTTGCTGCTGATCTGGTGGTTGTCCGGCAGCCTTGCCATCACCCTTGCCCTGCTCGCTGGTCTCGGCCTGCTGATTGCCGGTGCTGCCGTAGTGAACCGACTACTGGTACGCGGACGCCTCGCCTCCCTGGGCGGTAGCTGGCGTATTGCGCTCGGTAGCCTGCAGCGCCGCGCCGGCTTCAACACCCTGTTGATTGCCGCCTTCGGCACCGGGCTGCTGGCCATGCTCTCCATGTTTTACGCGCGCACCGCACTAATCGACGAGTGGCAGATGCAGCTGCCGGAAAATGCCCCCAACCATTTCCTGGTGAATATCGCCCCCTACGAACTGGACGGCGTAAAGCAAAAAGTTGAAGGCAAAAACCTCGAAGGCACCGAGTTCTACCCCATGGTGCGCGGCCGCCTGATCGCGGTGAACGGCACCCCGGTGAATGAACGCGAGCAGAAAGACGGCTCAATCCGCCGCGAGCTCAACCTCAGTTGGACAGATACCGTTCCTGCGGACAATAAAATTGTTGCCGGTGAATGGTGGAGCGAAGACCTGAACGAAGGCGTATCCGTGGAAGTGGAAGTCGCCGCGCGACTGGGCTTGGACCTTGGCGACGTGCTGCGCTTCTCCATTGGCGGCCTCGAAACCGAAGCCACCATCACCAGCCTGCGCACCCTCGACTGGAACAGCATGCGCCCCAACTTCTTTATGCTGTTCGCCCCCGGCAGCCTGGACACCTTCCCGGCCACCTACATCCAGAGCTTCTACCTGCCGCCAGAAGACAAACTGTTCGTCAACGAACTGGTGAAAAACTTCCCCAGCGTCAGCATCATCGAACTGGATAAGATTCTCGAAAACATCCGCGAGACCATTGGCCAGGTTGCCATTGCCGTGGAATCCGTACTCGCACTGATGCTGGTTGCCGGCGTACTGGTGCTGGTTGCCGGCGTGCGCGCCAGTATTGCCGAGCGCTTGCAGGAAGCCGCGGTAATCCGCACACTGGGCGGCCGTCGCCAGCTGCTAATTCGCAGCCTGATGATTGAGTTTGGCCTGCTCGGCGTTGCCGCCGGACTGCTCGCAGCGTTCGGCACCGAAGCAACACTGGTCGTGCTCACCCAGCAGGTATTTGATATGCCCCTCCAGTTCCATCCGGGACTGTGGGTGCTTGGGCCGCTGGTCGGCGCATTGCTGGTGGGCACAGCCGGCACGCTGGCGTGTAGAAGTGCCGTTAGCCAGCCTCCGCTTAAGGTCTTGCGCGAACTCGCCTAAAAATTCAGCTTTCTCTGTTCGCGAAACAAAGAGAAGGCTAACGAAGTAAAAAATTAAATGCGAAGGTGGTGAGCGGGGATTCATTTTCAGAAGCGTCGGCGACATGGACGTCGCCGACGCAGCTTACAGGGATGTATTTATAGCGGTTCTGAAAATGAACCCCCGCTCACTGCCGCCACATCAGATATTCAAAGCACAAAAATGATCGATCTCGAATTCGATAAACAGCACATCTGGCACCCCTACTCCTCCCTGATCAACCCACCACCCGTCTACCCCATCGCCCGCGCCGAAGGCGTCCGAATCTATCTGGAAGACGGCCGTGGCCTGATCGACGGAATGAGTTCCTGGTGGAGCACCCTACATGGCTACAACGTTCCCGAGCTGAACGCCGCCATGCAGAATCAGATGGAGAAAATGAGCCACGTCATGTTTGGTGGCCTCACCCATGAGCCTGCGATCGAACTGTGCAAAAAGCTCGTGGCGCTCACCCCTGAACCATTACAAAAAGTTTTCCTGTCAGACTCCGGTTCCGTCTCCGTCGAAGTCGCTATCAAAATGGCGCTGCAATATTGGCATTCCCAAGGCAAGCCCGAGAAAAGTAAATTGCTGGCACTGCGCAACGGCTACCACGGCGACACCTTCGGCGCCATGGCCACCTGCGACCCGGTCACCGGTATGCACCACCTGTTTGCCAAAATGCTGCCGCAGCACCTGTTTGCCCCCGCACCGACACCAAAATTCGGTGAACCATGCGCGGATAGTGATACCGCAGGGATACAGCAGCTGATCGAACAGAACCATGAGAGCCTCGCGGCCGTCATTCTCGAACCCATCGTGCAGGGCGCAGGCGGCATGCGTTTCTATTCGCCAGAATACCTGCAACGCGTCCGCGCACTGTGCGACCAGTACGATGTGTTACTGATCGCCGATGAAATTGCCACCGGCTTCGGCCGCACCGGCAAACTGTTTGCCTGTGAACACGCAGAGATCTCACCCGACATCCTCACCCTGGGTAAAACCCTGACCGGTGGTGTACTCACCCTGGCCGCCACCCTGTGCACCGACAAAGTCGCCAACGGTATCTGCACCGGTGAAGCCGGCGTATTTATGCACGGCCCCACGTTTATGGGTAACCCCATGGCCTGCGCCGTGGCGAACGCCAATATCGACCTGTTGCTCAAAAGCGACTGGAAGCTGCGCATCAGTGATATTGAACAGCAGCTGCAAAATGAGCTCGCGCCGCTAAAAAATGCACCAGGCGTTGCCGACGTACGCACACTCGGCGCAATTGGCGTGGTGGAAATGCAGCAGCCTGTAGATAATAAAACACTGCAGGAGAGCCTAATCGAACAGGGTGTTTGGTTGCGCCCATTTGGCAAGCTGGTTTACACCATGCCACCTTACGTGATCAGTCCAGAAGAGCTCACGCAATTGACCGGTGCCATGAACAGATCGCTGTCCACCCTCTAAGCCGAGCCGCAAACAATTAGGTCGCATAAAAAAAGGCGCTCCCGGAATCCGGCAGCGCCTTCTTTCTAGCTACGAGCTAGGGCTGTAAATCAGTATTTCACACTGCAGCCATACGCACGCGAGGAAGCCACCTCAATGGCCTTGCCTGCCAGTGATGCATCCAGTGCTGCCGCAACGTAGTTAGCGGAGTCCGGGATCACTGCCGGGTTCGCTGAGTCGTTATCATCAATGGCACCGGCGTACACTACCTCGCCTTGTGGATTGATGATAAACATATGCGGTGTGGTCTTGGCGCCATAGGCACGGCCCATACTGCCATCGCTATCGAGCAGGAACGGCGCGCTGGCTTTCAACTTGTGGTTCTTCGCCACGTCCAGCGCCTCAGCCGGCTCCAGGTAACCCTGCTTGCCCTTTGCAGAAGAAATCACGGTCAGCCAATTGATATCTGCGTCCGCGTACTTTTTTTGCAGCGCCTGCATGTTGCCGCTACCGTAGTGCTTTTTCACGTAAGGGCAGTCTTTGTTAAACCACTCCAGCACCAGCCACTGGCCCTCATAGTCCTTCAGATTGTGGGTTTTGCCGGCGGCATCCACTTCACTAAATGCCGGGGCTTTCTCACCCGGTACCGCGGCCGCCATGGCCAGAGCTGGCAGAGCAAACAGCACGGCGCTGCCCAGGAATTTAGCAATCGAACGTTTACTACGTATACCTTGTTTCATCACGACAGTGCATCCTCTTTGGTTACAGAGTTCCGGGTTAATTCTCACTAAATAAATCTTTAATCATGCTGACCTGCAAAATCTGTGGCAGCAGTACCGGCGTCCGCTCGCCTGCTGGATACCAGGCATACACGGGTACGGAATTGCGCCCCAGCTCGCCCAGTGCGCGGGTAATTTCCGGATCTTGGTTGGTCCAGTCGGCACGCACCAGATAGACATCGTTTTCGCGGAACAGATCTGCAACTTCCGCCGTATCCAGCACCAGTTTTTTATTCACCTGACAGGTAATACACCAGGCTGCGGTGTAATCAATAAATACCGCCTGCCCACTGGCCAGCGCCTGGGCAATAGCATTGCGGTCGTAGGGCTGCCAGCCCGCCGCGGCCTCCTGCTGCTGCACGCTACCACTGGCAACGCCCTGCTCCTGCAGGCGGTTTGCCGCACTAAAACTTGCCGCGAGAGCAGCCAGAACTAATCCCCAGGCCAGCCAGCGGCTACCGCGGAATGCGTGGCGCCCCAACCAGAAGGCGAACACGATCACCAGCATCAGCATCGCGCCGATCAGCCAGCCACTCTCGCCTACCAAACGCCCCAGCACCCACAGCAACCAGATCACCGTGGCATAGAGTGGGAAGGCCAGCGCCTGGCGCAATGTTTCCATCCACGGGCCCGGCGCCGGTAAGCGGTTCAGCAGCGCAGGGAACACACACAGCAACACAAATGGCAGTGCCAGGCCGATACCCAGGCCGAGGAAGATCGCCATGGCACTGTATGCCGGCAACAAGGTAGCGGCGCCCAGGGCCGCGCCCATAAAGGGACCGGTACAGGGGGCCGCGACAAACACCGCCAGCACGCCGGTGGCAAAACTGCCGCCGCGGCTGCGCCCCGCCACATTCATCAGGTGATGGCCAAATTCATACAGGCCACTGAAGGACAATGCCATCACCCAGAACAACAGAATCAGTCCAAGCACCACCGGCGCCGATTGCAGCTGGAAACCCCAGCCAATGGCGGAACCGCCTGCGCGCAACACGAGTAACAGTGCACCGAGTGCGGCAAAGGTCACCAGCACCCCGGCAGCATAGCGCAGCCCTTCCTTCACCCGATGCGCCGCCTGTCCGTCGTGCCCGGCCAAGCTAAACAGCTTGATCGAAAGCACCGGGAATACGCATGGCATTAAATTGAGAATTGCACCACCGGCAATGGCGGCCAGAATCAGTAGCCACAAGGGCTGAGTGCTCGCTGGCGCAGAACCAGCAGTACCGGCAGCAGCAGACGCACTCGCCGCGCCAGCCTGAATTTCCTGATCGTCCAGCTGCCAGCCCCGCTCGCCGTCGCTCACCACAAAGCCAGTGGTTGGGGGCATGGGAGCGCCGGGGACCCGCTCAAAGGTATAGCGGATGTTTTCGCCAGCTTGCGCCACCTCTGGCGCTTTTGCCGTCAGCAATCCGCCGTCGAGGGGAAAAACATCCGGTGTGGATAACTCCACCCCCGCTTCTCGTGGCGCCAGCTCAAGCTGAAGGGTGTTCGCCTGTGGCGAAGCCGCAACCGCCGCTACCTGCCAGGGAAAGTTCTCCGCAGTGGCCTCAGCCGGGACCATTGCCTGAAAGCGGTCGCGCAACTGCACATCCTGTGGCTGCCAGCTCGCTGCTTCGCCCACGGGCCGCGACAGGGTCATGATGCCGTAGCCGGGAATGCAGTCCACTTTGCACACCAACCACTCCAGATTCACCACAATATCCATCGCCCCAGCGTTGGGGGTCACCTCAAACAAATAGGCGACATCGCCCTCGTAACCGAGGTTTGTCAGGTGCTCGATGGGCAGGCGCACAGGAAATGGCCACTGGATAGGCCCCACCTCGCCGGTGGCACCGGCAAAATCAAAGCGCGGCGCGGCACCGGAATCCCCGGCATTGCGCCAGTACACGTGCCAGCCAGGGTCTACCTCAAAGTAAAAACCAATGGTTTCGGCACCTGGGCCAAAGGTATCGGGCACCAACCAGCGCACCTTGACGTGATCGCCACTGGCGGTTTCCTGAGCAGCAGACAAACCACTCCAACAGGCGATCAGCAGCACAGAGGCCAGAAAAACAGTGCGGTTAAAAATCGAAAGCAACAAATGCGACTCCAACTTGCCGTAGTAATCCGGTGGACCGGATCTTTTTTATACTGACCAACTATCTAAATGGATTGCCCGCACCTCCGCAAGTCCCTGATGCTCAATCTCGACGAAACGTGTCGAAGAAAAGACCAAAATGAAAGAACCAACAAAAAGAACCAAGATGAAAGGCTCGACGGGGACACATGCTTCTACAGGCCGCCGCTGGTAAAATTGCCGCCACGCAAATCCCGGAGCCCCCATGAGCGATTCCACACCATCAACCCCAGTACGCCTCACCCAGTACAGCCACGGCGCTGGCTGCGGCTGCAAGATCTCGCCCGCGGTGCTCGACAAGATTCTCGCCGATAGCGATGCGCCGCAAATGGACCCGAACCTGTGGGTTGGTAACCACTCACGGGACGACGCTGCCGTATACGGCCTGGATGAACAGCTGGGCGTGGTTTCCACCACCGATTTCTTTATGCCCATCGTAGATGACCCCTACGATTTCGGGCGCATCGCCGCGACCAATGCAATCAGTGACATCTACGCCATGGGCGCAGACCCACTGATGGCCATCGCCATCCTCGGCTGGCCGGTAAATCTATTGCCGCCTGAGGTAGCCCGCGAAGTAATTCGAGGTGGCCGCGCGGTTTGCGCCGACGCCGGCATCCCCCTCGCTGGCGGCCACTCCATCGATGCGCCCGAGCCGATCTTCGGTTTGGCAGTAACGGGCGTTGTGGAAAAGCAGCGCCTGAAGCGCAACGACAGTGCGCGTGCCGGGGATAAGTTGTTCCTAACGAAACCTCTGGGTATTGGTATTCTGACCACCGCTGAAAAGCAGGAAAAGCTGCGCTCCGAAGATGCCGGCACTGCCCGCGACCTCATGTGCACCCTGAACCGCCCGGGCAGTCGCTTTGCACGTATGGACGCCGTCAGCGCAATGACCGACGTTACCGGCTTTGGCCTACTCGGGCATCTGGTGGAAATGGCCGATGGCAGCAACCTCACCGCACGTATTCGCTACGATGCGGTGCCGCGCATCCCGGGAGTCGACCACTACCTGCAGCAGGGCTGTGTGCCCGGCGGTACTGGTCGAAACTTCGACAGTTACGGGCACCGGGTCAGCCTGTCGAGCGAAGATCAAAAACAGCTACTTGCCGACCCGCAAACCAGCGGTGGTTTGTTAGTTGCGGTTGCGCCACAACAGGAAGCGGAGTTTCTCGCGGCGACCGCGGAATTTGGGCTGGAACTGCAACCGATCGGCGAACTGGTAGCGCCAGACTCTGAAGGTGCACAACGAGGCCCTGCGGTGATTGTGGAATGAGTGGCGCCGGCAGCAGACCCGACAGCACGGACTACCGGGAAATCTTTCTCAGCGATCGGCCACTGATCGACACCCGCGCCCCGCTTGAATTCAATAAGGGCTCCTTCCCCTGCGCCACCAGCCTGCCGTTGATGACCGACGCAGAACGGCAAAAGGTCGGTACCTGTTTCAAGCAACAGGGACAGGATGCCGCCATAAAACTGGGGCACCAACTGGTCAGCGGCGCGATCAAAGAAGAGCGGGTAAACGCTTGGGCCGAATTCGCCCGCAAACATCCGGAAGGCTACCTGTTTTGCTTCCGCGGTGGCCTGCGCTCACAGATTAGCCAGCAGTGGCTGCATGAGGCAGGCGTCGATTACCCTCGGATACAGGGTGGCTACAAAGCCATGCGCACCTTCCTGCTGAATGAAATAGAAAGTGCCGTCAGTGAATGCCAGTTTACCCTCGTGGGCGGTATGACCGGCACCGGCAAAACCGAAGTGCTCAACGTGCTCGCCAACGCAGTAGATCTGGAGAAGCACGCCAACCACCGCGGCTCCACCTTCGGAAAACGAGCTACACCACAACCGTCGCAGATCGGGTTCGAGAATGCGCTGGCTATCGACTTTTTAAAGCGCCGCGCTGCAGCCCAGCACCACTTCGTGCTGGAAGATGAAAGCCGCCTGATTGGCCGCTGTTCCGTACCCTTCTCATTACACCAGCAAATGCGCAGCTATCCACTCGTATGGCTGGATGATGCATTTGAAAACCGCGTTGAGCGCATCCTCGGGGACTATGTCATCGACCTGTGTGCAGAATTTATCTCCGAACATGGTACGGAACAGGGCCCAGAAATATTTGCCACGTCACTCAAGCAAAACCTGTCCAATATCACCAAACGCCTCGGCGGTGAGCGTTACCGCCAGTTAGCCGCAATGATGGACCAGGCGCTGGAGCAACAGCTTGCCACCGGCAATGTCGAGCGACACAGGGACTGGATCAGCAGCCTGCTACAAGAATACTACGACCCGATGTACGACTACCAAATCGAAAAAAATGCTGAACGCATTATATTTCGCGGCAAGCAACAGGAAGTGGTGGAATACCTGCGGGAGCAAGCACCGGCGTAACGACCGCTCATTTACGGTGTGCGAGGTGGAGCAGCTCGTCAAAAGTAGGGATCACTATGATCCGCAGACCATCTTAGAAAGCTCAATGCGGCTTGTTAAATATGGCGAGATTTAGGTCACAGGGCTTCCCAAGCCAATAGACATAATCCGTGTGATCTTTCAGATCATCACCAGTAAGCGCGTGAATCAGCACGCTCAACTCACCGCGATTGCACTCCAACCAGGACACGAAGCCCGCAAAATCTTCACGACCAAAAATGACCTGAAAACTGCCCGCAGGATGTGGCCCTACAGGCTGCTCATGGAACCGCCCAACCTTGAGAGCAAACTCTTTCTGAAGCATACCCCGGAGTTCAGACGCAAATACCGCGCTGTTTTCATCGAAGTAAATATGCGCATGGTACGCAACGTGCTGGTTAATAGGATGTGTTGCCTTAGACATGTGATTCATAGAAATCCAAAAAATCAGAGTCCATCGTGCATCTGCACAACTATTAGATGCCCCGGGCAGCTTACATTGCGCGACAACCAGAAGTTACCTTCATGCCCCTGTCAATCACTAGGAACTTTTCTTCGAAAACCTGACTCCGGCATATACCGACCGTACAACAACATACAGCCCCGCGGCCACGCAAATCGCCACCAGCCAAGCATCACTAATTAAACCTAGATAACTCCCCACAGCAGCAAACAATACCGCAAGACCCGCATAAATCAGGGATCGACCTATGGTATTTGGCAACTCTGGATGCTTTGGCTTATCGCCCTCTTTCCAGCCGACGATCAAATGATATTTCTTCTTAACGGCTATGGCATAACCAAATGCTATTAGTGGAATCGCACCTAGAAGAATCAGTATTAAGGGACCAATAAATGGTTGTTGATTCATGGTACCGACCCCACTCCTTACCCCTGACAAACACAGGCCTGAACAGCAGCAACCCAGTCAATTAGCCTAATGACGCCAAGGTACTGATTCAGTACGCTTGATTGTCACAAGCTCGCTAGCTCCCTAAACAGACCGTGTGCTGTGACACCGATTACCACCAGTATAATCAGGCAAGTCAGCCGATGAAAAAAACGGTATCTGAATGAGCTATACCCAGCAACGAGCCAAACTGCTATCGAGTAAAGAATAAGCTCCCCGAACAATTTTGAAGCGATTAACCGATGCGACGTCCCATCAACCCAAATAGAACTGGGCGCATCTTGAAAATACATATACCAAGATACTTGATACAGCACTGCTACTGGCAATATACATAGCCAAAAAAGTTTCCACAGCTGAAACTTACCTCTTATTGCAAAAACACTCATATACTATTTGTCGTCGCTAGGTATACCCAAGTCACTAAAGCCTCCTCAAAAGATCGCCTGAATTACTGAAAGTCTTAACCAGAGTAGCAACCATAATCTAACCCACCGGACAACCGAAACGAGCCCCCACCAAAGGTCAGCTCAGAAAACGCACCTTGACTGTGCAATTTATACGTAGTGACGACAGCAAATATTCAGCTATTAACTGCAACGAGCCCTGGTAACATCAAAACTTCGGCTATTACAAAACTTATTTTATCTAAAGAGTATAAACAAGATACTCCGAGCCTATGCGCCAATAAAATATAGCCACTTAGAGCTAAGCGAACCTCCGTAAATGAACAAAAAATTACATGTCATTTCACAAAGCTTGAGGGGACACTATTAGCGCAGTAGTATCCATATTAATAAGTCTGAAATTGACACCACTCTTGTTGCACAAAAGCTAGACATTAGGACTTTTGGATGAAAGTTTCCATAGTTGATCTAAATAACTTTTCCCGATATCCAACGTTATCTATCGGATACTTTGTAGCGATTCTACGAAAAGAAGGCATCGATGTTGAAGTATGCTCACCATTGAATTTCGGCGTACATGGATATCCGAGAACAGTGAAGCAACCATATTGGAAAAGATTTTCAGAGTTTTTAAATTACTGGATGGCGGTTTCTAGAGCCTCCCTAGTCAGACGCATCAGAGATACAATCAAGAACTGGTATCGACCAGGAGGAAATAGCGATCAAATACGGATCACCGAAGCAGTTGAAGCACTTATTGCAGATACCCCTGACGTCCTCCTTATCTCTGCGTATACAATGTATCACGATATCTGTAAAAATATCGGACACCTATGCTCGAAGAAAGGAATCCCTGTTGTAGTAGGAGGCAGCGGATTCTATATAGCTGAAACTTGTAGAGAATGGCTTGAAACTTGCGGAATTACAGCTGTGTACTCTGGTGAACCGGAGCAGCACTTTATTGAACTCATTAGCGCACTCGCAAAAGAAGGGGATTTTGAAAATATACCCGGCGTAATTACGAGAAACAAACCATTCAATACAGCTCAGCCACTCACACAACTTGACTCTCCCCCCTTCCCTGACTTCAGCGATTTCCCCTGGAAAAATTACCCCAACAAAATTATTCCTATTATGACGGGAAGAGGATGCGAATGGGGATTATGCACATTTTGCTCTGACGTAAAAACCACATCAGGAAGAACATTTCGATCTCGCGACCTAACACCCGTATTATCAGAAATACAAACTCAACAGCAACGCTACCAGGCCAATCTATTCGTATTCCTAGACCTGAAATTGAATTCTAATGTCACACTATGGAGAGGGTTAGCAAGTGGACTAAGCAAACTCGAGAAGCCCATAAAGTGGACGGCATCAGTTCATGTCGACTCTAGAAACGAAAATGGCCTTTCTTTCCATGACCTGAAAAAAGCTTCAGATTCAGGCCTCGTACGGATCACTTGCGGTCTCGAATCCGGAAGTGAAAGCGTATTACGCCATATGGCGAAGGGTGTAAAGCTAAGTAGAATGTCAAAATTCATCGAAGATGCCCATAGGGCTGAGATCAGTGTTCGCATTACTTGCATGATTGGATACCCCAACGAAACAGCTAAAGACGTACTGGAAACGGTTAATTTTCTAAGAAAACATCGAAATCAGATCGAGAGGGTGACACTTAACCGATTTGCAAACATGCCGAAGACACCAATTGAAAGCAAGCTCCGCGAAGCAGAAAAAGAATACCCCCATATAGCTGTCAAAGAACTCGATATCTCAAACGGAATTATCCCATATGAAAATCGACGAATGAGCTCAACTGCATTTCTTGGAGCGGCCTATCAGCTAATTTCAGAAGTCAATACTATTAACAGAAAACCTTTACTTGAAAAAGCAAAAGAGTTTGAGGGTGCCTTCTAAGTGATAGAGGATTTTTCCAATCTAAATCTCTATGTGTAACGCGGCCAACTGAGACAGCGTACTTTGTGCCTTTACAGCGTAAAAATGGCACTCAATCTCCGGAGGAAACTCAGGAAAGATAAGCTATCCCACAAAGGGCTGCACGCTCAGAAAAATTTTCCGGCCTTGCTAGATATTTGTTGGATTGAGGAGGGACGTTAGCACGTGATCCTCCCAAATCCCATTAATTTTCAAATACCGCTTCGCCTCACCCTCTTTGACAAAACCAAGGCTCTTGAGCAGTATCGCCGACCTACCGTTTCTCGGCATGTAGTTTGCCATAACTCGATTTAACGAGAGGTCCGTAAACGCGTAATCGATGACGTGCTGACAAAGTGCCTTCATGACACCTCTACCCTCGTATCGATGATCAACCGCGTACCCCATATAACATGCCCTGAACGGACCTCGGACGACATTCGTGAGCGAACATGTAGCAACGATTTTATCGCTGCTAGGATCGATTGAAATAAAGTGAAATGAATTGTCGCTTTCGGCTGGAGAGCACCACTCTTGCAAACGTGCCTCCCAGACAGATTCAGAGTGGTACTCTTCAGACTTACTCGGTTCCCAAGCCTGCAGATGCGTCTGATTTACCTCATAGAACCTGGATAACCGGGCGGCGTCATCAATAGCGATTAATCTAACGTCCATGCATAACTCTTAGTGACACAAAACTTGAATGGACGAGAACTCCACTCTCTAACACGAAAAAACAGCATCCCCATTCAGGTCATCCAATATTTCTACTTCTCATGAAGCGAAGGGGAACGCAATCAACTTACCCAGCTCTGTTCCTGGCAATACAGCGATACAAATGATCTGTGTACTGATGTAGAGCGGAATAGTCCATTTAAAGACCGGGTGCACAGCACCAAACTTGAAACGGTCAATCAACACAGGGGCAACCAACAATCCATATGTACTCAGTAAAACGAGAGCCGTACCATCAACAGGAACGCCAGGTAGGTAGGCGACGCGTGTGATAGATGCAGAGACCATGCTTAATGATGCCAGAAGCATAAGACGCTTATGAGTATGGACATCGCTTCTAGCAATTAGAGCCGCGAGATAGAACGCAGAAAAGAAAAGTATCGTGTGGAGAATCCCCCATATCAGGCTCAGCTTGAACTGATCATTGCTTTTCATCACTTCGACTAGCATTTCAATACCGCTGACCTGGAGCAGGACAAAGAAACGATACTTGCATAGCCAAGATTTCTATGCAGGTTTAGCCTCCGCGATTGCACAAAGTTGCATTGCACACTGAACAAAATATACCACCCCAGATACAGGGCAGCGTGGATGATAAAATTTAATGGTACCGCTTCAGATGGACTTGAAATCTTTGAGTAATGAGGCATTACTGTTATAAAAATAACGCCGAGCAAAAATATGGAAAATTTTCCATATATAGGTTCCCTAGTAAAGCCTACGGATTCATTGCGATCACTTCCAGCTACAACCCCTTTCTGAACCTGTTCCATTTGGAACTCCTTTTTATTATTTAGAGGAAAACCCACTAAAGACCGGTATATTCTCCGATCTTATTATTTGACCACAAACTTCTGCGCTACACCTACGGGTATCGAACCTTATAGCCATAAGAATCCTTAAACTCGCCGAAAGCAATAATAATAAAGTCAACCAAAGCCCAAATACCTAAGCCACCCAATGTCAGTAATTGAATAATCGCTGACAAATAGCGCTGAGCATAAAACCGATGCGCACCGAAAACTCCCAGAAAAAATGAGAGAACCAGCATAAGAAATATATTTAAGTCGCTTCTTTTCTGCGCATTACTATCTGAGACAATTCTTCCTTCCGTAGCTGAACTCATAGATTTCTCCTTTCTTAAACTGAGCGATGGCGCCGCAATCATCACCTAAGGCCTATAACAGTCATCAACCCAGCCCTCTGACAATCGACAACATAAAACTTTCTAGCCAGAGATCAGCTTCTTTTTTAGACAAAGAACACTGTGGCGCTCCGGAAAATCATCGAGCTCAGCGTAAACGCGGTATCCATACTTTTTATAGAACTCTGCTGCACTAAAACTAAAGGTATTAAGATATGAATAGCGGCAGCCGTTTCTGCGTGCTTCAGATTCTATAGTAGCCAGCAGCTTAGCTCCGAGCCCCTTTCCGCGAACAGAGCTCGATACCCACAGGGTATCAATCCATAACCAGCTATAGTTCCCATAACTACCCTTAACACCACCAACTACATTATCTTCTATACCCCTAGCGAAGAATGTCAGCTCCTGGCGGTTTTCCGACCCGATGTACTTTTCAGTAAACTCGGCGATACCATCTGAAAGGGTATTGAGCTCACTAACGGTTGGGTTTAGCTCTTTTGTAATTTCGTGGGTGCGCTTTATGCCTAGCGCCTCATTCAGAGGCAAATAACTGTTGGCTAAAATATGCGACGCAGGAGCAAAAGCCAACTGTTATTTGTCCTGTTGCAATGACTTGTTAAGTGCCGATTGTATAGACTCTAAATATCTTATCCGAGCCCTGGTTGTTCGTGCCAAGCAAGCATTAAGCTGTTCATCTGTTGAATAAATTTTGCATTCTGAATTCCTTCTCTTTAACCATGAAATTTGACTCGATTTTATATCAATAGTTAAATTATTGCTTGCAATAATATCTCGATAACCTTTGCTCAGCTCACGATCATAAATCGAAAGGCCTGCACTATTACATATCGCTTTTTCCAGACGGTTAAGCTTCCCGTCACACGAATAACTTGGTTTTATATCTTTTAGTTTTGAATATGTTTTTAACACGCTCTCAAATCCAGACATTTTTTCTTCCGCTGAAAATCTAGGATTTAAGTTGAGATAGTAGTCGAGGTTATTTCCCTTACTATCTTTGATTTTAACATCTGCTCCTGCATCAACCAAAAGTCGCATAACTTCAATAGAAGCATTTTCAGCTGCGTAAGTCAGAGCACTCCTATTAAGACGCTCTAATTTAGAACCACATGAATATCCTGAGTCATGGCTAGTTACTTTATCTACAGGCCAACCAGAATCGAGCAAATATTTTACTGAATCAAAATTATTCATGTGAGCAGCAAACATTAAAACATCTTTCTTGTAAAAAGATTCAATTGAGCTTTGACTAATAGTAGAAGGTAGCATTTCATAGGCTCGAGGAGAGTCTACCATTAACGAAAGCGCAACAAGTGGAACACTGCCGTATTTGAGTTTCAAATCCTGATTAATACTTTCCCAGTTATTGTAAGTTCCATCCACCATTTGTTGAAAAATCGAAAAATCTTTGTCTTGGTTATAATAAACTCCTAGCGAATAATATCTACCAGGTATAGATTGAATAATTTTAGATGCATGTTCATAGGCTTCAGGCTCTGAATAGGAGTAATTAGAAACATAATGATTTTTTAGCTCTGCAATTGCATCAAACATTAAGTTTTTATTTGTAGCATGCTCTCTATAACTCCAGATATCTTGATATTTCCAATCTTCAAAGTGCTTCTGCTGGAATTCAATTCTTGCTGCATCCCAACTATTTTTCGTACTTTTCCATGTTGGCTCAATTGCCCAAGGCCTAATTATTGCCATTGAAGAAAAAAATTGACCACTCCACCTAGCTGCTACTTCAGGTCGAGAAGTCCCACAATCTCCATCAGATAACACAATTTGTTCAACAGAACGCTTATATGCTGTAAACAATGGTAGTGACTCTTTCACGCCATCATCAAAATTCTGAAATATCTTTACTGTGCAAACATTTTTTGATGATCCATCTTGCTGAATTTGGTACACACTTCTTTGCGAGTTGTGACGATGAAAGTCGCCATAGTCAGTTAAAACATACCATTTATCTTTAAATTGAAATGGGAGGTTTTCCCACCACGAAAAATCAGAACCATACGCCAAGGCACCCATTGGATAAAAAGGTACAAAAACATCTGTTTTTCTTTCTATTAAGTGGCTTTCTAAAACGTCTATTTCTTCGGACTCAATAATATAGCCAGTATATATATCACCACGCCAACTGTGTGAACGCTCATGGAATACATACATCTTTTGTGAGCCATAAAAATCAACGATCGCTGTTTTTAAATTTCCTCGACCATTTGAAACTTCTCGTAAGGAAAACTCAGGGAATGTAACCCCCTTAGATTTTTTGAGCCCTTCGGTACTTCTCTGCTTAGACTTAAAAAGTTCGCTATAGTGATTAAGCGCTAGATTACAAACATCACTATCGCTTGATTCAATTATATAGGGTTTAAATGTTTCCCCTCTAACCGAAAAACTGAAACAAGTAAAAAATAACAAGGTGAAGGTGAAAACTTTTTGCATTGAACTCTTCATATGCACTGAACTATCCGTAGGCATTTTACGCTTCAAACAGACGCGCGTGACAGCGCGTCGGCTTGCTTTGAATTGTTAAACCTACGACCAATTTGCACAAAGAATCCCAGCAGTAAGACCAGGAACATGAATGCCATTATGTAGCGAAACCAATTCATATAACTAATCCAATCCGTAAAGCTCATGAAGACTTCAGTTTTGCTCTCAATGCTAACAACATGCTGATCGTACACTTTATATGTTATCTCGAAATCATTTCGCTCCAAGAACTCAGCGTAGGCAGTACATGGTTCGTCATGAGGTATTGCAGAGGTCGAGACCCAATGGCGACCAGAAAGCTCCAATTTCCGTTTCGCTAGACCATCACGGCAATGAACATACTCTGCCTTTTTTGATATAGAAAGGAGGTTATTATCAGTTATCTCGAGCATCGACATTTTCCATGTATCCACGCATAGATAGCCCATGAGCACGCACATCAAGAGCATGATTACATTATTTAATTCTTTGCTTCTCGTCATACTTACTGGTTGGTTTAACGCCCACAGCAGGGGCAGCTTACCTTGTGCGCATTTTGCGCAAAAATGGGAGCGTAGCGACCAGCGCAAAATGTGCACAAGGTAAGCTGTCCCGCGGAGGCTCGTAGGGCCGTAGCTTTACTGCCTGTGATTGTTAGAAATCAAATGGACTCTTTAAGTGGCACTAAGTCCTTTATAGCTACCTCTGTTTCCTTTTGGTAAAGCGCATGCGCACCAGAAGAAAACACATGAGTTCGACCAGCGCTTAATCCTAAGCCGACCTTTTTGATAGCAAGAGCATCATCAGTTACGTTGCCGCTAGTAAAAATGAACTCGTAAAAATACGTTTTTCCTGGCTCCGCAGTGAACTTGTATTCAATTAATCTAGGTCCCATGAAAGCATTAGTTTGAAGCGCTAACTCTTGCTCTCCGGGTGACACCTCCGCACGCAGAAACCCTTGCCCCCAAAGACATCCATGCTCCGCTTCGTTAAGTAAAAATTTAAGGCACGCGGTCACGCCATCATCTGAATATTTTTTGTATATATAAACAACAGATTTTGACTCTTTCGCTTCATCTAGCCCAGAGAATACTGGCCCTTTCGCCACTGTCGATATACAACCGCTGAGAAGCATTGCAAGTATCGCTATCGCTAATTTCTTCATTTTTTTCCTCGATATTTCATTATATTTCTAACGCCCGCAACAGGGGCGACCAATGCTATGCACCTTTTGTGCAAAAATGGGGTCGCAGCGACCAGCACAAAAGGTGCATAGCGTTGGGCGTCCCGCGGAGGCCCAGAGGGCCGAAGCAACTTGCTTGCGCTTGTTATGCTTTTCAGAAGCTGTCATTGCACTCCCACAGATCCGGTACGCATCTTTCAATATCACTCATCTGGCATATAGCCATCTTTCGTTCTGTAGATACTCTGTAGAAGAAAACATTCTCTTCTGGAGCAATGCCACACCTAAATGAAACTATATCGCCACATTGCTTTGGTTTGACACATGCAGAGGCTGTAAATTCATGGTAAGCGGCACCAGTGAGGTCTTCTACAGCTATAGAGTTTGCGCGACGCTCTTGGACTCGATCATAAGGAAATGGAGTACATGCAGATTGCATACAAACGAACACTAAGAGCGATACTAATCTACATGTCATCGAAAATAGGGCCCGAAGCATAACGCCGCTAGCAGGGGCAGCCGGAGCGCAGCGTAGGTTGTCCCAGCCGAGCCCCGAAGGGGCTGGGCGATCCTGCCTAGCCTCGTTATTGCGGCCGCACTCTGAACCCACTACTAGCACTCTGCCAGCCACGGCTTGGCTGGCCACTGCCTAAATTTACGAGGAAAGAATACCGCACTTCCCCCAACTATTTTTTATCTTACTGGCACTCCAGGGAAATGCTCTGGATTGCCTTCCTCTACCGGGCCTGATCGAACACTCTAGGAACGAACATACTTGAATAGCAACCAGCCAAACTAGCTCAATGCCGGATGCTATTTTGAGGTAATGAAACTTCAGCAACCTCGAATAAACGAAAAAAACCTACCGGCACCAATAACGCCGCCGGCAGGGGCAGCTTACCTTGTGCGCATTTTGCGCAAAAATGGGAGCAAAGCGACCTGCGCAAAAGGTGCACAAGGTAAGCTGTCCCGCGGAGGGCCGAAGGCCCGGAGCAAATTGCCCGGCCTTGTTATGTGTGACCAACCACTCTTGCCAAAAGCGCAATGAAAGCCCAACCGACCAGCCCCCAAAAACTAAATTTTTGTACTTGAACAAGCAACCAAAATTTCTCAAATTGCTCTGGCACTATTCTTTCTCTAGCAGCGTCTTTATGCCAGATCGACCCTTTTATTACAAAGCGTGATCCTGGCTTTGAGAATGCCACGATGAAGAGCAAAATCAGAAAAGACGAAACTCCCACCCCAAACACTAATACTTTAGGTATGTACTCATAAATCAAGGTGTAGTTTCCCTGACACATAACGCCGCCAGCAGGGGCAGCTTACCTTGTGCGCTTTTTGCACGAAAATGGGAGCAGAGCGACCTGCGCAAAAGGTGCACAAGGTAAGCTGTCCCGCGGAGGGCCGCAGGCCCGGAGCACATTGCCTGGCCTTGTTAGGCGTGACTGGGGAGCCCCCACTAAAATTCGAGCCGGCCACTTATAACCCTGACATTCGCAGAGGATTCAACTTCTTTAGTTGACAAACTAGACTTAAAGCTAGCTGTATCTTCCCATTGAAACTCAATCTCTCGCGCATCATTTAGAGAAAGAATTTTCCCATCACTAATATCTAGGCAGTACAAATTATGCCAATCACCATAAAATGGAATGAGATTATCTGAAACTTGCCACTCATTTCTTTTTTCGATTCCATCCAGAACCTCATCCCAACTCCAAAAATTTAGAGTTAGCGAGACTAGAGTATCTCCCGCATAAATCGAATGATAATTTGCGGATACTACTCCGATAGTCGCCAAGAAATCCTCGTAGTGCTCGTCGCTCATTCTTACCGCCTAAAGATTAGCCAACGATCCCTGCGCTTTTCGCAGGGTATCGTTCGGCGACTTGTTAGATTTTAGCCGGAGCGAACTGTATTCGTTTATCGCCATCTCCGGCCCTACTTGCCTCTGCTTAAGCAGAACTTAACGAACGGTATGAAAGTGGAGTTTCTACTGAAAGGGATAGTAGATGCGACAAAATTCCTTGCCGTGAAGAGAGGCTTACGTCCGCAACCACTCGTGCTTGCGTGCGGAAGCAGCGCTTCACGGTAACACGAAAAATTTTTGATCGTCATCTTCCTTTTAGAATAAATACCACTGTATATGTTTAGTTATTATTTCCATACTGTATTTACATACAGCTCGTAAAATACTTTATCATTAAAAGGCCAAGTACTCCGCCCCCGACCAAATCTAACAGTTTTATTCATAAGCCTTGGTCTTTTGTTGTAGATGGCTTCTATTTACAGAGCTAACAAGACGCCAAAGAAGCTACCCCCTTTAAAATCAGAGAGTTAGCATTTGTTTGGCGTTATACGCAAATACCAAAAGAAGTCCATGGCTATTATTTCCAGGATTCATCGGGCTCTTTTGTTGTTATACATAGCCTTATAAATCAGACAGTTAGCCTACTTCAATCTGGAAATATAAGCCATAGGCTGCTGAACATGAGAACACCTAGAAATCATGCACAATGTTTGTGCATTATCGGGATTGCTTGCAACGTGATATTTGCGGAGGATCGCGTGTATAAAAGTAGGAGTTACCTTCCCTGGTAAGTCGCCTATCGTAATAAAGCCATTAAAATTTTTAATCGAGCAGCGCAATAGCGTTCTATTCGCTTTTTTGCATCCCACATTTCTTATTGGTTATCGTCAGTCAGTTTTCACCGTAGTTTCAGTCTGAGGCCCGCTGTACCAAAAATCGTAGAAGTCTTCAGTAACACGCTGCTCGATCTCATGTGCCTGTTCACGCGGGCAAAATATGGTGATGCTGACAACATCGTGCCCATGTTCATTGGTAGCGATGCTTACCTTTGGGTCGGTTCCCGCAAGCTCCACACCGGTACGATGCTCAATCATCTGACAATAACGCGCTGCGACATCAATAAAGCTTTCACTGTATTCAAGAATACGTTCTTCTAGGAACCGCTTGGCGGCGAACGGGTTACCGCGGTTGTTTTCCCGTACGATGGAGAAACTGTGCTCGATATAGCGGCGCATAAAGTTCAGGTTCTTTACCGGCTTGGTAAAGAACACATTGTTGGGCATATACAAGGTAATGCCGGTGTACCCATTACCTAGCCCATGCGGGTCAATTTCGAGCAATGTGGTACTCAACCAGTCGCTATCAATGACTTCACCGAATTGGTCACCGACTTTTATCCAGTCGCCAACCTGAAAGGAACGCATACTCGCCTGGTAAATTTTACCGACGAGGCTCTGCACCAACTCTCTCAGTGCAAAAACGATCGCAACCGAAAATGCGGCGATGGAAATCGCGAACTCACGGATTTCCGGCGCCCATACGATGATCACACCAATAACCAACAGCAGGTTGCTGAGGTTGTGTACGGTATTGATTCTGCGCCGACGGCTTTGTTTTTCCCACTGCCTTTGGCGTGAGAAGATCCAGCTCAAGGTAAATCGCAGCAACAGGATTACCGCGACCACCAGCGCAGAAATAACCAATTTGTTTTGCAGTAGCTGCTGCAACACGGGGAGTAGATTCATTGTTTGGTCAAACCCAAAAGATAGTACTGAGTTAAGTCATAACGCCTAACCGCCATCGGGTTAGTGTTGTATGTGTATCCAGAAATAAAAAAACGGCGCCCTAGGGCGCCGTTTTCACGAAAGCGGAGAACCTTTTACGGTCTACACGCTACCCTCTTCGATCTTGTGCTTCCAGATAACTGGGCCGGTGTTGTGCACCGATTCGCCCTGGCTATCTACCGCAACGGTTACCGGCATGTCTTCTACTTCAAATTCGTAGATAGCTTCCATTCCCAGTTCCGGGAAGGCAATAACCTTGGCATCCTTGATCGCTTGCGCTACCAAGTATGCAGCACCGCCCACGGCCATCAGGTACACCGCTTTGTTATCGCGAATCGCCTCGATGGCGGTGGGGCCGCGCTCGGCTTTACCGATCATGCCCAGCAGGCCGGTTTCTTCCAGCATGGTGCGGGTGAACTTGTCCATACGGGTTGCGGTCGTTGGGCCCGCCGGGCCAACAACTTCTTCGCGTACCGGGTCAACCGGGCCCACGTAGTAGATAAAGCGGCCGGTCAGATCCACCGGCAGTTTCTCACCCTTGGCCAGGATGTCTACCATTTTCTTGTGCGCCGCATCCCGGCCGGTCAGCATCTTGCCGTTGAGCAGCAGGGTGTCACCGGGCTGCCATTCCAGTACGTCTTCCGCAGTCACTTCGTCGAGGTTCACACGGCGAGTGTTACCGCCGGCTGCGCGGGTAATTTCCGGCCAGTCTTCCAGCTTCGGCGGAGTCTGATGCGCTGCACCGGAACCATTCAGGGTGAAGTGGGTGTGACGAGTAGCCGCGCAGTTCGGAATGATGGCAACCGCTTTGTTCGCCGCGTGGGTTGCGAAGTCTTTCACTTTCACATCCAGCACGGTGGTGAGGCCGCCAAGGCCCTGGGCACCGATGCCGAGCTTGTTGACCTTGTCGAACAGTTCCAGGCGCAGTTCTTCGGCACGATTAGAGGCACCGCGCTCCTGCAGGTCCTGGATGTCGATCGGGTCCAGCAGGGATTCTTTTGCCAGCAGCATGGCTTTCTCGGCGGTACCGCCAACACCAATACCCAGCATGCCGGGCGGACACCAGCCAGCGCCCATCTTGGGCACCATTTCCAGTACCCAGTCCACCACGGAGTCGGATGGGTTCAGCATGGCGAATTTACTTTTCGCCTCACTACCGCCGCCCTTGGCCGCTACGTATACGTCGACGTTGTCGCCGGGCACGATTTCGTAGTGGATAACCGCCGGTGTGTTGTCGCCGGTGTTCTTACGGGCACCATCCGGGTCTTCCAAGATGGAAGCGCGCAGGACGTTGTCGGGGTTGTTGTAGGCGCGGCGCACACCTTCGTTGACCATGTCGGTCACGCTCATGTCCGCTTCCCACTGCACATTCATACCCACTTTCAGTTTCACGGTCACAATACCGGTGTCCTGACAGATGGGGCGGTGGCCCTGGGCACACATGCGGGAATTAATCAGGATCTGGGCCATGGCGTCTTTCGCCGCGGGATTGGCTTCTTTTTCGTAAGCCTGATTCAGGGCCTGAATAAAGTCCTGTGGGTGGTAATAAGAAATGAACTGCAGCGCGTCGGCCACGCTGTCGATCAGGTCGTCCTGGCGGATAATCGTCATTGCCGGCTCCGGTTGTCGTCTCGTCTCGAAGGCGGCGATTTTACACGAATTATCTTCGGGTGTTGGATAGGACGCAGGTAGGAGATGCGGAGAGCGAATTTCTTTGTGGAAATCCAGCGAGCCATATAGGAATGAGAACGATTAGCGGCGAAGAAGTTCGCCGCTAATCGCTGATTTTAAGCCGTTACCTCAGATCAGGGTGCCGAGGCAGTGCTGGAGCTGGACTGCAGGCTCCGGATGGCGTCGCGCAGCTGGACCAGGTCCTTGTTCACGGTGCGGCGGTAGCTGTCGATGGACTCCACTGCTTCTTCGTTCGCGCCCACGCGCGCGGTCAGGTCAGAACGTACAGAGTTCAGCTGACGCTCCAGGCTGGCCACCTTGTCTTTGGTCTCGCGGGAAGCGTTCACCGTCGACGCCTTCAGGGTAGCAATCTCGGATTCCAGACCAACCAGTTTCTTAACTGTGGTCTCAACGCTACTGACTTTCTTGGCCAGTGCGTTTACTTCTTTCTTGGCAGAGGCTGCAGATGCCTTGTTAGCGGCAATGCTCTTACGGTTGGTATCGTAAGAAACACCCCACAGCTTGCGGATCTCGGAGGCGTTTTCTTTAACCTTCGCATTCAGTACTTCTACTGACGCGGCAGACTCTTCACCGGACATTTCAAAGCGCTTCTCCAGCTGCACGATACGGGCATCGGCATCTTTCAGCTGCGCGACCGTGGCTTGCCACTGGGTATACAGGAAGCCCGCACCACCGAGACCGGCCAGTGCCAGCATCAGCGCAACAATGGCGAGGAACGAAGAACCGCCACCACCACTGGCCTCTTCAGCAGGTGCCGCAGACGGCGCGGTCGGCTGGGCAGGGGCGTGTCGACGGCCACCAATGGGACCGTTCGGGATCTGAGGGTCCATAGAGGATGAACTGTTGCCATCAAATGTGGGCTCTCTGCGTTGCATGCTGTTGTCCTGCGTTGGCTCGGTCTGGGCGACCGAATGTAAAGATGAAAACTGCGGCAGTTATACCAAAAATTGACGAAAAAGTAAGCGGGTCCAGTTATCAGAATAGGACATACCCGGAGGAAAACCCCGCCGTCGCACAATCCACGACCGAGCCGTCATCGAGGCTCAATTGTGGTGAATTGGCTTATCCACAGAAAAATCGTCGTGTGTTAGACCCCAAATGCAGTCTTTTGACCTGCCCGATGGCTTAATAATGACATCAAGCAGGTGTAGAATGCGGCCCATCAATAACTGACCTACTACCGTACTTGGGTCGGTATGGGTCCCAGACAAAGGAAGGAATACCACATGGCACACGTTCTGCCCGAACTCCCCTATGCTATGGACGCACTGCAGCCGCACATCTCCCAGGAAACCCTGGAATACCACTACGGCAAACACCACAAGACCTACGTCGACAAGCTGAACGGCCTGCTGGACGGCACCCCGGAAGCTGACAAATCCCTGGAAGAAGTGATCAAGTCCTCCTCCGGTGGTGTTTTCAACAACGCAGCCCAGATCTGGAACCACACCTTCTACTGGAACTGCCTGAGCCCTAACGGTGGCGGCGCAGCCACTGGCGCCGTGGCTGAAGCCATTAACGCCGCTTTCGGTTCCTTCGACAAGTTCAAAGAAGAATTCACCGCAAGTGCTGTGAACAACTTCGGTTCTGGCTGGACCTGGCTGGTGAAGAAGTCCGACGGCTCCGTTGCCATCGTAAACACTTCCAACGCCGAAACCCCGCTGACCGACAGCAGCGTTACTCCGCTGCTGACCTGCGACGTTTGGGAACACGCCTACTACATCGACTACCGCAACGCGCGTCCGAAGTACATGGAAGCGTTCTGGGCACTGCTGAACTGGGACTTCGTGAACCAGAACTTTGCCTAATCACTGACTCAACCCAGTGATGCGAAAAACGGGCCTTAGGGCCCGTTTTTTTATTTCCGATACACCCTTGCTCCCCCACTACCCTTCGCGCAAAAAGTGACCAGAACGCCACAAAAATTTGCAACTGGCGCCCCTTCTCGTTAAAACACTGAACGCTAAAAAATTCGTTCCACCCTTCATCCATTAACATTGAGACATACCATGAAGCTCAAGCTGACTCTGCTGGCAGCCGCCATAAGCGCGCTGGCCATGACAGGTTGTGACCGTGAACAAGCCGGTCAACAGAAAAACACTGCCGCTAACGAGACCGCACAGGTAACCGAGCAGGCAGCTACCGAGAGCGCAGAAACTGCAACCAGTGCCGCGGCATCTGAGGGCGACGCCGAGGTTATCCAGCAGACCAATGAACTGTTTGAACAACAGTTCCAGACACACGTAAGCCGCAGCCCGGAATTCAAAACCTTCCTGGGCATGAAAGAGGATTACGGTAAGTGGGACGACCTCTCGCCAGAATTTGAGAAAGAAACCCACGAGATCTATAAGAGCCAGCTGGAAGCGCTGAAGAAGATTGACCCGAACAAACTCGATAAGGCGACCCGCCTGTCTCTGGACCTTGCCATCCGCAACCTGGAGCAGAATATCGAGGGCTGGAAGTGGCGACTGCACACTTACCCGGTAAACCAGATGTACGCCGCTCACACTAGCGTGGCATCCATGCTGATCAACCAGCATCGCATCGACGATGCGTCCGATGCGGAAGCCTACATCTCCCGCCTGAACGCCCTGCCCGCACACTTCGACCAGCTGATCGAAAACCTGCAGGCGCGCGCCGACAAGGGCGTGATCGTGCCCAAGTTTGTATTCCCGTACATTATCAGCGACGGTCAAAACCTGATCACCGGCGCGCCCTATGGCGATGGCGAAGACAGCACCCTGTACGCCGACTTCAAGGGCAAGGTGGACAAGCTGGAAATCAGCGACGAGGAAAAAACTGCGCTGGTAGAACAGGCCAAAACCGCGATGCTCGACAGCGTGAAGCCGGCTTATGAAAAACTCATCGGCTACCTGGGCGAACTGGAACAGAAAGCCACCACCGACGATGGCGCCTGGAAATTACCCGACGGCGACGCTTTCTACCAGCACCGTCTGAACGTGTACACCACCACCGATATGACCGCCGAAGAGATCCACCAGAAGGGTCTTGAAGATGTGAAGCGCATTCACGATGAAATGCGCGAGATCATGGCCAAGGTGAAGTTTGAAGGCACGCTGCAGGAATTCTTTGAGTTCATGCGTACCGACAAGCAGTTCTACTACCCGGAAACCGAGGAAGGCAAGCAGCGCTACCTGAAAGAAGCGACTGCGATGATCGACAACCTGAAAGGGCGCCTGGATGAGTTGTTCATCACCAAACCCAAGGCAGACCTGGTCGTAAAAGCGGTAGAGCCCTTCCGTGAAAAATCAGCCGGTAAAGCCTTCTACCAGCGTCCGGCGCCGGACGGTTCTCGCCCCGGTATCTACTACGCCAACCTGTACAAGATGAGCAGCATGCCGGTGTACCAGATGGAAGCGCTCGCTTACCACGAAGGCATTCCAGGGCACCACATGCAGCTGTCCATCATGCAGGAACTGGAAAACGTTCCGAGCTTCCGCAAGTTCGGTGGTTACACCGCGTACACCGAAGGCTGGGGTCTGTACTCCGAACTGGTGCCCAAGGAAATTGGTCTCTACCAGGACCCCTACTCCGACTTCGGCCGCCTGGCGATGGAACTGTGGCGCGCTGGCCGCCTGGTGGTGGATACCGGCCTGCACAGCAAGAAATGGACCCGCGAGGAAACCATTGATTGGCTGGCAGAAAACAGCCCCAACCCCAAAGAGGATGTAGTGAAAGCCATTGAACGCTACATCGTGATGCCTGGTCAGGCCACCGCCTACAAGATCGGCATGATGAAAATCCTCGAGCTGCGCGAAAACGCCAAGCAGCAGCTGGGTGATAAGTTCGACATCCGCGAGTTCCACGATGTGGTGCTGGCCAACGGTGCCGTACCACTGGATGTGCTGGAAGAGCTGGTTACCGACTGGGTAAACAGCAAACAGGCGAACTAAGCCCTGTGTGCGCTGCCGTCACCCCACCGGGTGACGGTGGCAGCACTGCCGACAAACTCCCATTTGTGACATTGATTCACACTCCCCTCGTCCCAATCATCCGTCCTTGCACTCTTTTTACACTTCTTGGGCACCTTAAGCGGTAGCACCCCCCTTCCCCTCTTTTATTTCCGTTGGCGCAATTTACAATGTGTCGCTTCGCGGTCGCGCTCTGCACTTCGCTGATAAGCCGCCACCGCCGCAGTACAACTCGATTGCTCTCACTGGGAATACACGCAAATGGATTTTCGTCGTCTCAAGTTACCCCTTGCCCTGTCTGCTATTTGCGGGCTCACGCTGACTGGCTGCACCCTCGCGCATAAATTCTTTGAACCCAATATCACCGAAGAACGTATTTCTGAGGTGCGCTATCTGGATCAGGGGTGGACGGACGAAGACCGCCAACTGTTTTACAACACACCACAGGGAACGGAACTGCAGGGGCTGCACTTCGAGTGGCTGCAGGCATTGGAACAACCATTTTCCAAAGAAAAGCTGGCCAGCGAAGAAAACATGCGAGGCTGGGGTTTTATTATCGACCCCACCTTCAGCCCCAAATCCAATGCTGGCAGTATTTACCCGGTGGGCATGGGCAGCCACACGAATATCTTTGACGATTCCGAGCGCCTGGACCTGGGCTGCGCCCTGTGCCACACCGGTGAGCTGCACTACAAGGGTACCGCGCTGCGTGTAGATGGCGGCCAGGCTATTCACGGCATGTCCACAAGTGCCCCCGGGGAATTCATTTTCTCCCTGGGCGCCACCACGCTGGAAACAGCGTTCAACCCCCTGAAGTGGTCGCGCTTTGCCGATGAAGTTGCCGGCGACGATAAACAGGCACGGGCGCAGCTAAAGCAGGACTTTTCCGCATACCGCAAACGCTTCTTTGAATTCGCCAAAGGCCCGGGGCGCGATGCAAACTTCCCGGTGGCCGAAGGCCGCGGCCGCACCGATGCGGTTGGACGTATCGGCAACGTGGTGTTCGGCTACAACCTGAATATTGAAGAGAATTATCAGCCGGCAGATGCACCGGTGAGCTACCCGTTTTTGTGGGACATCTGGCGTTTTGACTGGGTGCAATACACCGGCTTTACCAACCAGGCCATGGCACGGAACGTGGGCGAAGGCCTCGGGGTGATGGCGCCAGTAAAACTGGTAGACGAAAAAGGGAACCTGCTTCCCGAGGGCGAATTCGGCCAAACCACCATCGATGTGAAGGGTATGCATTGCGTGGAAACCACTCTGCGCAAACTGCGACCGCCCAAGTGGCCGGAAGATGTGTTGGGTGAAATTGATCTCGCACAGGCCCGCGAAGGCAAGGAGCTGTTCGCCGACCAGTGTGCCCACTGCCACGGCCCGCACCCATCCAAACCTTACCAGTGGGCGGTCGCCGCCAATCCCGGTGACAACCCCACCAACCAGCGCGACGTAAACTGGCAGTGGGATATGTCGGGCCAGATCAGTTATGACGAACAAGACCATCCCCTGCGTGAAGACTGGCGCGAGTCTATTTGGGCGGTGCCGTGGATTGATGTGGAGGTGATCGGAACCGACCCCACTGCAGCGAACAACTTCGTCGATCACACCTACGATCCGGGTCCACTGGTGGCCAAAAACCCAAACGACCCGGACGACGCCGTTAACCGTCGTGTGAATGCCGGCGACGGTTTGCAATTGCTGATCAATGAATTGGTACCGGTGCTTTACGAGAACAGCGGTATTTCCAGCGACGCCAATGGCGTCGCCGATTACGACGGGCTGAATGTGCCCTTCCGCATCGTCAATAAAGCGGCGTACAAGGCTCGGCCGCTGCACGGTGTCTGGGCCACGCCGCCCTTCCTGCATAACGGCTCGGTGCCCACTATTTACGACCTGCTCTCACCGAGAGAGGTTCGCCCGGTACGTTTCGGTGTCGGCCACCGGGAATACAACCCACGGAAGCTGGGCTATATGACCGAGATGCGCCGCGGCAATTTCGAATTTGATACCACGCAAAAAGGTAACAGCAATAGCGGCCACCAGTTCACCGATGCCGATGTACCCGGCCGTATCGGCCGGCGCTTCAAAGAAGGCGAGCGACTGGCACTGCTGGAGTACCTGAAGATAATGGGCAACCCGGACTTCTCGGAACGTTTAGGTGGCGACCCGCAAAACTGGGATCAATACCCGGAGCCGCCGGCCAGCGCCATCGGCGACCAGGCCTGCGCGCCCTTCCGCCACGATGCTGCACCGCAACTGGTTAACAGCGAGGTAACACCATGAAGTTGCCGCGCTCCTACACAGGTTTTATTGCACCAATACTCGCCGCAGTTTTTTGCGCTTCCACAACATTCGTCGCTACTGCTAAAGAAACCGCGCATGAAGTGAAGCCTGCCGAACTGGATACACTGGGAATGGACATCTCCCCTGCCGAGCAGGCCGCCATTGCGTCGGCAATTCAGTCGGCAAGGGAGATTTCTAAAGCAGCGCACGCGCTCAACAGCCCCCAATACGGCGATCAGTATCGGAGAGATGCCCACGCCAAAGCCACCGGTTGCGTGCGCGCCGACTTCGAAATCAACGGCGATATTCCAGCGCAATTCCGTCACTCCATTTTCAGTGAACCCGGCCGCAGCTACCGCGCGTGGATTCGCTTCTCCAATGGCGACATGCAGGTACAGCCAGACGGGAAAGGTGACGCCCGTGGCATGGCGGTGAAAGTGATGAATACTCCGGGCACGCCCATTGCCCCGGAACTGGCCGATGCAGGCAGCACCAACCAAGATTTCATCATGACCAACATGCCGGCGTTTTTTAATCGAAATATTTTCGATTACGCGGACAATATGCATTACCTCGCCAAGATGGATCGCGGCGGCTGGTTTATGGGCATATGGCCGCCGCGGCTGCACCCAATCGAAACCCTGCGTGCCTACCAGACCGTATCCTCAACCATCAATAATCCACTGCATGCGCAGTACTTTTCCATGCTGCCCTATCGATTGGGGAATACCCCGGTAAAATTCTCCACACGCCCCTGTCCTGGCAGCCGCTACCCTGTCACCGTTCAGCAGAGTGACGACAATTTTCTTACCGAGCAGATGGCCGACACCCTGAACACAGGCAGTGCCTGCTTTGAATTTATGCTGCAACCGAAAGTTGCAGAAGCGAGCGAGGCAGACATGCCGCTGGATGACGGCACCGTGATCTGGCAGGAATCGCAATCTCCATTTATTCCCGTGGCACGCGTACATATTCCACCGCAGGAATTTACCGGCGAAGCCCAGCAGACCTTTTGTGAAAACCTATCGATGAACCCGTGGCGCGGTGTTGGCGAGTGGGAACCGCTGGGCAGTCTGAATCGGGCACGCCGACTGGTGTACAACGCGGTTTCCCAGTTTCGCCACCAGCGCAATGACGCACCGCGAGCGGAGCCGGGCAACTGGTGTTTGAACAGGGATGATCAAGCCTGCGACGAATCTCAGGGCTTGCGCATTCGCAAGCCACGCTGGCCGCTACCGCGGTGTTTCGATGGGCATTTCCGTCCAGAGGATGGCAGTGAGGTCAGCAGCCAATGTGAAGGCTACGGCGCGGTCAAATATTGAGGACCTGCTTGACGAAAGGAATGGTGACTTTGCGCTGCGCCTGCAAAGAGGCGCGGTCGAGTTGCTCCAGGCAGGCGAACAGAGCGCGGGTATCCCGCGGCGCCCGGTGCAGAATGTATTGGGCCACATCCTCTGGCAGGTCGAACCCGCGCAACTTGCTGCGCTGGATCAGTGCGCCCAGCTTGTCGCTGTCGCTGAGGGGATGAAGCTGAAAGGTGAGGCCCCACTGCAGGCGGGACTGCAGGTCCGCCAGGGTAAGATTCAGGCCGCGCGGTGACTTACGCGCGCCCAACAGCAGCTGTCGGCCGCTATCACGCAGGCGGTTGTACAGGTGAAACAGCGCCGTCTGCCAGTGTGCGCCACCCTCGATCTCCTGCAGGTCATCGATACAGACGAGATCCAGGTTCTCCAATCCTTCGACAATCTGCTCCGGGTCGGCGTGAATAAGATCCGTCAGCGGCAGGTACTGGAAGCGGCGCCCGGTGGCTTCAGCCACCTGACAGGCGGATTGCAGCAGATGCGTCACCCCACTGCCGGACTCCCCCCAGAGGTACATTGCCTGCTCCGGACTTTGCCCACTGGCAAAGGCCTGCAACATACCTACCACCTGACGATTGCCATCGTCCGGCGACTGGAAAAAGTTGGCAAAGGTGGCGTCGTCGCGCAGGGAAACTCCTAAAGGGAGTTGCTGCGGCACACCACCGGATTGACTGCTACCTGCCACGAATCTTACTGCCAGCTGTATCGCAACGGATTCTGTGCACTGCCCAGCGGCGCGCGGTAGCCGGAGAGGTCGACCAGCCCGTCGTCTCGGGCCGACTGCAGGTTGCGGTTCAGGGAGAGGAGATTCTGCAGGGTTTGCAGCTGAGTACTGGTGGTCAGAGCCAGAGTCAGGCGGTCGCCATGCACAGCAAGCACGTCTGCGCTGCTGACCTGGGCCAAGCCGTGCAGGTAGGAAGTCGCCGCGGAGTACTGGGCGAAGCTGCGAATGCCGGAGATTTCTACCAGCACCGCGCTGGTTACGCCGGTATCAGAACTACGCACCGCGTAGCGCTCAGCCAGCAGATTGGCCGCACCGTTCACACCGCGCAGAGCCACTTCTTCCATAGAGCTACCACTGGCGTCGAAGGCATAGCTGCGACCGCCGTGGATCAACAGCCAGTTGGCTTGCCAGCGCTGGCCAGAAGTCTGGAGCAGGCGCCCCATCAGGGTGGCATCCGGGCGGTAGCGCACGCCGGCGCGCTCGGCCGCACCTTCATCTTGTGCCCACAGGCTGCCCAGTGGCATGTTGCGTTGGTCATTCAAATCCATGACGGGAAAGTCGAGAGGCAGGCCGCGCTCCATGGCGAGACCGTCAAGCAGGCCGAACAGCTCCGGGTAGTCTTCCTGGCGCAGGGAGTCGCGTCCGCCCTGCAGGGTATCGACCGCCATCCACACCAGAGTACCCGGGCGGTTGTTGGGCCACAGCGGCAATTGCAGCTTGTGCACCAGGTCGCCCACCGCCTGCGGGTCAAACGCCAGGTTCAGGTAGAGCTGGTTGCCGTCGCTTTCATAGCGGTAGCTCTGCACCAGCTTCTGGGATTGCTGGAGCACCGGTGCGATCTTGGGATCTTGGGCTATTTCCAGGTCACCGGTTACCCGGATAAATACGCGTTCCAGGCCGCGCGCCGTGGCACTCGCCCGGTCGCTGGCGCCGCGGCTGGCAACCGCCTCGCTGACATCGTAGAGGTCTGGCATCACGCGGGCCGAAGCAGGCAGGGCCAGCAGTACCGCCAGCATGAAAGCGAAACAGAGTAATACCCGGGGGGTTATGATCGATGGCATTGGCTCGCGGTCCCCTTTTACCTCTATATATGTCACAGACACTGTTTAGTCACAGACGTTAATACTGGTCCAGACATGTTATTACATATTAGGCGCACATTTGATCGCTATCTCTCAGCAGAATTCTCTGCCGCGGAGGGCAATCGCGCAGTGCGTTCCCACGCCGAAGACGAACCTCGGCAGTCAATTACCGGCTATTGTATCAGTGTCGGCTGTTTCTCCCAGCCTTCAGTTCGCACATTCAGGTAAATTTCTACTAGAATACGCGCCCTTCTTATCTAGGCCCTTATCAGGTTGAACCATGAGCGACTCCAAGCCCAACTCCTCCACAAGCCCTTCTCTCAACTATAAAGACGCCGGTGTCGATATCGACGCGGGTAACGCTCTGGTTGAGCGTATCAAGCACGTGGCCAAGCGCACCACGCGCCCGGAGGTCATGGGCGGCCTGGGCGGCTTCGGCGCCCTCTGCCAGCTGCCGAGCGGTTATAAAGAGCCGGTACTGGTGTCCGGCACTGACGGTGTCGGCACCAAACTGCGCCTGGCTATGGATCTGGGCATCCACGACAGCATCGGTATCGATCTGGTCGCCATGTGTGTCAACGATCTGGTAGTGGCCGGCGCAGAACCTCTGTTCTTCCTGGACTACTACGCCACCGGCAAACTGAACGTCGACATTGCAGCCGACGTAGTCACCGGCATCGGCAAAGGCTGTGAACTGGCCGGCGCGGCACTGGTGGGCGGCGAGACCGCTGAAATGCCCGGCATGTACGAGGGTGAAGACTACGACCTGGCAGGTTTCTGTGTGGGCGTGGTAGAAAAATCCGAAATCATCGACGGCAGCAAGGTTAAGACCGGCGACAAGCTAATTGGCCTCGGCGCCTCTGGCCCGCACTCCAACGGCTACTCCCTGATCCGAAAGGTGCTGGAAATCAGCGGTGCGGACCTGAACAAGGACCTCGAAGGCAAATCCCTGGCCGAATCCCTGATTGCGCCGACCCGTATCTACGTGAAGAGCCTGCTCGCCCTGATGAAGGAAGTGCAGGTTAACGCGCTGAGCCACATTACCGGTGGCGGCCTGCTGGAAAATCTGCCGCGGGTACTGCCGGACAACGCCCGTGCGGTTATCGATACCAAGAGCTGGGACCTGCCTCCGGTATTCCGTTGGCTGCAGGAAGCCGGCAACATTGAAAGCCGCGAGATGTACCGCACCTTTAACTGTGGTGTGGGCATGGTGATCTGTGTGCCCGCTGAGCAGGCAGACAAGGCCGTTGCCAAGCTGCAGGAACTGGGCGAAGACGCCTTTATCGTCGGCAGCATTGAAGCAGCCGACGGTGGCGAAGCGGTTGAGCTGGCGGGCCTGTAATCTCATATGTCTGCCGATTCCTCTTCTCCAACGCGCAAGTGCCGCGCCGTAGTCCTTATCTCCGGCAGCGGCAGCAACCTGCAGACGTTCCTCGATGCAGCGGCAAACGCGGAATGCGAATACGCCGTTGAAGCCGTCATCAGTAACAAAGCCGATGCCTACGGGCTCACCCGCGCGCAAAATGCGGGTGTATCGACCGAGGTTCTGAGCCACAAGGACTTCGCCGACCGCGACAGTTTCGACCGGGCCATGGTCAAGCTCATCGACAGCTATGAACCGGACCTGGTCATACTGGCCGGGTTTATGCGCATCCTTACCCCGGACTTTGTACGCCACTACAGTGGACGGCTATTGAACATTCATCCATCTTTGCTGCCAAAGTACCAGGGCCTGCACACGCACAAGCGTGCACTGGAAGCGGGTGACGATGAACATGGCGCCACCGTGCACTTTGTCACCGAGGAGCTGGATGGTGGCCCGCCTATTTTGCAGGCTGCCGTCCCCATCGAAACCGGTGATACGCCAGAGTTGCTTGCACAACGGGTGCTGGTGCAGGAACATAAAATCTACCCGCAGGTGGCCCAGTGGTTTGCCCAAGGGCGTCTTCGCATGGTCGGCGACCGCGCCGAATTCGACGGAGAGCTACTACCTCGCAGCGGGTTGCGGTTGTAGGGCCGGTACAACTTCCGGTCTGAGACCATCCATATAGATGGAAGTCCAATAACAGGCCGGAGGTTATCTCTTGAATCGTTGCGCCCGCACTATTGCGTCCACTTCTTTCCTTTTACCTTTTTTCACAACCGTCCTCGCCTCCTTCCTGCTAGGCAGCCTGGCGAGTGTTGCCGAGACAAGCGCTCAACCTGCAGCGCCCCGCGTCCTACTCCCCTTCACCGCCACCTACGAAGCCAAGTTCAGCGGTTTTGCCGTCAAGGCGGAGCGCACCCTCAGCGGCAACCCGCAAAGCTGGCGCCTGGATTTTTCCGCACACTCCATGTTCGCGAAAATTGAAGAGTACTCCCGCTTCGCACAGAAAGGGCTGCGCCTGATCCCGCAACACTACGATTATCAAAAATCCGGCCTCGGCCGCGATCGTCACACCGCGCTCAGTTTTGAAGATGACGGAAAACGTGTCGTCAATATTTACAACAAGTCCCGCAGCATTGAAAAAGCACCGGAAAATATTCAAGACAAGATAAGTTATCAGATGCAATTGGCCATTGACGTTGCCAATGGAAAACAACCATTGAAGTATCTGGTGGCCGACGGAAAAAAAATTCGTGAGTACGAATTTGAAGTGGCGGGCAAGGAAACCGTCAAAACACCAATGGGCGAGATTGAAACAATAAAGGTGCAACGCATTCGCGACGAAGGTGCACAGCGCGTCACAAACATATGGTTCGCGCCAGAGTGGAACTATGCACTCGTAAAACTGATGCAACGCGAAGAAAATGGCAAAAGCTACCAGATCACCCTGACAAAATTACTCATTGATGGAAAAGAAATTTCCATCAAAAAATAATTTTTAAAAATTTCCCACACTCTCCAAAAAAATTACGTCAAAGCGTAGATTTTTCCGCAATTCGTCTCTATAAAGACGCCGCATTTATCTAGTAGGTAAATTTGACACTGCTAGACTCCATCTACTAGGAACATGTTTGCTGTATGCAAACTTTTTCCGGAATAGATTCTCAGCCAAGTTTCGGAGTGGGCTTCCACACCAACTGGCATTCTTTTCAGTAATTGAGTGGGACCTCATGAACACTAAAACTCTGCGTAAAGCCGCATTAGCCGCAGCGATCTGTTCCGTAACCGCCGGTACTTATTCGAGTGGCGCATTTGCAGCTGGTTTCGCCCTCCAGGAATCCAGTACCTCCGGTTTGGGCCGCGCGTTTGCCGCGGAAAATGCCATTGGTGATAACGCCGCCATTCTCGCTCGCAACCCGGCAGGTTCTGCGCTGTTCAATGAAATGGCTTTCTCCGTAGGCGTGACCTACGTAAACCCGGAAATTGATGCCGCGGGCACCACAGACTACTACCTGCTGACCCAGCAAGGCCCGGTGCTGGCCGCGTCTGTATTCGATACAGCAGACGACTACGCCAGCTCCGCATTCGTACCCAATGCCTACCTGGCGATTCCGGTAGACGACTGCTGGTCATTCGGTATTGCCATGAATACCGACTACGGCCTGGAGACCGATTTTAATTCCAGCTGGCCGGTAACCCACATCTCCGACAAAACTGAGCTGCTGTCTGTCACCATCGCGCCGTCTGTTGCGTTTGACTTCAACAACCAGTTCAGCATCGGGCTGTCTGCGAACTTCCTGTATGGCGACGCCACACTGAAGACCAAAGTCCCGAACAACTTCGTACTGGAAGATGCTGCGGAGCAGCTGCTAGGTTTCCCTGTCTCCAACGCCAAAATCCTCGACGCCGATGGCGATGACTGGTATGTAGGGTGGAGCATCGGCGGTCTGTGGCGCAGTGCAGACGGCCACACCCACGTGGGCGTTTCCTATCAGTCCGAGCTGCGCCCTGAGATTGATGCAGACGTAAATTCCGATCTGCTGCCTTCCTTTGTCGATGGACGTCCATTTGACAATGAGCGCGCTCGACTGACTCTGGACCTTCCCGACACTCTGGAAATCGGCATCTACCACCGCTTCGATGAGCACTGGGGCATCGCCATGGGCGCCCTGTGGACCGACTGGGACGACTTCGAGCGCCTGCAAGCCTTCTTCCCGGATCAGCGTATCAACGATGAGCCTGTAGATCGTTACAACCCACTGCTGATCAAAGAAGAAAACTTTCAGAGCGGCTGGCGCTACAGCCTGGGTGCGGAATACTACCCGTGTGAAGAAATCACCTGGCGCGTGGGCTACGCCTACGACAACGGTGCAGCACGCGATGGTCTGAACGAAGATGGCCGCATCGAATCCGCTGCTGTGGGCCTGAATGGCGGCTTGGGTCTGCCGGTAACCTGGCGCACCCTGTCCATTCCGGACGCGGATCGTCAGTGGGTTACCTTCGGCGGCACCTACAAGTTCAACGACCAGCTGAGCGTCGATGGTGGTCTGGCTTACATCTGGGGTGATGACGAGCCCATCCAGGAGTTCCAGGCTCTGCCGCTGACTCCAGACATCGGTCTCGGCACCTACTTTAACGGTGGCACCACCAACCTGGAAGCCTGGCTGGTAGGTGCATCTCTGAACTACAGCTTCTAATCCCTCGATTAGTACTGGAACGTTCAAAAGGCCGGGTGGCAACACCCGGCCTTTTTATTTCCCGGTCAACCATTCAGACAAAATCTGACGAGAAATGTACAGTGAGTATGCATTCGCACCAAAACAACCCCACCCGCGCACCGTTTAAGCCTCTCCCCACTCAATAGCCTGCACCAAATCTATCCCCACATTCACCACCCTGCACTGAAACGGTCGTCTGAGCCAAACCGGCCAAAGCCCCGATCACACATAACTCCAGGCGCAGTGGCGCAGCATTCCCTTTGCCTGAATAGCGTAACAAGCTGGACCGACGGCCCTTTGTCGCCAATTAGTTTTCGCTGCATGCAGTTCAGTAAACCTTATAAAAACAGGGGCTTTGGCGAATGTGAGTATTTCCTCACCCCATATATACCTCCCCCATAAACCACCAAACTCCCGACTGGGCAAACACATCTCAGAAAAAGTTGGCACGGAGTCTGCAATGGTGAGAGTGAGCGCGTAACAAACCACGCGCACCACAAATGACCGGCCGCTCACAGTCAGCTGCCCGTCGACGAGCTACAAGTAGCTCACAAAAAATTAGTCAGGCAACGCACCTAGGTGCTTGTCTTAGAGCAGAGGCGCTCACCGATCCCGTCGAACGTAACGGGCAGTCGGTGAGCGCTTTTTTTTGGCCTGAATTGCAGTCACCAGATTCACTGGCCGCTCAACATAGAGTTTTACAACTACATCGCTGACAAAACTTGGAGCAAACTAACCATGACCTGGAACAAGCCATTTAAAACTCTTGCAGCGTCTCTAGCGCTGGCAGTGGGCTTCAGCATTTCGCCCGCTACCGCCGAGGAGCTGGGCTACCCGGAAAAAGAAGAACTGACGTTTGGTTTTATCAAGCTGACCGATATGGCCCCCATCGCCATCGCTTACGAAAAGGGCTACTTCGAAGATGAAGGCCTTTACGTAACCATCGAAGCGCAGGCCAACTGGAAAGTATTGCTGGACGGCGTAATCGATGGACGCCTGGACGGTGCCCACATGCTCGCAGGCCAGCCAATCGCCGCGACCATGGGCTTCGGCACCAAAGCCGAGATCATCACTCCCTTCTCCATGGACCTGAACGGTAACGGCATTACCGTTTCCAATGCCATCTGGGAAGAGATGAAGCCAAACATTCCCAAACAGGCGGATGGCAAGCCGGTACACCCGATCAAGGCAGACGCGCTGAAGCCGGTTGTTGAAAAATACAAAGATGAAGGTAAGCCCTTCAACATGGGTATGGTATTCCCAGTATCCACGCACAACTATGAGCTGCGCTATTGGCTCGCCGCTGGCGGTATCCACCCGGGCTACTACGCACCGCATAAAGGCGACATCTCCGGCCAGATTGATGCAGACGCCCTTCTGTCCGTAACTCCGCCACCGCAAATGCCAGCCACTCTGGAAGCCGGCACCATCTACGGCTACTGCGTAGGTGAGCCCTGGAACCAGCAGGCGGTATTTAAAGGCATTGGCGTACCGGTAGTAACCGACTACGAAATCTGGAAGGACAACCCGGAAAAAGTCTTCGGCATCACCAAAGAGTTTGCTGAAAAATATCCGAACACCACCGTTCGTGTTACCCGCGCTCTGATTCGTGCCGCTATGTGGCTGGACGAGAACAACAACGCGAACCGCCCGGAAGCGGTGAAGATTCTCTCCCAGTCTAACTACGTGGGCGCCGACTACGACGTAATTGCCAACAGTATGACCGGTACTTTTGAGTACGAAAAAGGCGACAAGCGCGAAGTACCAGACTTCAACGTATTCTTCCGCTACAACGCGACCTACCCCTACTACTCCGACGCTATCTGGTACCTGACTCAGATGCGCCGCTGGGGCCAGATCTCCGAAGACAAGCCTGACGACTGGTACAAAGAACTGGCAGCCAAGGTATACCGCCCTGACATTTACCAGGCAGCCGCCAAGTCCCTGATTGAAGAGAAGCTGGCTACTGCAGCGCAATTCCCAGACTTCGAAACCGAAGATGGCTTCCGCAACCCGCAGACCCACTTCATCGACGGTATCGTCTACAACGGCAAAGAGCCAAATGCTTACATCGAGAAATTCGATATTGGCCTGAAGTCCGGACAAAAACTGTAATCAAGCCTCGAAAAGCACTGGCCTGTGATACAGGCCAGTGCCCTCCTCAAAACAATAATACTTTCAGGCTCATAACTAACGCTCAACTCGTGTGCTGAGGTAACAGGAATGAATACCGCTACTGTAATCGCCACAAAATTCAGCGGCCTAAAGCTGCCGCAACTGGACGGAACCTTTTTCAGCAATGCCATCCGACTGGTGGCACTGCCCGCCGCAGGCATACTCGCTTTCCTGCTGCTATGGTCCGTCACTGCACAGAATATTGATACATCATTGGGTAAGTTTCCCGGTCCCGCTGCAGTCATGGAGCAGTTCAATGCCCTGCATGATGAGCACCAGCGCTCCCGCGAAAAAGAGCAGGCCTTCTATGAGCGCCAGGAAAAGCGCAATGCGGAACGTGTAGCAAAAGACCCAAACTACCAGCCCAAAATCCGCGCCTACACAGGTAAAGAAACCTTCTTGGATCAGATCATTACCAGTCTGGTAACCGTCATGAGCGGCTTCCTGCTGGCAGTAGCTATCGCCATTCCACTGGGTATCACCATTGGTTTGAGCCAAGCGCTGAACAACGCAATCAATCCGATCATTCAGATCTTCAAGCCGGTATCGCCACTGGCCTGGCTGCCGCTGGTGACCATGGTGGTCTCCGCACTGTATACGTCGCCAGACCCACTGGTAGCCAAATCGTTTCTGAATTCACTCATCACAGTAACCTTGTGCTGCCTGTGGCCAATGGTTATCAACACCGCGGTCGGTGTTGCCGGTATTGATAAAGACTTGGTGAATGTGAGTAAAGTACTGCGCCTGCCCGCCCTGCGACACGTGCAAAAAATTGTTCTGCCAGCCTCCGTACCCATGATCTTTACCGGCATGCGTCTCTCCCTCGGCGTGGCCTGGATGGTACTCATCGCAGCGGAAATGCTGGCACAGAACCCCGGCCTCGGAAAATTCGTATGGGACGAGTTCCAGAATGGTAGCTCCGACTCCCTGGCCCGCATCATGGCCGCAGTACTGGTCATCGGCTTGATTGGCTTCCTGCTCGACCGCGGCATGCTGGCCCTGCAAAAACTGGTTTCCTGGGACAAAACAGCGAACTAATCCCGGTACCAGGTGAAACAATTTTTAAGGAGAACGAGACAATGAGCGTACTTCTAGATATCAGCCATATCGATATGGAATTCCCGACCCCGAATGGTCCCTTCACCGCCTTGCGCGATGTGGACCTGAAGATTTCCCAGGGCGAATTCGTATCGCTGATCGGCCACTCCGGCTGCGGTAAATCCACCGTCTTGAATGTTGTAGCAGGCCTTTATCAAGCAACCCGTGGCGGCGTTATCCTGAACGGGAAAGAAGTGACCGAGCCGGGCCCGGAGCGGGCTGTTGTATTCCAGAACCACTCCCTGCTGCCTTGGCTTACCGCGTATGAAAACGTGGAGCTGGCGGTAAAGCAGGTGTTTGGCAAAAACAAATCCAAAGCCGAAATGCGCGAATGGATCGAACATAACCTCGATCTCGTACACATGAGCCACGCCATGCACAAACGGCCGGACGAGATTTCCGGTGGAATGAAGCAGCGTGTCGGTATCGCCCGCGCCCTGGCCATGCAGCCAAAAGTTTTGCTGATGGATGAGCCATTTGGCGCACTGGACGCACTGACCCGTGCACACATGCAAGACTCACTGATGGAAATTCAGGCAGAACTCAACAATACCGTGATCATGATCACCCATGATGTGGATGAGGCAGTGCTACTTTCCGATCGCATCGTAATGATGACCAACGGCCCGGCCGCCACCATAGGTGAAATTCTGGAGGTGGATCTGGAACGCCCGCGCCATCGACTGGAACTGGCAGATGACCCGCTCTACAACCAATACCGGGCCAAGGTACTGAAGTTCCTGCACGAGCGACACAGTAAACCGGACGTGCCGACCAAGAAGTCTGTACCGGCAAAATCAAATACTGCACCAGCGCAAACAGCCGGGGATATCAAAGAAACCGTCGATAACGCGGCCTGAGTCCGCTCGGCAACATTACAGAAGTTTCGCTTTCCCACTCACACTTTTGCAGTGCGTGAGTGGGAGCCCAAAAGTTAACACGCGGTAACGTTTCCTCAGGGCAATAACCAAACACTTTTACTCTCCTTGACAGGAACACAATATGAAAAACCAAAAAACTTCCACCCAACCGCTTCTGACCAAAAGCCTGCTGGCCCTGACCATGGGCGCCCTGATCGCCTCACCGGCCTTCTCCCAGGAAATGACCGAAGAGCAGGCGCCCCAAGTTGCGAGCTTTGCCGACGCACTGGCCCAGGCTGACGTCACTCTGGGCCTGCGCGCGCGCACCGAAATGGTTGATGTCGACGGCGTCGATTATGACCTCACCAGTGTGCAAACCCGACTGACCTTTTCCTCCGCATCTTACGAGGGTTTCAGCACTCTGATTGAGATGGATGATGTAGCCCACATCACCGATTTCGAAGGTGGCGTTGCAGACCCGGAAGGCACCGAGGTGAACCAGGCCTATCTCGCTTATACCACTGGTGCCACCACAGCGAAGTTTGGTCGCCAGCGTATCTTGCTGGACAACCAGCGTTTTGTTGGTGGTGTAGGCTTCCGTCAGAATGAGCAGACGTACGACGCCTTCAGCGTAACCAACACCAGCCTGGAAGACACCACCCTGTTCCTGGCACACGTAAATAACGTGAATCGTATTTTTGGTGAAGACAGCCCGCTCGGCGACCACACCAACAACACCGTCCTGCTGAACGCTAAATATGCAGGCCTTTCCGCTGGCACGCTGAGCGGCTACGCCTACCTAATCGACAATGAAGATGCCACTCACTTTTCTACCGACACTTACGGTGTGCGCTTTGCCGGTGGCCAGGGCGGCCTGAAGTACGCGCTGGAGTACGCCATGCAATCCTCCGCAGCGGATAACCCGGCTGACTACGACGCGGACTACCTGCTGGCGGAAGGCAGCTACAAAGTAGGTTCTGTAAACATCTCTGGTGGCTACGAAGTACTGGGTGCTGACGGCGCCGACGGCCAGTTCATCACCCCTCTGGCCACCCTGCACAAGTTCCAGGGCTGGAATGACAAGCTGCTCGGCGGTGGTACCGGCAACATTGCCGGCGGTGTTGAAGATGTTTATCTGTCCGTGGGCACCAGCCTGGGCGCTGTGAAACTGGCGTTCAACTACCACCAGCTGAGCTCCAATGATAGCGGCATATCCGGTATGGACAAGCTCGGTAGCGAAGCTGGCTTCCTGGTTGCAGGCAAACTGGCCGGTGTAAACCTGAGCATGAAGTACAGCAACTACACCGCTGACGACTTCAGCGTAGACACCGACAAACTGTGGCTGACCGCTGCAGCTAAATTCTAAGACGGCCTTTCAGGTGGCTCCGTATGCTCAACATGAATGCGGAGCCCGCCTTTGATTTGACTATTGGGTTCATACCCACACGTTGAGCACTTACCCGGCCGCAAGGCCGGGGCTTTTTCTCCCACTCAAACCTCCGTTTCAGGAAAGTGATTATGAAATACGCTTTATCCCTGATCCTGCTCGTTATTTTCAGCGGTGCCGAACTCGCGGCAAGTGCAGATCCCGAGTACGCAACGTCAACGCCAGGATTCAATATGGGCGATGCCATCAACATCGCCGGCAGACAGCGCATGCTTTCGCAGCGCATCACGCAAACCTATATCCTGCAGGGCATTCAGCCCTCCGTAGAAAAGCACCGTCAGGTATTCGAGCGTTCGATGTCAGAGTTTGAGCGCAATCTGAACCAGCTGGCAAACTTTAAACCGGCTGCCCCGGTAACCAGTACGCTCCGTCTGGTACAGGAGGAATGGAAGGGTTTTGCGGAAATTGCGCGCGAACCCGTGAGCAAGTTCAACGCGGCAGAATTATTTCGACGCAGTAATACGCTGCTGCCGGCGGCGCACACCTATGTGATGCGGCTGCAGGCGCTAGCCAACCACAGCAGTGCCGAATTGGTAAACGTTTCCGGCCGCCAGCGTATGTTATCCCAGCGTATCGCAAAGAATTATGTGGCCCAGTACTGGGGTGTGGCAGGCAGCGAGGGCACGCGCTTACTGTACGAGGACCTCGCGGAATTTGAACAGATGCTGAGCTTCTTGCTCGACAGCCAACTCAACACGACTGAGATTACCCGCAACCTGCTGAAGACCCAGGGACACCTGAGTTATGCAAGCCGCGGGTTCGATGGGGAGATGCAGATGTCGGAATCACGCCAGATTCATGTGATTACTGGCACCACCGACATTATGCTGCGCAATATGAATGTCGTTACGGGCCAGTACGCAGAACTGCTTAACGCAGTAGAGGTAGCAGCCCGCTAACGGAGACTGGGGGCTACTTGGGGCTTGCCATATATTCAATCAGCGCCACGTAGTCCTCATCGGTACAGCTAAAGCACAAGCCCGCCGGCGGCATCGCCTTGAAACCATCCCGGGCATGAGCAACCAGCGTGTCCATACCTTTCGCCATACGCGGCTTCCAGGCCTCAACGTCGCCAGTCCGGGGCGCGCCTACCAGGCCTCTCTCGTGGCAGCTGCCACAAGTCTGCTGATACATTTCCAGATGCTTTTGAGAAACCTGACCCGGTTTCGCTTTGGCTGCGGGCTGACTAGCCGTCTCACTGCCCCCCGACGCTGCCATTTCCTCAGCCACAATTTTCTGGCCTGCAGTCTGAGTTTCGGCTGCCGACGTTTCAGCAGTCGGTGTGGAAGTTTTTTCACTACAACCCAATGCAAATACACTGAGCGCAAAGATCGCGACAACGCGAGGCAGTGAGTGGAAAAGTGAACGGGGCAGAGGATGATTCAACAAGAGGAGCTCCCTATCATTATTAGGTATTCCTCTTTTTTACTGGTTATCCGCACACGGGGCAAGTACTGTTTTGCGATAGCCCCAGAGAACGCCACTCAAGGCTGCCGGCCTCGAACAGCTGCAATTGGTTCAAGCTGGTGAACGGCAAGCCCACAATAGACTTGATTGCCTCCAACGCCTGAGCGCTGCCAATCATGCCCAGCGCGGGCCCGATCACGCCTACGGTTGCGCAGTTCTCCGCCTCGGGCAAGTCCGTTGTTTCGCCAGCCGGCGGAAACAGACAGGCGTAACAGGGGGAATCTGAACTTCGAAAATCGAAGCTGACAAGCTGCCCCGAAAAACCCCGCACCGAAGCCATCACCACGGCTACCTTCTGTGCCCGGCACACACGATTAATGATATGGCGAATATTCAGGTTGTCGGTACAGTCCAGCACCACATCAAAGTTCTGCTCGGACAACAACGCTGACAGCCAGGCTTCATCGGCCATACGACTGTGGGCGTGCACACGGACCTCAGGGTTGGTTGCCGTCAATTGCTGCGCGGCAACCACAGCCTTGTCCTTATCCCGGTGATTGGTCTTGTACAGTACCTGACGCTGGAGATTAGAGATATCCACCTGGTCGCCATCCACCAGATGTAGTTCACCGATACCGGCCGCAGCAAGGTATAGCGCGGCGGGACTACCGAGACCGCCCAGCCCAATAATGAGCACACGTGCCGAACCCAGCTTCTCCTGACCGGTTTCACCGATCTGCGGCAACATGATCTGCCGGCTGTAGCGCTGTAGTTGTTTACGACTCAACACGGGCTCGACTCCAGTGAACCAGATTATTCACGTAACTATTCACATAACTATTCAATAACAGCGCGCAGTTGCGTAACTGCGGCTTGGTAATCGGGGGCCTGGGTAATCGCAGTTACCACAGCAATACTGCCGACGCCGCTCGCCGCAACATCCGGTGCGCGCTCGACATTGATCCCGCCAATCGCCACCAGCGGGTAATCTGGCAGAAGCGTCGCCATACGCGCAAGCTTTCTCGGCCCCTGCAGCTGCCCGCTCATATCTTTAGTGTTGGTGGCATAGATGGCGCCGGTCGCCAGATAACTGGGACGGTACTGCCAGGCATACAGCATTTCGAAAAAGCCGTGCGTACTGATACCTAGCTTCAACCCCGCACGCTGAATCGCCTGCAGATCAGCAGCCTGCAAGTCTTCCTGCCCCAGGTGCACACCGTAGGCACCACACTCGATCGCCAACTGCCAGTAATCATTGATAAACAGACGCAGATCAAATTTCCGGCCGATAGCTACCGCGCGTTCAATCTGCTCACGCAGGTCATCGCCAGGATTCTTGATCCGCAACTGCAGCGTCCGTACGCCCTCACGGGCTAGCTTTTCAATCCACTCCACCGTTTCCACAACCGGATACAGTCCCAGACGGGTGGTGTCGGGCTGCACAAATTCAGCGGCATAATTTTCTGCTGCGGCTGCGTCAAAGGTTGCATAGTGTTTGGCTCGCTCGCTTCCAGCGACGAGCACTTCCGGAAAATCCTGCAGTTCATTCGGCCAGCCGCAATGCCCTACCGGCCCCGGTCCTTCACCAATTTGTGAACTATTACCCAGGCGTAACCCACGGCGCACATAGGCATTGGCTACCACGCAAGCGTCTTTGAGCGGATATCCCTGCGCAAGTATCGCAGCAACCGCTGAAGAATAAGTGCAGCCGGTGCCGTGAGTATCGCGGGTATCGATTTTCCTGCCGATCAACCAGTCGCTAGTGATGCCGGTCTCACCGGGAACACATAGCAGGTCTGCGGTGGTTCCCGGCTCAATATCGAAATGCCCACCGGTTACGGCGAGCGCAATTTCATTGGCCCCGGCGAGTTTTTTTGCGGCGATCAAGATGTCGCCGGCACTGTCTACCTCGGCCGACGCCAACCACTCCAATTCCACACGGTTGGGAGTGAGCACATCACACAGGGGTAATAGTTCGCTCACCACCGCTGCACCAGTACTGCCTTCGGTCATCGATGCACCACTGCTGGCAACTGCAACCGGATCGTACACCACAGGTACTTGGCAACCCTGAGCCCGCAACCCGCGCAAAAAGTCCGCCACAATGTGAACCTGGGCAGTATTGGCTAACAAACCGATTTTAATGGCCAACGGTGGCAGATCACTGAGCAGCGCATCCAGCTGTGATTGCAAAGCGGACTCTGGCAATGGATTGATCGCGGCTACGGTCAGCGTGTTTTGCGCAGTATTTGCGGTGATGGCGCTACAGCCATGGACACCGAGATCGTGAAATGTCAGCAGATCGGCCTGAATACCGGCGCCGCCACCGGAATCACTGCCGGCAATCGTCCACACAACCGGACGTGTTTGCATTGGCAATGACATTGGCACAGCCTCGCTCATGCGTTTTCCCCCGCAGTCACGGTTTGCTGCCAGAACGGCATATCCAGGGTTGGGGTGCTCGGGCTGGCGGTCTGGCGCTTGAGCATCAGTCCCGCGTTGCGCGCGGCGCGCCCGGATTCAATGGCCAGCTTGAACGCCTGCGCCATCAATACCGGGTTCTGGGCTTTGGCGATGGCGGTATTCAGCAGCACCGCATCAAAACCCATTTCCATCGCCTCACCGGCCTGCGAAGGCGCGCCAATACCGGCGTCGATAATCAACGGCGTATCCGGCAAGCGCTCGCGCAGGGTCTGCAGATTGTATTTGTTCATCAGGCCACGACCGGTGCCGATGGGGGAACCCCAGGGCATCAGTACTTCACAGCCAACTTCCAATAGTTTGCGACACACCACCAGATCGTCGGTGCAATATGGGAGCACTTTAAAGCCGCGCTTGACCAGCTCACGCGCCGCTTCGATCAAACCATAAGGGTCCGGCTGCAGATTGTAGTCATCACCGATGACCTCCAGCTTGAGCCAGTCAGTTGCGAAAATCTCGCGGCTCATTTCTGCAAGGGCAATTACTTCTTTCGGGGTCTTGCAGCCGGCGGTATTCGGCAAAAGCTGGCAGCCGGACTCCTGAATGTAATCCCAGATCATCTTGCCCTGCTGCTGCTCCGGATTCTGGCGGCGCAGGGACAAAGTAATAATTTGTGAGCCTGATGCGCTCACCGATTCGCGCATGACCGCAGGCGACGGATACAGTGCGGTACCTACCAACAGGCGACTATCGAACTCTTTGCCGTACAGTTTGAGTTTATCCGTCATGCTTAACCTCCCACCACTGGCGCAACAATATCCAGCTGGTCACCAGCGCTCAGGGTTGTTGCGTCATAGGTCGCACGGGGAACGAAGTCACCATTGACTGCCACCGCAAAAGTTTCACCGGTGTAACCAAGCTGCTGCAACAGCGCGGCAACCGAAGCGCCGTCATTCAAATTTACATTCTCGCCATTGACCAGTAATTGCATCAGGTCACCTGTTCCGTTTCTTGGGTTAATTTGGACAACGCATCCTCGACCTGCAGCACCAGCGCCGGCGCCAGCAGATAGCCGTGGCGAAAGAGGCCATTCACGCGTATCAGCCCTGGCTCACTTTCCACGACAGGAAGGTTGTCCATGGTGGCCGGCCGACAGTTCACACGGGTTTCGATCACCCGCGCTTCAGCAAACGCCGGATGGATCGAATACAGTGCACTGGAAAGCTCCATACTGGAACGCAGCGAAATCGGGCTCATATCCTCGCTCTCGATCTCGGTCGCGCCGATCACCGTTTGGTGGTTCGCACGAGGTACTGCGTAAAGCTGGTAACGCGGGTGTAGCAACCGCACTGGGCGCTGCAGCTGTACCTCTGCGGTTTCCACCACCATCACTTCACCGCGCACGCCGCGCAGGCCATGGATAGCACCATTGGCGCCGAGGCCACGGGCGTCTATCACCAGGTCAAACGCTTCGCTACCACGTGCCGTAAGCACTTCGTTCGGGGCGCATTCGACGGCAGTATGCTCGTACAGCCTTACCCCGTTTTGCATCACCGCCTGTAGTAATGCCGGAAGCAGCTTGCGGTTATCCACATCCGCTTCCGAGGCTAAAAACAAGCCTTGCTCGAAGCGATCCAGCTCCGGTTCCAGCGCACTCAGGCCACGGCTATCGAGCCAACGCAACTGGTCACCGCCTGCACCACCCAATTTGGCCGTCAGCTCCTGCTGAAACTGCAGCAATTCACTGCGGTCCTGCGGGTGGGCGACCAGCACACTACCGGATTGACGGTAATCAACACTCACCCCCACTTCCTGCTCCAGCTGTGCCACCCAACGCGGCCAGTTTTGCAGGCTGTGCATACCAAGCTCGTAGATAGGGAGCGGGCAGTGAAACAGCTCGGAGAGTGGGGAGATCATGCCGGCCGCGGTGTGACACGCGCCCGAGGGGTTATCCAGGCTACCGGCGTCAAACAAGCTGACTCGATAACCCTCTGTGGATAACCGCCAGGCCAGCAGGCGCCCCATCAAACCGGCGCCTGCAATTGCGATATTTAATTCAGCGTGTGCCACAACTTCCTTCCGAACCGGCAACTGGGGCATTACCCCTTGTGGTAAATCTCGGCGCCCATGTCCTTGAACTTGATGGACATCTCTTCCATGCCTTGTTCCGCTTCCTGCTTGGCAGCGTACTCACGCACGTCCTGCGTAATTTTCATGGAGCAGAATTTCGGTCCGCACATGGAGCAGAAGTGGGCAATTTTGCCGGATTCCTTGGGCAGGGTTTCATCGTGGTAAGCACGCGCGCGCTCCGGATCCAGACCCAGGTTGAACTGGTCTTCCCAGCGGAATTCAAAGCGGGCTTTGGACAACGCATCGTCACGCTTGTACGCGCGCGGGTGGCCCTTGGCCAGGTCTGCCGCATGCGCCGCGATCTTATAAGCCATCAAGCCTTCTTTTACGTCTTCCTTGTTTGGCAGACCCAGGTGCTCTTTCGGTGTTACATAGCACAGCATTGCGCAGCCCATGCTGCCGATCATCGCCGCACCGATACCAGAAGTAATGTGGTCGTAGCCCGGAGCAATATCGGTGGTCAAAGGGCCGAGGGTATAGAAAGGCGCACCATGGCAGTGCTCCAGCTGCTCGTCCATGTTTTCCTTGATCTTGTGCATGGGCACGTGGCCCGGGCCTTCGATCATGGTCTGCACGTCGTGCTTCCAGGCAATTTCGGTCAGCTCACCCAGAGTGCGCAGTTCGCCGAACTGGGCTTCGTCGTTAGCGTCAGCAATACAGCCCGGGCGCAGGCCGTCACCCAGGGAGAAGCTCACGTCGTACGCTTTGAGGATTTCACAGATATCTTCGAAGTGGGTGTAAAGGAAGTTCTCTTTGTGGTGGGCAAGACACCACTTGGCCATGATGGAACCACCGCGGGACACAATGCCGGTAACACGCTTAGCTGTCATTGGAACATAACGCAGCAGTACGCCAGCGTGAATGGTGAAGTAATCCACACCCTGCTCCGCCTGTTCGATCAGGGTATCGCGGAACACTTCCCAGTTCAGGTCTTCGGCAATGCCGTCGACTTTTTCCAGCGCCTGGTAAATCGGTACGGTGCCGATCGGTACCGGGCTGTTACGCAGGATCCACTCACGGGTTTCGTGAATGTTCTGACCGGTAGACAGATCCATCACGGTGTCACCACCCCACTTGATGGACCACACCAGCTTCTCCACTTCTTCTTCAATAGAAGAAGTAATCGCGGAGTTACCAATGTTGGAATTTACCTTCGCCAGGAAGTTACGGCCGATAATCATCGGCTCCAGCTCGGTGTGGTTGATGTTGGCCGGGATAATCGCGCGACCTTCAGCCACTTCACGGCGTACAAATTCTGGGGTGATCTGCGGTGGGATATAGATACCATCGCGCGCTTTCTGGTAATCCGCGTCGGTCAGCTGTTCAGCCAGCTCGGCACGCCCCATGTTTTCGCGGATCGCAATAAATTCCATTTCCGGAGTGATAATGCCCTGACGCGCATAGTGCATCTGGGTAACATTCTTGCCAGCCTTTGCCTTGCGCGGCGCCGGCAGGTTATCGAAACGGATGTGGTCGAGCCCCTGATCTGCCATACGCTTCTGACTGTAGGCCGCCTGACGGGTATCCAGCACCTCGGTATCACCACGATTCTCCACCCACGCCTGACGCAACTTGGGCAGACCTTCGCGGACATTCGGCTTGTAGTTGGGATCAGAGTATGGACCGGCAGTGTCATACACCTGCAGCGGCTCATTCGGCTCAAAAATGGGGTTCTCTTCGTCACCACCCACCAGGCTCTTGCCCAGGCAGATTTCGCGTACACCCACTTTTACGCCTTCGTTTTCCCCTTCCAGGTAAACCTTGCGCGAGTTGGGAAACTGCTGTGCGGTGAGGTTATCCAGAAACTGCTTCGCGCTTTCCTGCTGCTGCGCACGGCTGCTTTTACTCGCACTGTTCTGGGTTTTATTTTTCGGTTCGGCGACCTGAGACATGCTGACCCCTTTACGTCATTAGCTGACGCTTGTTTCCATTTAATGGTATCCGTGAATGGAATATCGGGGTGCAGAAAGGGAGAGAGAGGCTCGAGCGTGGAGAGTGGTTCCAGCGCACGAAAAGTAGCGAATTCAGATCTTGTTCCCTACGCAGGGGTTACCCTGATCAGGTTCAACGGATCTCGCGACAGCGATCTCAGCCCAAAAGGCACTCCGACAAGTTGGCGCTGAGTATAGGGGATGAGGCCGGGTTTGAACAGAAACCGAGGTGACGTTTCGCGACTTGTAACTTCCGTGGAGTCGCCCAGCTCTGACCACAGAGCACCCTCTGATGCCTTTTTCGCCACCTTATACTGGCCCCATGAAGCCAGATACCAGCACCGTGATGCGCAACATCATCTCAGAAGTACGCGCCACCCTGCCTTTCACCATGCCGGCCGCCGAACTCTGCGCCGGCCCCTGTCAGGGGTGTGCGAAGAAACTGCTGGAATATCTGGATCAGGAAATCGACGAGTGGGAACACCGGCTGGATGCGGATGAAAAACCGACAATTGGGGAAGTGGCGAAGTTTGGCAAAACCTGCAGTCGGATTCACAAGGCCATCGCCGCAAACGGCTTGATCACGTCAGATCGAGAACCGGGAAAAAATACAGATGCTAAATGAGAAGGCGAATTGTCGGGCAGGGCTTTTCAGGATCGTCGCAAACAGGATGTTTGCGACGAAGCGCCCAGGGATGGGTCTACAGCGGTCCTGAAAAGCCCTGCGCGACAGTTTGCCGCCACAGAATCAATTCAGAACCACCTAAGGCCTTAGAGAGGCCAAAAATTAGCTAACAACGTTGCCGTAGCTCATAAGACGCTGGTAACGCTTCTCCAGCAGCTCATCCAGAGGAACAGCACTCAGCTTATCCAGCTGCTCAGACAGACGATCGCGCAGACGCGCTGCCATCAGGTCCGGATCGCGGTGCGCACCACCGAGAGGCTCAGGCAGGGTTTCATCCACAATGCCGAGTTCCTCAAGCACACTGGAAGTTACACCCATGGCCTCGGCCGCCAGCGGCGCCTTCTCCACAGTCTTCCAAATAATATTCGCGCAACCTTCCGGGGAAATCACAAAGTAAGTGGAGTACTGCAGCATGTTCAGCTGGTCGCCCACACCGATCGCGAGTGCGCCACCGGAAGAGCCCTCACCAATCACCGTACAGATAATCGGCGTACGCAGACGGGACATTACCGCCAGGTTCTTGGCAATCGCCTCGGAAATACCGCGCTCCTCACTATCGATACCCGGGTAGGCCCCCGGAGTGTCGATCAGCGTCAGCACCGGCATCTTAAAGCGCTCCGCCATCTCCATCACGCGCTGCGCCTTGCGGTAACCTTCCGGCTTCGGCATACCAAAGTTACGCTTCACCTTCTCGTTTACCGAGCGGCCCTTCTCCTCACCAATCACCGCCACCGGGCGGCCTTCCAAACGGCCGATGCCAGCGATGATCGCCTTGTCATCACCAAAGTGACGGTCGCCGTGGAGTTCATCCCAATCGGTGAAAATACGCTCAATGTAATCCTTCGCATAAGGACGCTGAGGATGACGGGCTACCTGGACGATCTGCCAGGGAGAGAGGTCGGAATACAGGGATTCGGTGAGCTTCTCGCTCTTTTCCCGCAGGCGGGTGATCTCTTCAGCAATATTGAGGTCATTGTCGTCCCCGACGTGCTGAAGCTCCTTGATCTTGCTTTCCAGTTCCGCAATCGGCTGTTCAAACTCGAGAAAACTGAAGTTCATGTAATTCGCGCCTTGATAATTCTGTGGGCCTGCCAAATGTTGGAAAATGCGACCAAAATACCCCGAACGGTCGCAAACAGGCCTCGTCTACTGAAAATGGCCGCTAGCTTACCGGGCCAGGACCAGCCAGTCGAGTGCACAGCGCACTAACCGGCATCTCCTGTGTCCAATATGCCTATGTTGCTGGCGAGGTTGCTGGAGCGTGAGCAAAGAGAAACTGGCGACAGCGAATTCTCCCCTGCAACCAAGGCGGCAGGCCTAATTTACTGCCGCTGATTGTAGTTGAGCTGTACCCGCTCCCGCCCAACTACCTCGCGCAGCGACTGAATCAACTGATCGTTGGGTTCCACTTTCCACTCATCCGCCAGACGGAAAGTACCCTTCGCATCACTGCGCTCCACCTCGACCATCACCGGGCAGCTGCCACCCACGTAGGGGCGCAGGCAGGCACTAAGGCGTTGGCCCATCTTCGGCATCGCCTGAGCGCTGTCGATTTTCAAGGTCACGCCGATCACGCTGCCACTGCGCAGGTCATCCAGAGTGGACACGTTGTTCACGCTCATCTTCAAGCCACCACTGTAATCGTCGTGGGAGATAGAGCCTTCCAGCACCAGCAGTGAATCCTTCACCAGCTTCTCGCGGTGTTCGCCAAAAGCCTCGCTGAACACCGCTGCCTCAATACGCGCACTGCGGTCATCGAGGGAAACAATGGCCATGGAATCACCGCGCTTGGTCTTCATCACACGCATGCCCACCACCAGGCCGGCCACCTTCTGGTTTTCCCGTCCGGGCTTCAGGTCGGCGATGCGCGCATTCACCAGGTGCTTCAATTCTTCTTCGTATTCGTCGATAGGGTGGCCGGTGAGGTACAGGCCAAGGGTGTTTTTCTCCCCTTCCAAACGCTCGCGAATACTCCACGGACGTGCGCCGCGGAAATCTTCGTACACATCACCGTCGGACGCAGAGCGCACCACCTCACCGAACAGATCCATCATGCCGGCGCTGTCGTTTTTGCTCTGCTGTTCTGCAGACTTCACCGCCTCGTCCAGCGCGTTGAACAGCACCGCGCGGGAGTAGTCGAGGCCATCGGCACTGTTGGTATCCGGGCCGATGCTGTCCAGCGCACCGGAACGCACCAGCGCTTCCAGCGCGCGCTTGTTGACCTTGCGCGGGTCGATACGCGAGCAGAAGTCGAACAGGTCTGTAAACGGACCGCCGCTTTCACGCTCGGCGATGATGTTATCGATCGGGCCTTCACCCAGGCCCTTGATCGCACCCAGGCCATAGATGATGCGGTTATCCACATCCACCGAGAACTGGTAGCTGCCCAAGTTTACATCCGGCGGCACCAGGTCCAGGCCCATGGCCCGGCACTCTTCAATGAAGATTACGACCTTATCGGTCTTGTCCATGTCCGAAGACATGGTGGCCGCCATAAACTGCGCCGGGTAATGGGCCTTCAGCCACGCGGTTTGGTAGGAAACCAGTGCATAGGCAGCGGAGTGCGATTTGTTAAAACCGTAACCGGCGAACTTTTCCACCAGGTCAAAGATCTTAATCGCCAGATCGGGATCTACCCCCTGGTCCTTGGCACCCTCTTCGAAGGTGGCCCGCTGCTTGGCCATTTCTTCGGGCTTTTTCTTACCCATGGCCCGGCGCAGCATGTCTGCGCCACCCAGGGTATAACCCGCTAGTTCCTGGGCGATCTGCATTACCTGTTCCTGGTAAACAATAACGCCGTAGGTCGGTTCGAGAATTGGCTTCAGTTTTTCGTGCTGATACTTGGCATCCGGATAGGCCACCTGCGCACGGCCGTGCTTCCGGTTAATGAAGTCGTCCACCATGCCCGACTGCAGCGGGCCCGGACGGAACAGGGCCACCAGGGCGATCATGTCCTCGAGGTTATCTGGCTGCAGACGTTTGATCAGGTCCTTCATACCGCGGGATTCCAGCTGGAACACCGCGGTGGTTTCGGCACGCTTGATCAGTTTGAACGTCTCGGTATCGTCCAGCGGCAACGCCTCGATCACCAAAGGTTCTTTACCCTCACGCGCGCGTTGCTCGTCCACCATCGCCTTGGCCCAGTCGATGATGGTCAAGGTCCGCAGACCCAGGAAGTCGAACTTCACCAGACCCGCGTCTTCCACGTCGTTCTTATCGAACTGGGTAACCAGACCGGCACCGGTCTCGTCACAGTACAGCGGAGCAAAATCGGTGAGCTTGGTCGGGGCGATTACGACACCACCGGCGTGCTTACCCACGTTACGTGCAACACCCTCGAGCTGCAGCGCCATCTCCCAGATTTCCTGGCCTTCCTCGTCGTTCTCGAGGAATTCACGCAGTATTTCTTCCTGCTCGAAGGCCTTTTGCAGGGTCATGCCCACATCAGCGGGGATCATCTTGGACAGTTTATCGGCCAGGCCGTAAGACTTGCCCTGCACCCGCGCCACGTCCCGCACCACCGCCTTCGCGGCCATGGTACCGAAGGTAATAATCTGGCTTACCGCGTTGCGGCCATAGTTTTCCGCAACGTAGTTGATCACCCGGTCGCGTTTCTCCATACAGAAGTCAACGTCGAAGTCGGGCATGGAAACCCGTTCCGGGTTCAGGAATCGCTCAAACAGCAGATCGTACTGCAGCGGATCGAGATCGGTAATTTTTTGCGAGTAGGCAATCAGCGAGCCCGCACCGGAACCCCGCCCCGGGCCAACCGGAATATCGTGATCCTTCGCCCACTGGATAAAGTCCATTACGATCAGGAAGTAGCCCGGGAATCCCATCTGGATAACGATATCCAGCTCAAAGCGCAGGCGGTCTTCGTATTCTTTCTTACGCGCCTCGTAGTCGGGCGCGGACTTATCGAGGATATGCTCAAGGCGCTCGTAGAGGCCGTCGAAAGAAATCTTCTCGAAGAACTGGTTTTCGGTCATGCCCTCCGGAATCGGGAACTGGGGCAGGAAGTATTTACCGAGCTGGATGGGCGAAGAACAACGACGGGCTATCTCTACCGTGTTTTCCAGCGCTTCCGGAATATCCTTGAACAGCTCGCACATTTCTTCCGGAGTACGCAGGTACTGCTCGGCAGAATAGCGGCGTTCGCGGCGCGGATCGTCCAGTGCACGGCCTTCACGAATACACACGCGTACTTCGTGGGCTTCAAACTCGCTGTCTTCGATAAAACGAACATCGTTGGTAGCCACCACCGGCAGGTTCATCTTGCCGGCCAGCTCCACCGCCGCATGCAGGTACTCTTCATCACCCGCGCGCCCGGTGCGCTGTAACTCCAGGTAATAGCGGCCCGGGAAAATGCTGGACCACTCCTGAGCCAGTGCCTCGGCCTGCGAAGTTCGCCCGGCAACCAGCGCGCGGCCTACATCACCGTACTTGGCACCGGACAACATCAAAACGCCTTCCGACGCTTCCTTGATCCACTCCCGCTCCACAAATGCGTGGCCATGGTATTGCCCTTCCATCCACGCGCGGGAAATCAGCTCGGTAATATTGCGGTAGCCGTCGGCATTCATTGCATACAGTGATACCAGCGTCGGCTGCTCTTCACCACCTTCTTTCAGCCAGAAGTCGGCGCCGGTGATCGGCTTGATACCGGCACCCATACAGGCTTTATAAAACTTAACCTGTGCATAGAAGTTGGTTTGATCGGTGATCGCCACCGCCGGCATTTCCAGCTCCGCAACGCGGCCGATCAGCGGCTTGATACGTACCAGGCCGTCAATCAGGGAGTATTCGGAGTGGACTCTTAAATGTACGAAGGGTTGGGTCATATTTTTCTATTTAATTTGGTTCCGGGGCTCTTACAGCGCTCTGTTCCGGCAATACATCAAGGGGAAACAGCCCCTCTATGTACAAAATATTTTGATCAATAACTTCTTCTCAAGCCCACATCATTTCATGGACTTGGCAGGCAAATTCTATAGCGAAGTAAAGTGGTCGCTGCGCAGGTGGAGCAGTGGGTACGAGTTTTCAGGAGCGTCGCAAACAGGAAGTTTGCGCCGCAACGCCCAGGGATGGGTTCACAGTGGTCCTGAAAACTCGTACCCACTGATCCGCCGCCTCAAACGGACAGACAAAACGAAACCAGGTCGAGGTTCAGTCAGTCCACCAAACCCGCTTCATCTCAACAGCCCGCTCCTGGCACTTACTCAGCACCTCACGCTTCTGGGCGTTGTTCATCTTCCCCCACTGGCTGATCTCCGTACCGGAACGAAAACACCCCTCACAGATGTCCTCACTGTTCAACGCACACACGGAAACGCACGGAGACTTTACTGGAAACTCAAACATCGGCTCAGGCTCTTTATCCTTTACGCGGCTCCAGTCACTCTCAGACATGACTCAGACCTCAACCAGCTCTTCCGCAAAGCGCTGGCCGTTCGCCACATACACATCACTACTCAATTTCAGCAACTCAAACGTCGACTCGTCCAACGTCTTCATCACCTTGGCGGGGCTACCCAGTACCAGCGAAAAATCTGGAATCTCCATATTTTCCTTCACCAGCGCATTCGCCCCAATGATGCAACAACGCCCAATCTTGGCCCCATTCAACACCACCGCGTTCATCCCCACCAGGGAATATTCGCCAATCTCGCAACCGTGCAAGGTCACATTGTGCCCCACGGTCACACCAGTACCGATGGTCAACGGTTTGCCCGGATCGTTGTGCAGCACCGAGCCATCCTGAACGTTGGCCCGCTCGCCGATGGTAATTAGCTCGTTATCGCCGCGGATCACCGCGTTAAACCACACCGAACTGTGGGGCATCATCAGCACATTGCCGATTACCCGCGCGCCGGGCGCGACATAATGGCCTTCACCCTCAAGCTGTGGCTGTTTATCGCCCAATCTGTACAGCATGCGACCTCCGGCAATCAGTGCTACGTCGTTGAAATAAGCCGCGTATTATCCCGCCCGCCGGGTTGGATTGCCACCCTCAGGGCACCCCAGCCACCCGTGACCAGCCAGACAAATCAGCCAATCAGAACCCCTTCCAGCGCCAACAGCCGCGCCTTCATCTCGATGCCCCCCGCATACCCGGTCAGCGACCCGTCGGCGCCGATGACCCGATGGCAGGGAACGACGATGGAAAGCGGGTTGGCACCATTGGCCCGGGCCACTGCGCGCACCGCTTTGGGGTTGCCAATCGCCTCTGCCAGCTCGCGGTAACTACGGGTCTCGCCAAAAGGGATCGCACACAGTGCGCGCCACACGGACTGCTGAAATGGTGTGCCCGCGGCACCCTGCGGGAGATCAAAAGACTGCAGCTCGCCGGCGAAGTACGCCTCGAGCTGCTCAAACGCCAAATCCGTATGCGGTGTCGACGCTTGTAACCAGCCTTCTCGCACCGGTAAGGGCCGCTTGCCAGCCTGCAGGTCAATACCCACAAGCCCCGCTTCGCTCGCAGCAATACCAAGTTCGCCAAAGGCACTGGGATAAATTTGGTACCAGATCATGTTGAGGAGTTCTCTTTGGTCTTCAGTTTGAGGGACTGCCACAGCAGCAATGCCCCGTAAGCACGCCAAGGCCGCCAGGATTCTGCCCGCGCCAGCGCCTGTTTGGGGGTCGCTTTTTTCTCACTATCACCAAGCGCGATTAAAATCCCCAGATCTGACGCGGGAAAGGCATCCGGCATCGAAAGGCCGCGCATCGCCGTATAGTGCGCAGTCCAGTCGCCGATACCAGGGAGTGCCGTCATCTGCCGGCAAAACGCCTCCAGCTCCGGCTCATCAAAATCGACATCCCCGGCCAAGGTGGCGGCGACAAAATTACGCAACGTGGCGGCGCGAGTACGGGTTACCCCGATATCGGAAAAATCGGCATCGCGCAGCTGTTCTGCACTGGGGAATAACAGCTGCTCACCACTTGGGCCGGTAAACGCTTCGCCATACCCCCTGGCCACACGCCCGGCAATGGTGGTCGCGGCGGCAACGGAGATCTGCTGACCGATAATCGCCCGCAAGGTGTATTCAAACGGGTCCCAGGCGCCGGGTAAACGCACGCCCGGCGTTGTGCCCAGCACCTGCCGCAACAGCGGGTCCGCCTGCAAGTGCTCACGGATCTCCTCACTGTCCGCATCCAGGTCGAATAGCCGCCGCAATTTTTCCCGCAGCGGGTACAACACAGCACCACAACCTTCAGTGCCGCCTTCGCCAAAGACGCCCACCCGCAGGCGGCACTTTTCAGGCTCGTGCGCAACGCGCAGCACACCGCGCTGACCGTGCAGCGCGAAACTGCGCTGGTATTCTCCCTGTTCCGGATCCTCCGCCGCTATCACCTGCTCCACACCGGGCAGCGCGCGGGCAGCAAAAAACGCCAGCAGCGCGGGCCAGTCGAAGGGCGGGCGATAACTCAGATAAATCTGCACTCCGTTACCAGAATCCGACTGCTGAGCGCGCTTGGTCGATTCCCGACGTACTTCGCTCGGCGTGCGGTGATAAATGGATTTGAACACCCCATTGAAGCGACGTAGGCTATTGAAGCCCGAGGCAAAGGCAATGTCGGCTACCGGTAGGTAGGTATCCCGCAGTAGCCCGAACGCAAACAACGCGCGCTCCGTCTGCCACACCTGCAAGGGGCTCAGCCCGATATGTTCGGCAAAGAGTTTGCGCAAATAGCGGCTAGTAATCCCCAGACGCTCGGCAAGCTGCTCAATGGACTGCGCTTCACGCTCCGCGCGCATCAACGCCAAAGCGCGCTGCACGGTGGTGGATACAAGCCCCCAGGCGGCACTGCCCGGAGCCGCGTCCGGTCGACAACGCAGACACGGGCGATAGCCCGCGGCGGTGGCTTCCGCAGCGGTGTTGAAGTATTCGACGTTCTTCTCCAACGGCGGCCGCGCCGGACAGATCGGACGGCAAAAAATACCGGTGGTCTTCACCGCAGTGAAGAAGCGCCCATCGAAGCGCTTGTCGCGCGCAAGACGCGCACGGTTACAAATGACCGGATCTGGCTGCACAGTATGCTCACAAATTAAACCGTATACCGGCAGTCTATGATCTCGCCGCGCAGAAGACTAGTCAGATTCGGAACTGACAAGAAGACCCAGATATGGGCAAAGAATTAGCGGGGTTTACCGATACCCGCTGGAAGTGAAGTAGCGCGATAAACGATTGCTACAGGGTACCCCAGACTTTCTGCAGAACCAGGAACAGAAAGGCGGTAGAGCATCCAAAAATCAGTAGCCCGTTAACGGCCAACAGCGGCCCTAACATGCGCCAGGGTGGTTTCAGCACCACATCACCATAACCCAGGGCAGTAATCGATGAGGTGGCAAAGTACACCCCTTCGACAAAATTCGGCACCAGGCGCTTGCGCCAGAAAAACAAACCCCACAGGGCGGCTTCAATCACGTGGGTAATGAATAACGAAACAAAACAGAGTGTTACCAGTACTGTGTCCGCCCTACCGCTGCCCAGAACATCGGCAAACCACTGATGCACACGCGACATATGATGGGCAAATTCCAGCAATACCGCAGCGTGAAACAGAAACGTGGTTACCGCCAGTATCAGCGCCGTTGCGAGCACATGTGGCCGGTGGCTCATTTACTGCCTCCCGGGCCTGGCGCTGCCAGCGCGACCGCTTCAAACCCACCACCCAGCGCCAGGTGCAAGCGAATCCGATTGGCTACACGCGCATTGCGCAAGCGGATTACATTTGACTCCACCAGCAACTGCTCCGCCTGAAGCTCACCCACCCACAACAAATCCCGCTTGCCTGCGCGGTACTGTTCGATTGCGATTTCCACTGCGCGGGTGCGGTCCTGCAACGCACGCTGCGCGTAATACAGCTCGCTGGCTAACAGTGATTCACTGGCCAATAGCGTTTCTACTTCGCGGAATGCGTTCAATACAACGCTGCCATAATTGGCCACCGCCTGCGCCTGTTCCGCGGTGGCGATCCGCACGTACGCACACAGGGCACCACCTTCGTAAATCGGAATGGTTGCGCCCACTTCCGCAGATGCCCAGTAAGGACTCAAGCGGAGGATTTTCAACAAGTGATCACCGAGACGCTCGGCAGTGAGTTCCAGAGAAAAGTCTGGCAACAGTGTCAGGCGCGCGGATTCTTCCTTGCGAAAGGCAGCCAGAACCAGATATTCAGCAGCAATAACATCCGGGCGGCGTTCCAACAGTGTCACGGGTAGCCCCGCCGATACTGGTGGTGGCAGCGGCGGATACTTCTCGGCACCACGAAGTTCCGCTGATGGGTAACGTCCAAGTAGCACTTCAAGCGTGCGCACCAGCTCGCCGTAATTAATCTTGGCCTTTTCGCGTTCACTTTCCGCATTTTGTAGACGCGCACGTGAGTCCACCACGTCCAGCTGCGAACTCTTGCCACTCTGGTTACGCACTTCCGACAGCTCGAACAACTGGGAGTAAATACGCACAGCGTCGTCCGCAAGCTGAATCAACTGCAATGCCTCGGTCACCAGATACCAGTTCAGCGCCACCGTTGCGGCAAGGGACTGGCGCGCGTATACGAGATCAAATTCACTGGCCTCGTAGTCGGCGATGGCAGCCGCGCGATTCGCGCGCAGCTTGCCCCACAGGTCCATCTCCCAGGTCACCCCGAGCCCGGCGATGGTATGACTGAAGGTATGTTTGAAACGATCATCGTCACCGAAGTCGTGGGTTCGCTTGGCACCGATTTTCCCGCCCACTTGCGGTTTCAGCGGAGCACCGGCCACAACCACCAGCTGCCGTGCAATTTCCACATCTGCTATGGCCTGGTGTAAATCCAGGTTGTTGGCCATGGCTTCCGCGACCAGCGCAGTCAACACCGGATCATCGAAGGTCCCAAGCCAGTTATCCACAACCGGCAAATTGCTGGTGCGCGCCACCCACTCCAGGGGCACCTCGGTCTCCGGTGGCAGGGCAGCGTCGAGATTTTCTACGGGCGACGGTGGTGTACGTAACGCACAGCCCTGTGCAGCCAGGCCTAGCACCAGAGCCAGCAGCAAGTAGACGAGTGGAAGCGTGCGACTGTTCATCCGGCGAAGGGGTACAGATAGTTTGCCCAGGAGTAGGCGCGGATACCGATCTTGCGCAGTATCACGAAGCCGCTGGATGTATCGGTATAAATGGCCGCGCGCCCCTGAGTGCCAATGGGGAATTTGGACTGATCGTCCCCGTCCATACGGATAGCGACGACAAACTGCCCCTGCGGCATCTCCAACGGCCGGAAATGAAACTTGGGCAACTTGCCGCTGGGAAGCAACTGGCCATGTCCACTGCCACGCCAGATGGCCTCTACCTTGCCGGTAAAAATCTGCCCCGGGTACAGGTCGAGGGCGACTTCCACCACCTGCCCTTCCTCCACATGTTTCAGGTTCTCCTGAAAATAATTCGCCAGCAGATAACGGTCAGACTCGCACACAAAGGTTGCGATGGCGCCGATACGAAAAGAGCCGGCAACCATGCCCGGGCGCACCTGCAGGTTCATCACATGGCCGTCTTCCGGGGCGGTCATCAAGGTATTGTCGAGATAGAACTGGGCCAGATCGAGTTTCGCCTGAATCGTGGCTACGGTGGTATTGACCCCATCAATGCGCGAGTTGTATTCGAGTTCCGCTCGCTCGACTTCGGCCATGGCCTCGCGAATACCGGCTTCACTGGCAACGACACGGGCGCTCCATTTTTCCACATCTTCCTGGGGGCCGGCGCCGGTGCGCGCGAGTTTCTCCGACAGCGCAAGTTCATAGCGCGCATACACCAGCTCGGCCTCCTTCTGCACCACTTTCTGCGACGCCAACTGAATGTCTGCTTCCAGTACCTTTACATTTTGTTTGGCCTTCGCCAGTTCCGCTTCATATTCCCGCACCTTGTATTCGTACGGGCGGCGGTCAAACTGAAATAGCGGCTGGCCTTTTTTGACCAACACATTCGGCTCCACCAATACATCGGTCACCAGCGTTGGTTCATTCAAGCGCGGGGTCAGCTGAATGGTGTGCTGGATCATGCGTGCATTGGTGGAATACGGGGTAATAAAGCGCAACCCGATCAGGAAAATCAGCAACAGATGCAGGCCCACCGACAGGGACACAATGCCCCAGGCGATATTGAACTTCATCCATTTAAATTTAAAAAACGTCAGCCAGACGGCGACGATGTAGACGAACAGTATGACGAAGCCCAACAGCATTAATGCGGCCCCTTAAGCGTCTGTATCGCCATTATTGTGCGGGGGAGTGTCATGCGGGGGATTACCACCGGATGATCTCTTCTTTTTGTCGCCCTCATCCCCTTTCAAACGCGCGATATTTTCATCGATTGCCTGCGCCTCTTCTTCGGGCAACCGGCGAATATCGATGGTATCGGTCGGTTTAAACGCCCAGATGAATGCATTGATCCACGGCACCACGGCGAGGAAACCCGCGTACCCCATTATGCGCACCGCTTCTGCGTCCGGGTGCTTGCGGGCAATGGCAATGCGACCGGGCAACCCGGCGATCCACAGCAAAATCACGAGAATACACAGGCAGGCGCCGATAATGACGAGGAAGGTCAGGTAGTCCCAGTGATCAAGCTTGAATCCCATAGAAAATCCTCTTCTGCCGACTCAGCCGCGGGCGCAGAGAAATGATCTTCTTCCCGGAATCTGCACCACGTAGAAGGCTGCCCGAGAATTATTAATCACACTATTGCACTTAAATTGCTTTTAAATTCATTTAAGTGCTCTTGGTAGGCGTCCATGAGATTGTAGAGTACTGGCGGTCAAACGCTGCTAGCGAGAACACTACTGGCACTCGAGTGTTCAAGAAAAGCGGATATGCCGACACGCTTTGACGCATCCCAAAATAGCTGGAACAGGGACCGGATTAGGAGTGGGAATAAGCAAGTATTTACCACGCCTGATCAATGCACCCCGGCGCAGGCAACATATACTGATTTCAATGACTTATCGCCGCCGTGGCACTCAAGTGTGCAGCGACGGAATTGCCGCAAGCGCACTTGACCAACAACGATATCGAGCCAACTTCACGCTGGACCACTTCATGGCAGAACTGGAGAAAAAGCCGCACGCTGACTGGCGACGCTACATCGAAAAACCCCTACCGTTAGCAGAAGCCCACGACCTCATTATTCCGGGCTCCGTACCGTCGCTCAGTTTCTACCTGATGATGACCGCGTCCACGGTCATCGCCACCCTCGGCTTACTCGCCGACAGCGCTGCAGTAATTATCGGCGCAATGCTCGTGGCACCCTTGATGGCGCCGATCATTTCCCTCGCCTTCGGTGTCGTTTCCTGGGACGGGCACTTGATGCTGCGCTCGGTATTGATCGCAATCTCCGGGAGCCTGCTGTGTATCGTCATCGCATACCTGACGACCCATGCCATCGGCTATCAGATGGCGGGCCCAGAGATTGTCGCGCGCATGCGCCCTAGTATGCTCGACCTCGACGTTGCCATTGCCGCGGGTGCGGCGGCGGCCTATACCCTCACCCGCCCGAGCACCTCTGCGACTCTGGCGGGAATTGCCATTGCCGTGGCCCTGGTCCCGCCTCTGTGCACGGTAGGCATTGCCCTTGCACTGGACAATGAGGCCAGCATCGAGGTGGGCGTGGCGTGGGACTACCTCAGTGCAAAACGCCCATTTATCCTGTTCTTAACCAATCTGGTGGGTATTGCCTTTGCGGCAACGGTGGTTTTCTTCCTACAGTATTTTCGCAAGCAACCCAGAGCGATTGCCGCGCTTGCTGCTGCCTTTGTCAGCCTATTAATCGTCGTCCCCTCCCTCACCCACGGCCTGGAAGAACTGCTGGTGCGCAATATGGTCCAGCGTTCACTGATCTCCGAAAGTCACGAAATTATTGGTACCGATGCGGAGCTCCGCTTCACCAGTATCACCACACGTTTTGACGAGGACAGTATTGTGATCCGCGTCGATGTGGTGGATGGCGCAGAGGTGATTACGCAGGAATTTGCTGATGCTTTGCAACGGCGCATGGGGGAACTGGCCGAAAGGCCCGTGCAACTCGAAATCGGGGTCATGCCCGAGCTCATACTTCGCAGCCAGGGAACGGATCTGGATGTATCGGGATCACCCGGAGTATCTGGCGATAGCGCCCGCTAGGTAATGCCTCTGCCGCAAAATAAAAAGCCCCGCTCTTGGCGGGGCTTTTTATTAGGGTTCTATATTGGGGCTCTTTAGTAGAACTTAACAGAAGCTCAGAAGCTTTCGACTTACTGAATACCGAGGATTTCCTTGCCCTGAATAAAAGTCACATCCACGGGAATATTCGCGGCTTTCAATCGATCCAGATCAGATTGCAGCTCTGCGCCAACCACGCCCATTTCCTCCAGTAGCGCTTTGGACTTTTTATAGTCGCCATCGCCTTGGATGGTGAGAATCAGGTTCGACAACTTCGCCATGGCTTCCTGCATTTTTTCGAAGTCCACGCTGTACAGGCCAGATGCTTCATCGCGGGTAAAGGCACCTTCCTGCTTGAAGAAGTTGAAGCGCATCATATTCGCCTTACCGTGGGCACTGGCCGCGCCGAAACGCACGCTGCGGAAAATACCGGCCAGGAAGGTCACGTAGTTATCCATCAGCTCGCCGTCTTCCAGTTCACCTTTTCCGTGCAGTTCGGTGATCATGTACAGGCCGAGAATATCCGCCTTGCCCTCTTCCAACGCAGAGGAGGTTTCCTTTAGCGCCTGACGCACATTGGCGCCATCGGTAACCGTTTTCTTGATCCCCAAGCCATGCGCCACTTCGTGGAACATGGTATTGGCAAAGAAGGCATCAAAGGTAATGTGTTTGCGCTGATCTTCGGCAATCAGAACGCCACCAATCGGCACCAGGATCTGGTCGAACTTCGCGCGCATGGCATTTTTTAGCTGCAGGCGGCGAGTCCCTTTTTTCAGCTGTACTTCTTCGTCATTCGGCAAGTTGATTGCAATGGTCTTGGAGCCAGCATTACTGTCACCTGCGTAATACAAGACGTCGTAGGCGTTCAGGTCAGAGTCGGTGCCCGGGGTTTCCGACTTGTACTTTTCATCCACCGGTAAACCGCGCTGCAGTTCTGGTAAGAACGCGGCAAACTTCGCCAGTTTTTCGCTCCATACCATGTCTTTAAGCAATACATACGATGAGTAGGCCGTGCGATAGGCAAACAGCTTATCCTCGTAGTTTTCGATGGGGCCGATCACCACGTCGATGCGGTTGTTTTTCATATCCATCCACGCCATATCACTTTCGCGGAACTCGTCATTTAACAACGCATCGGCACGCAAATTCAGATAACCGGCAAACTCGGCGTCTTCTGCCAGCGCGGCTGCTTCACGCAATAGCGTGGCCGCTCTTTCCAGTTCCGCCTTATAGGCTTCGTGGTACGGAGTGAGGGTCAGGTTGCCGTTCTCATCGCGGCGCACCAATGAATAGAGGCCGTCTTTGCCCGGCTGCTGCCACGCATCAAACTCCTGCTTGGTCATGTCTTCCGGGTAGAACTCGGCACCCAGCGGTTTATCACCATAGCCGGCAATAAACGGCTTGTTGTCGTTCAAGCGATCCCAGGGGCCATAATTAATTTCAGCGAATTTTCGCGCGGCACTATCGTCGATGCCGCTCAGCAGCTCCTGTGCAGGGCCGTAAGACTGCAACCAGAACAACTGATCCATGATCTTGCTCGCATCGATCAGTTTGCCAATCAACTGGCGCTGGTTGTCCGACAGGGAAGACAAGTCGGCGTTCAGTTCCACCGGTGCATAAATATTGAAACGGGCGGGATCCACCCCCTCCGCGATACCGCCGGCCTGTGGACCGGTGGCGGGCTGCACGGTTTGCTGTGCTGGATCCACAGCCTGTTGCGCAGTCGTATCTGCAGGCGCATCCTGCTTCGTGGTGGAGGAGGATTTATCGCCGGAAGAACAACCGGCAGCAAGAACAAGCGCCAGTGCCGACGCAGCAAAGAATACAGGTTTCATGCAGATTCACGCCCAAGGGTTTTCGTTATTTGTGCGCGCCACATTAAATATGGCGTCTGAAGATGTCCACAGTACCGGAGGCTCACCTCCGGCACCGGATATTCGACTGCAATTATGGGCAAATTAAGAAATTTACGTGGCGTGAACAGGTGAGAGAAAAAACAATTCACGCCAAGAAGTGAACAGTGGTTCGTCAGGGTGAGGAGGTCACGCTCTCGGCGCCTTGTTCACGGGCACGCTCCTGTTGTTGCATGCGCCACAGGGCGGCGTAGTGGCCATCGGCTTCGATAAGCTGCCGGTGATTCCCCTGCTCAACCACACGCCCCTGATCCATTACCAGAATCTGATCCGCATCCACCACGGTGGACAAGCGGTGAGCGATCACCAGCGTGGTCTGCTCCTGGGAAATTTCCTGTAATGCGCGCAAGATGCCCTGCTCGGAATGGCTATCCAGACTGGAGGTCGCCTCGTCAAACACCATAATCGGCGGGTGCTTGAGGATTGCCCGGGCAATCGCCACGCGCTGTTTTTCACCCCCGGAGAGTTTTAAACCGCGCTCACCCACAACCGTATTCGCGCCTTCCGGCAACTGACGGATAAAGTCGTCCAACTGTGCGTGGCGAATCGCGTCTGCCACGTCTTCGTCACTGGCGTCGACGCGACCGTAACGTACGTTCTCATGGATAGACTGATTGAACAGCACCGTATCCTGGGGCACAACGCCGATCGCCCCGCGCAGCGAATCCTGACTGACTTCGCGAACATCCTGTCCATCCACAAGGATGCTGCCTCCGGTGACGTCATAGAATCGGAACAGCAGTTTGAACAGAGTCGATTTACCCGCGCCACTGGCGCCAACAATGGCGACCTTTTCTCTGGGCGCGACACGAAAGCTGACACCTTTGAGGATTTCCCGGTCGGCGCCATAGCCAAAATGCACATCGCGGAATTCAATACCGCCCTGCTGTACATCGAGGTTCGCGGCCGAAGGTACATCCTCAATCGCCGGCTTTACGTCGAGAATGGAGAACATCTTTTCGATATTTGCCAGGGCACCCTTCATCTCCCGATACACAAAACCGAGGAAATTCAGTGGGATAAAGATCTGCATCATGATGGCGTTGATCAGCACAAAATCACCAATGGTCATGGTGCCATTGGTGACATTCACCGCCGCCATTACCATGGCGCCACACATGGCCGCTGCAGTGATAAATGCCTGACCAGCATTCAGCCCAAATAACGACAGGCGATTCTTGCGCCGCGCCTGCTCCCAGGCGGCCAGCTCGTGATCGTAATGTTGTGCCTCATGCCGCTCATTGCCGAAGTACTTCACCGTTTCGTAATTCAACAGGCTGTCTACCGCGCGGCTGCTGCTCTGGGATTCGGCCTGATTCAATTCACGCACAAAGCGCGTACGCCACTCTGTAGCGACGACGGAAAAGCTGATGTAAGCCACAACCGCACCCAGCACCAGCAAGGCGAAACTGGCGTTGTAGTTCCACCACAACAGGCCCACCACCATCAGGATTTCTACCAGTGTGGGAACTATGTTGAACACCATAAAGCGCATCAGGAAGCCGATGCCGGAATTACCGCGTTCAATATCCCTAGACAAGCCGCCGGTGCGGCGATTGAGGTGGTAGTCGAGGTCCAGCTTGTGCAGGTGCTGGAACACTTCGAGTCCGACGCGACGCTGCGCGCGTTCGGTGACACGGCCGAAGATGGTGTCGCGAAGCTCACCGAACAGAACCGATGAAAAACGGACAAATCCGTAGGCGAGCAATAGCCCCAGAGGCAGGGCAATCGCCGCGGCCACGCCACCGGCCTGATCCAGATCGTCAACGATATGCTTCAACAGGAAAGGCAGGCCGACACTGGCGGCCTTGGCGCCCACTAGGCACATCAACGCCAGTATTACCGGGCGTTTGAACTCTAACAGATAGGGGAATAGTGTTTTCAGGGCGCTCCAGTGGACATCTTCCAGAGCGACGGCGGACTTGGGTCTGGGCATGGGCAATCTCGGTAAATCAGGCGCGCAGTATACCCAATCAACCGACTCAAGGTTGGGAGAACTCGTGTTACGAGTCTTCGTTCTCGCTGAGGGCTCTGACGGGCACGTCATCTCTGCGCCCAATGGGCGCATCCAGTACGCGCACCAGGAATTCTGTCAGAACCCCGGCGGTAAACCCCCAGATTTCATAGCCCTCGTAGTTATAGGCGGGCAGGTAGATACGGCGCTTATCGATGGTAATACGGTCGGTACGAATGCGCGGATCATCAAAAAACCACGACAGGGGAACCCGAAAAATCGCGTCCAGTTCACCCGGGTTGGGTGTCAGGGATGCATCGGCGGGCACAATGCCGAGCCACGGCGTAACTTCTACCTGCCAGCGGGTGGTGCGGGTCCACAGCGGGCCGAGTATACGGACCTGGTCTGCGGGCAGGCCAATTTCCTCGTGTGTCTCGCGCAGCGCGGTGTATTCGAGGGATGGGTCGGTATCATCCCAGCGACCACCGGGAAGGGATACTTCACCGGAATGACTGGATAGATGCTGGGAACGCAGAGTCAAAATGACCTGAGGGTCTTTTTCATCGGTCAGCGCGAGTAAGACAGCTGCGTGACCATGCAGGTTCGAGCCGCTCGGCACCTGGGCGTGCAGCTCATCTTTGATTTTGGCGAAGCGTTTTTCGATAAGATCCAACATGCTTGTACGATTTTCGCCGTACCGGCGTACTCCTGCTTACCGCTCTATCCACACTATACGCGTTACTGCGCCGACCTACACCTGCTCAGGTCGCAGAATCTTTGCTGTCCCTCTGTTCACCAGCACCGGTGTGGCCGGTGAACTTCTCGCGCACAGACTGTACCAGTGCGAAATAAATCGGCACCAGGAAGGTGGAAACAATACTCGCCGCGAGCATACCACCGAATACCGCGAGCCCGAGGGATACACGGCTTGCCGCACCTGCCCCGGTGGCAACCACCAACGGGAAGATCCCCAGCACAAATGCCAGCGCCGTCATCAGCACCGCGCGAAAACGTAGGCGCGTGGCTTCCAGTGCCGACTCTTCGATACTTTTACCCGAGGCGCGCTGCACCGCAGCGAATTCCACCATCAGGATCGCGGTCTTGGCAGAAATACCAATTAGTAGAACCAAGCCAATCTGCGTGTAGAGGTCGTTGTTATGTCCCATGATAAAGTTGGCAAACAGGCCACCGGAGATCGCCACAGGAATCGCCAGCAATACTGCGACCGGAATACTCCAGCTCTCGTACTGAGCCACCAGAAACAGGTAGGCAAACAATACCGCCAATGAAAACAGAATCGGCGCTAGATTACCGGCACTGATTTCTTCCAGACTCTGCCCGGTCCACTCATAGGCGTAACCATCGGGCAGTTGGCTGCCGATGTCCTCCATGGCATCCATGGCTTCACCACTGGAATAGCCCGGCGCCGGTCCACCATTGATGGTGACACTGTTGTACATGTTGTAGCGCTGTACTGTCTGTGGTGCGACGACCGGTGCAACTTCGGCAACAGAACTAACGGGAACCAGTCCGCCACTATTGGCTCGTACAAAGAATCCGGTGAGGTCGTCCTCGCTGTCGCGAAATTGCGAGTCAGCCTGCGCCAGCACCTGAAATACCTTGCCGTAGCGATTGAAATCATTGATGTAATAACTGCCCAGATAGGTTTGCAAGGTGAGATACACATCGGACAACCGCAGGCCGAGGATATGCGCCTTGTCTTTATCGACTTCGAGCTCAAGCTGTGGCGAGGCGGCCTGATAAGTGGTGAATGCCTCGGCAATTTCCGTACGCTGATTCGCCTCACCCAACACCGCATAAAGCACGCCGGCCAGTTCCTGAATATCCCGGCCCTGTAAATCTTCCAGTACGAATTCAAAGCCACCAATGGTACCCAGCCCCGGAAGGGCCGGTACCGGGAATGCCTGGACTTGCGCTTCGGCTATCCCGGCACCCATTTTTTGCACTTTATCGAGAATCACAAACTGGTTGAGCTCTGGCGCCTCACGCTCGTCCCAGGGGTGAAGAATCACGATCATAAATGCCGTGTTTGACGAGAGGCTATTGGACAACAGGCTGTATCCGGGCACCGCCATGACATGCGCCACACCATCCAGCTGACGAATATCTTCACTGAGCTTTCTTACTACAGGTGCCGTTCGCTCCAGAGAAGCGCCATCGGGCAACTGTACGTTCATCATGAAATAACCCTGATCTTCGTCAGGGATGAAAGCGGTGGGCACGGCAGAAAACAGCCAGAAGCAGAGCGCGCCCAAACCAAAGATTGTACCGAGACCGATTAAAGGCCTACGCACACAGAAGCGGACAATTTTTACGTACAGGTTTGTGGAACCATGCAGAAATTTATTAAAGAAGCCAAAGATGCCACGATTCTTTTCGCCATGCTTCCCGCCACCTTTTGGGGGGCGCAATAGGATTGCGCTTAACGACGGGCTAAGGGTCAGTGCATTCACACTGGAAATAAACACCGAGATGGCGATGGTGATCGCAAACTGCTGATACATTTTGCCGGTCAAGCCGGGCATCAACATCACCGGCACAAATACCGCGAACAACACGGCGGTGGTGGCAACCACTGGCCCGGTCACCTCACGCATGGACTCCATCGCCGCCTCTTTCGGCGCGAGCCCCTCGCCCAGCAATCGCTGAGTGTTTTCCACCACAATAATCGCATCATCCACCACAATGCCGATGGCGAGGATCAGCGCAAATAGCGTCACCGTATTGATGCTCATCCCCAATGCGAGCATCACCGCAAAGGTACCCACCAGTGATACAGGAATGGCAACGGCGGGAATCAAGGTTGCGCGCCAGTCCTGCAAAAATACGAATACCACAATGATTACCAGCAGCAGCGCAACAACCAGCGTGATGACCACTTCCTTAATCGACTCGCTGACAAATGTAGTGGTGTCATAAATGATCTTCGCCTGCAGACCGTCGGGAAAGCGCTCGGATAATTCGTCAACTTTTGCGCGAATATTTGTCGCCACATCCATGGCGTTGGCATCGGGCAGCTGGTAAACCGCGATTACCGCGGACGGCTTGCCGTCCAGCTCACCAAACGCGCTGTAACTGGCACTGCCAAGCTCAACCCGCGCGATATCCTTCATGCGCACGATGCCGCCTTCGGGAGAAGAGCGGAGGCTGATATTTTCAAATTCTTCCGGGTCGACGAGACGCCCTTCGGCGAGGATGCTGTACTGGAATTGCTGATCCGAGCGGATAGGAGGCGCGCCGATTTTACCCGCCGCCACCTGCAAGTTCTGCGCTTCTACCGCCGCAATGACATCATTCGCGGTCACGTCCAGTGCCGCCATCTTGTCCGGATTTAGCCACAGACGCATGGCGTATTGCTGAGAACCCAAAATCTCGACGCTACTCACGCCGTCGATTCGCGTTAACTCATCACGGATAAATATTTCTGCGTAGTTGGACAGGAACAGGGATTCGAACTCCCCTTCCTCGGACACAAGGTTCACCACCAGCAAGATGGTATTGGACTTCTTCTCGACGGTGACACCGCTGCGGTTCACCTCCGCGGGCAAACTCGGTGTGGCCTGTTGCACCCGGTTTTGCACGTTTACTTGGGCAATATCCCCGTCGTAGCCGCTCTCAAACGTCACCGTGAGGCTATACGTACCGTCATTACTACTGGTGGAGGTCATGTAGGTCATACCCTCAACCCCATTGACCTGCGACTCGATGGGAATGGCGACACTGTCGCGCATGACCTCGGCACTGGCGCCGGCGTAGTTGGCGGTCACCACCACCGTGGGCGGAGAGATCTCTGGATACTGGGCGATTGGGAGCAGAGGTAACGAGAGAATCCCCGCCAGGGAGATCAGAATAGAGATCACCAGCGCGAAGCGTGGACGGCGAATAAACGTCGCGCTAATCACAAGCGCTTTCCCTGTTCACTTTGTTGCTATTCACTCTCCAATGGTCGGTATTCACTTACCGTCATAATAGGCGTCAGGCTCTTTGGATTTATCCTTACCCTCTCCCTCTGCCCCGCGGCGCATTTCTTCCCGCAGCTGATCGATATCCGCACCGTCGCGCGCGCCCCCTTCGCGTCGTTCTTCGGGGGGAATATCTCCCGAGCGAATCTGATCGAGCGGGCTTTCCACCTGGGGTGGTTTCTCTACCTTGAGGTTTTTGTATGGATCAAGCGCCGAATTTTGTGGGGTTACCGGTTTGTCGGGACTCACCCGCTGCAACCCATTCACAATAACCCGCTCGCCGGCCTTGAGGCCCTTCTCCACCGCCCACAGCTCATTTTCCCGCTGCCCAAGTTCCAGATAGCGCTTATGAGCGATGTTGTTATCGTCCACCACGTAAACAAAACGCCCCTGCATGTCTTCCAGAACCGCTGCCTGCGGTACCAGGGGTTTGATTGCATCGGCGCCGGCAAACACGCTGATCACCACCCGGGCAAATTGCCCTTGCACCAGCAAACGCTCGGGGTTGGGGAAGCGTGCACGCACCAGAGCCGAGCCCGTAGCCTGGTCAATCTGGTTGTCGACAAACACGATGATGCCCGGGTAGGGATAAAACTTACCGTCGGGCTGTTTGATCTGAATTTCCCGCTCGACGGGTCTCTCACCCGTCTGACGGCGGCGCTCCTGTTCTTCCTGCACAGCAAACAGGCGGTTTTCCGGCACCTCGAAGGTCACGTAAATCGGGTCCATGCGCACTATGGAAGTAAGGGGATCGGTGGCGGGCCCCACCAGAGAGCCTTCGGTGAATTCCGAGCGGCCAATCAGCCCCGTTAGCGGCGCCCGGATCTGGGTATAGGAAAGGTTGAGTTGCGCAGCTTCCAGGTCTGCCTGGGCGGCGGCCACGGTAGATTCGGCTGCTTCAAAGTTGCCGGTGAGTTCATCCATCTGCACCTGGCTGATGGCGCCGGTCTTTACTAGTTGCAGCCCCCGGCGATAGTTGCGCTCCGAGACACGCAACGCCGAGCGGGCCTGAGCGAGGTTTGCCCGCTGGTTGTCCAGCGCCGCGATATAGGGTTTGGGGTCGATTTGATACAGCAGTTCGCCCTTTTGCACCAACTGCCCTTCCACAAAGTCGCGGCTTTCAATGTAGCCCTCTACCCGCGGCCGCACCTTGAATTCATCAGTCGCCTCTACCCGCCCAACATATTCATAGCGGGGTACGACTTGATGCTTGCGCACGGCGAGCACCTCCACCGGCGGCGCCTTGGGAGCGGCTTCTTCCTCCTTCTTCGAACAGCTTGCCGTCGCGATCGCGAGCATCGAAACCGACAGGAAAACCACAAGAATACGCGCCATGGAACAACGACCACCGCTTACTGCAAAAAACATCTCCTAAACACTATAGAAGTCCCGGCAGCGTCAGGCTGGCACTCCCGCACGGCGCGGGTATACTTGCGCCATGAAATTTTGCAGCCACTGTGGCCACTCCGTTGTATTCGAAATTCCCGAAGGGGATGACCGCCCACGGCACCTGTGCCACGATTGTGGCGCCATTCACTATGTGAACCCGCGAGTAATCGTCGGTGTCCTGCCTTACCTCGGTGAGCAAGTTCTGTTGTGCAAGCGCGCCATCGAGCCGCGCCACGGGCTGTGGACCCTGCCGGCTGGTTTTATGGAAAACGGTGAGACCAGCGAACAAGGTGCGCTGCGCGAGTCATGGGAAGAGGCACGCGCCAGTATCCGCGTGGACGAGCTCTTCTCGGTCTACGACATTCCGCATATCAATCAGGTCTACCTGCTCTACCGCGGTGAGCTGACCGACACCAACTTCGGCCCCGGGCCTGAATCCCTGGAAGTGGAACTGTTTGATGAAAAGGACATCCCCTGGCGGGAAATGGCCTTTCCGGTGATGACACAGACACTGAAGCACTACTTCAGCGATCGTGAAAAAGGAAACTACGGCCTGCACCGCGGTATCATTGAACGCAAGCTGTAACGCACGCCGGCCCAGAACTTATTCCTGCTGCCGGCGCTGCTTGAGTAACCAATCGTAAATATCCTGCCCTTCGTAAACCCGCCGCCACACATCGTGGGCCATATCTTCGTGAATGGTGAAACGCACTTCCGCGTCACTTTCCTGTTCCAGCTTATTTAAGAAAAACCCGCAAATCAGCAGAAACGCCGCCCCGCATGTTTGCTATGAGTATCCGAGTCACTGTAACTCAGTGGCGCCTGAAGGTCTTTAAAATTGTGTCACGGCGCACAACTTTCACGGGGGCCACTTGGAGCGATTCCAATGCGGTGGTTTAAACTCGCTTGTACAAGAACGATAAAGAGCCAAACGCGATGAAACACCTGTTCCTGAAGAATTTCTGGTTGTCGGTAAAGTTCGCTCTCCTTGCATTATTGTCACTATCGATCTGCGCCTGTGGCGACAAAACCCCAACAAGTAATGCCACATCTACAGCACAAACTGAACAGATTGTCGCGAGCGTGGGCGGCCAGCCGATTTATCTGCATGAAGTGGATACGGCCATTCGGATTCAGCACTACGACCTGCTCCTGTCCGAGTATGAAATGCGCTTTGCCCAACTCACCCAGATGGTGAACGCCAAGCAAGACCAGATTGGCGGCGACGTCGAATGGCTACTGGAGTATCCCGAGCCGCCGCGAATCGAAATAAATACGGGGACGCGTCCGGTACGGGGAAATCCGCAGGCACCCGTGGCACTTACGGTTTTCTGCTCCTACCAATCGGTACACTGCGCCCAGGTTCACCCCCACCTGCTGGCACTCTTGGATGCTTACCCGGGTTGGGTTTCATTGCAACATGTCGATTACCCCATGCACTTTCACCGCGAGGGGCGCAACGCCGCCCGTGCCGCACGCTGTGCTGCCAGACAGGGCTCACCCTGGGCCTATGCCGACGGTCTCTACGCGCGAGCGCGCCATCTCGATAGCGGAGTCTATCCCCTGCTGGCCAAACAGCTTTCCCTGAAAGCCGAAGATTTAGCGACCTGTATGCAGGAACCGGAGGTGTCTGCGCTGGTGGAGTCTGACCTTGCGTTAGCCAAGGAGCAGAGCTTTGGTAATGTCCCCGTCGTTCTGATCAATGGACTGTATACCCGCGGCCCCAAATCTTATGAGCATTACGCAATGTGGGTAGTGCGAGAACTGCAGCGCAACGGAATCGCTCCTGGCAGTATTCACCCGCAAGCGGATAGATATTCCACAGGTGGTGAACCGCAACTTCAGCACACCCAATTGCCCTTGCGCCTGGAGGGCACCAGTCTTTCAACCGCTGCAGAGAACTCGAGCGCGCTGATCGCTATTGAGGACAATGAGGCTGTGCGGTTTGCCACAGGCGCCTCGCTGCTCCAGAAGGTGCGGATAGCCTACATCCACAAAGATCATGTGATTCTGAACAATGATGGCGTCATCGAGCGATTAAATCTGCGCGGCGAACTAAGCGAGTCCACCGATCTGCCACCATTGACGAGCCGTACACCACGCGACTCCGCAACCATGCAACGTATTGAGCAACCCGCCGGTGAGACCCGCAAACTTATCCCAGCGGATGGCGTTTTGCCATTGGGGCAAGAGTGGCTGCGCCAACAGCTGTTGGAGCGCGAGGAATTGGCGAAAAAATTTGTCCTCGCGGAACACGAGGTAGATGGCTACAAACTGCTGCGACTGGAAGGTATTACCGACAGCGAATTTTTTGCCGCGCTGGGACTTGAAGAAGGCGATGTCGTGTTACGTGTTAACGACGAATGGGTGCACAGCGGCCAGAACCCATTGTGGGATGCACTGGTGAGCGGTGAAGTGACGGACGTAACCTTTATGCGCAATGGGTTACCTCAGCGCCTGCAATATACCGTGGCAGAGACGGGCTACTTCGACGACCTGGACAGCGCACCGGGGAATACCAACAACGCGGGTAACAATAGCAGCGACGGCGAGGCAGCCGGGGAAAGTGGTAGCGAAAAAGATAAGAGTGACGATGAAGAGGATTCTGATCCGGATACCGATAAGGATGAAGATGAGGATGAGGATGAGGATGAGGATGACGGTGCGTAGTTTTTCACAGTAAAAACACGAGAGCGGGTACTGTCTATACCCGCCCGTTCACCGTATGCGTTTCAGAACGTTAAGTCTTATTTGTCCGGGTTACCATTCCACATCAGGTCGGCAACGGTATTTTGCCCGGCAACACTTGGGTGGAAGCAGTCGCCACCATCAATATCGTTTTTTCCGAACTGGAAAGTACCGGTGCTAGGCTGCGATTCCCCAGCATACTCTGCGATAACTTCGATGCCGTTAGTGCCATTGTATGCACCGGCCTCTTCCTGCAGGATTTCGTTATAGCGTTGTTGAGCTGCAGTAATACCCGCCTGACGGGTTGCGAAGCTCTCACCATTCATCGTACCGCCATCGGTAGCGATTCGGCATATCCCAAAGGTTGACCAGACACTTTCACAATTTACTCGCCAGTTGCCGGACTGTTTGGCTAGGCCTGCGCCACGCAGATCTTGAATGCGCGGTACGGAACCAAGCACAACCGTGGACCCCGTAGGCAGCCCATTAACCAGCTTGTCCATACCCGCGCGGACCGCACCGCGCCATTGTGCGTCGGTGTACAGCGGGTCTCCACAGTTGGCACCATCAACGCAACCACGATTACAGATATCGTTGCCGCCCAGCACAACTTCTACGTGATCGGCAACGGTGGTCTCGGCCAGAACCCGATCTGCCTGAATACTGAAGCTATCACCGCCTCCTCGCATTTCCGCACCAGAGCGAGCGGCACCTTTGTTGGCGGCTACGCCCGGATCAAGCGCCTTGTACTTGTCGTGGACACTGTTGACGCTGGAATCCCAGCCATCAAACCAGCTGTGCTCGGGCTGGTCTCCACCCAGAAGACAAAAGAAGCCACCGGTGAAAAATGTATTACCAGTACAGTCGGCGGCAAACCCCATGGTGATACTGTCACCTGCGGCGGTGGCTTTTGCTGGCGTGGCTAGAACTTGGTTCGCTGAAAAAGAAAAGAACAACAGGAGGGAAGCAAGCAGTTTGAACTTCTGCATGATGAATTCTCCGTTCGTGGTTTTTATCAATTATTCGAATTTGCTATCACGGTGAACCGCCCAAGTGTTGTGCACGCAACGCCCCATTACCAACCAGATTCGAATGACTAATTAGTCCATGACCAAAATTGGGAATATGGTCGCAAGTCGGTCGCAAAAACCTCTGCACAACAAACGGGAAGCGATCCAAAAAAGTGCGCTGCGCCCCAGCTCACAACGGGTTGCGCCGCTATCCAGGGGATGCAGAAAGCGTCAAATGAACGATCTAAAGGGAGATTTAGACAAGAGGCGAGGGAGTAAAAAAGGAACTGTACGAGCGGAGGAAGGATAAAAGACCTGACGCATTTTTTATTTTGCGATCAATGCGCCTGCGCGAGACGCGTCGCGGGAACGGCAAAAGACGAGCGCCTCACATGAGACGCTCAGCCACAGCGATCATCCAATCGCCAGAGGTCAAACGCGACCTCTTCATAGGGGTGTGCGCGACGCATGGCCGCAAGTACCTCGTCTACCACATCATCCGCGCAGACGGTTTCTACGCGGTACTCAGTCACCTGCTCTACCTGCCCGCGCTTGCCAATAAACGGCTGGCTATCATCGAGCGGGCGAAACTGGCCGGTGCCAAGCACCTGCCAGCAACAGCGATCGTAGTCGCCAATTCGACCCGCACCGGCATCGAAAATAGCTTCTTTCAGTGGTTCCAGATGTGTCTCGGGAACGTAGATACACAGTTTGAACATGGTGCAGGCTCGAGGTCTGGCTTTAGAACATCAACGTCATCAGCTTGCGCTGATACGTGGTCGCGACGGGGTCGCCGGCGCCCAGCGTTTTCACGATATCCAGGAAGGCCTGCTTGGCAGCACCATCGGCAAAACCGAGGTCTTTGCGCAGCAGTTTGAGCAAGATTTCCAGAGCCTCTTCCTGGCGTTCTGCCTGGCTCAACTGAATCGCCAGCTTGTAGGCTGACTCGTTGTCGTCCGGGTTCTCCACCAGCGCCTGTTGCAGGGCTTTGATTTCCGGCGATTCGGCGGCGGCCTGCTTCAGCTCCAGCTGTGCCATCAGTTGCTGGTAGTCGGCATCCTGATCGGCCATCAGAATCTTGCTCAGTACCTCTTCCGCTTCCTTGGCGCGATTCTTCTCCAGCAATACCGCGGCGTACTGTTTGGCGATATCGGCGCGCTCGCCGGAATCCCCGTAGGCTTGGCGCAGCAGCGGCAGTGCCTGATCCAGTTCGCCTTCCCCTACCAGTTTCTGCGCCTGCTGGAATTGCAGGTCCCAGGTCTTGGGCAGGTACTTGTCCAACATGTCGCGAATTTCTTTCTCCGACTGCACACCGGCAAATCCATCTACCGGCTGGCCTTCCTTCAGCAGCATCACCGTGGGCAGGCTGCGCACCCCCAGCTGGCCTGCCAGGGCCTGTTCCGTGTCGGCATTCAGCTTCGCCAGCAGGAACTGACCAGCATATTCCGCGGCCAACTTCTCCAGCACCGGCATCAGCTGTTTACAGGGCTCGCACCAGTCCGCCCACACATCGACCAGCACCGGTCGCTTCATGGACTCTTCGATCAGTACCTGCTGTGCGTTCTCTGCCGTCACCTCGACGATAAATTCTTCCACGATTACTCCTGTTGTTCTGCTGACGGGCCACCGCACGGGGGCGGCCATCGGATGGGCGCATGATACCCGATTGGTTACCAATTGCGTTTCCTCCGCCAATAATTGGGGGTAGAGTGCGACCTTTCAATCTCAATGAGCTTTACAACGCGCTATGGGCACACAAATTGACATGGATACACCGATCCGCAAGGTTTCTCTGCTGTTTGCCATGGAGGAAGAAGCGCGTCCGGTGATTGATGCACTGGGGCTGAGCGCGGATAGCCGGCTCCACGACCGGGACCTCCCCTTTGTGACCTACCGCGGGGAATCTGCCGGGCTGGCAATTTCCGCCACTGTGAGCGGTCACGACCACCGCTACGCGGTAGACAATATCGGGCCGGTCGCCGCGACCCTGATGGCCTACACCACAGTGGATCACTTTACCCCCGACCTGGTGATCAGCGCCGGCACCGCCGGTGGCTTTTCCGCCCGCAGCGCCGATATCGGCACCGTCTACCTGAGTGATGACCGCTTTGTATTCCACGATAGGCTGGTGCCCCTACCCGGCTTTGATGAATCCGCAGTTGGCCATTACCCCGCGTTTAACGTGCGTCGTATGGCCTCGGCACTGCAGTTACCCACCGGTGTGGTGTCGTCCGGAAGTTCACTGCAAAAACACCCGCGGGATGTGGAAGTGATCGAACAATTCGGCGCGGTTGCCAAGGAGATGGAAGCGGCAGCGGTGGCCTGGGTGTGCATGTTGAAAAACACACCGCTGGTGGCGGTAAAATCGATTACCAATCTGCTGGATGAGCCGGGGACGTCCGAGGAACAGTTTCTGCGCAACCTTGCTACGGCCTCGCAATCCCTGCAGAAGCAACTGCTGAGAGTACTGCAGTATCTGCCGGGGAAAACCCTGGCGCAACTGTCGGGACACGAAAGCTAAGTGTTAGAACAGACTCTGTGACGTACCCGGTGGTACGTACTGATTTACCTGCTGGGCCTCGCCGGTGTACTCCAACCCCATGGCTTTGTGGAGCGGCTGCACCAGCAAGTCCGCACCGTCAAAGCGAATATCGGGGTGCAGATAGGATTCAAACGCCTGGGTGTCTTCCCCACCATCGAGCCATTGATCGACAAAGGCCGGGTCCGCCGGCGCAATCATCGGAAAACTTTTCTCATGGAAGCGGGTGGTATCCGGGTGCGCGGCCAGGGTGATGATCGAGCAGCTCAACAAGTCACCCCAGGTTTTGTACAGGCCACAGAAAAAGAACGGGCGATCAAAACGGAACTCCACCGGGTTCTTGCCGTGCTGACTTTCTACCCAGGCGGTTGCGGGAATCAGGCAGCGTGATTTCCGGTATTCCGGCCGCTGCCCGAGCTTTTTCCAGTTACTGTTTATGGACCAGTATTTTTTGTGCGGCTTCCAGGTATCGCCCTGCTTTTCCAGATACAGGTGCCAGATGGCATTTTCCAGCTGATGCACGCCGTGGCGACCAGTAACAATACTCACCCTGGTTGTGGGGCGCCGCCGGCGGCCAAAAATCATTTCCCCTTGATGTTCGACCCCATACTCATCGAGGAAACGCTCAAAGCCGGCCTCATCATCGACATCAAAAACACTGCACATGGCTATTCGACTATTCGTTAAGTGACTACCAGTTAAGTGACCGCTAGTTAAGTGGTTACCAATGTAGTGAAGACGGCAAGCGCGGCGAGGACAGCAGGCGACTAAATTTTTGCCAGCGCGCCTGTGGGGTGTCTGCATCAGCCTCGATATACTCTTTCACCAGCGCCTTGCCCCAGTTGTAATTAATCACGTAGGCACCGTAGGTATCGACAAATTTTACCCGCTGCTCCGCTTTTTCCGGGCTCATCGCCGTGTATTTCTGAAAGCGTTTTACCGCTTCCGCACGATCGATTTCTCCGTCGATGTATTCGCGGGCAACAATATTTTCCGCGAACTTCAGCTGTGCCAGTAGATCCAGTACACGCTGGTATTTTTCCGCAGTAGCGGGATCGAGCCCAGCCAGGGGATACAGGGTTTCCTGTTCAAAGCGGGTTTTCTCTTCCCCCGGGAACGCGAGTTCAATACCGTAATTCGCCGTACCTTCGGCAATGAGCGACTGGGGACTAAACAACGGGTAAACACTGTACTCAACCCACCCCTTATCCTTTACCAGCTTTTCCTCAAGCAACGCATTATAGGTGTGGTGCCCGGGATACCCTTCGTGGCAGCCGAGGTCCACGGCGCGGTCAATATGAATGGGAAGGCCAGAGTTGATCTGAATCAGGCTGTGAGAGTCCCCCTGATACCAATTGTAACCACTCCAAGGTTTGTCTTTGACGTATTCCAGGCGAAAGCTCTCATTCGCAGGGAGTGCAACGTGTGCCTGAGTGCGCTCCTTACAGGCTTCGATGGCCGCTTTGAATACGCCGTCGAGCTTGTCTTCGGGAATCCGGTATTGCTCGCGAAACGTTTGTACCCGGGTATGCAGGGGCTCATCACCTGGCAGCTCGGCATCCAGTGCCGCGAGGACCGGGTCGAAATCGCTGTATTGCTGCACCGGCGGCTCGGTATCGTAAAGCGCCTTGGCCTCCTGCTGAAAATTACGGAAGCTGGCATCGGCAATGTGGTGCGCGTGGGCAGCCACCGCACCCAGCTGGGTCTTCAGGTACTGTTTGCGCAAGCTATTCAGGTCATCGGCAGGTGCAATGGTTTGCGGCAACTGGGCGACCAGCCGCTCGGCGCGATTGGCAAGCTCCGCCGGCGATGCGGTGTCTGCTTCGGCTTCTGTTTTCCACTCTGCCGGGCCGTAGTAAGCATCGACATAACTCTTATCGTGGTTACCCAGGGTCAGCACCAGCCGCACATACTGCTCGGCCAGTGCGTCCATTGCTGGATCGCGCTCACTAGACACTTGCGCCTGATCACTGGAACTTGACGATTCAGTAGCGGGCGCCTGAGCTTCCGTTACCTGTTTCTCGGGGGGCTTGTTATCGCAAGCGGTGAGTATTCCCAGGATTCCACACAAAACTGTCGCGCCGATTATTTTTTTCACGATGTTTCCCGCCATTTGTTCACGATGTTTGTTGTCGACGAAATGAATTTCGGAGTCAGTTTTCAAGCATACCCCAGCTTCACGCTATCGCGCCGATTTCTGGTGGCAAGCGCGCAAACTCCTGTTTTAACCAGGACAGAAACAACTGGACCTTTTGTGTCCGGTGCATATCGCGGTGGGTGACCAGCCACAAGTCTGTGCTCCAGTCAGAAGGCGGTTCAATCAACCGCTGCAGTCCAGGCCGGGCCTCCGCGCACCAGCTGATTATTGCGGCAATACCCACATCGCAACGGGCCGCATCCTCAAACCCGGAAAATTCATTGCAACGCAGCACGATCTGCTCCTCCGGTACTGCCCGGGTAATCCACGCCAGGCTGGGGATAAAATCGTAAGCATCAACAGGGGCGATAAAACGGTGCCCGGCAACTTGCTCCAACGACTGAAAAGACCCACATTCCCGCAGGTAGGCGGCAGACGCGTACAGCGAGCTATGTAGTGAAATCGCCTTTTGCACCACGTAATCGGGCTCAGAGGGCTTGGCGCCGGGGCGGATGCCGATATGGGCCTCGCCGTGTTCCAGGCGCAGCTGGCGACTGTCCGCCACCAGTTCCAGCCGCAGCTGCGGGTTTTTGCGCTGGAACCCTCGCACAATGGGCATCAGCATAGGGATTAATGTGCCCACCGTGGTGATTACCAGAGAGCCCTGCAGTGTTTCATCGACCCCCTGCATTTTGCCCACCAGCAGGTCCAACTGGTCCTGCATATTCTCCGCCGCGCCCATCAACATGCGCCCCGCTTCTGTTGGTACATAACCGCGGGGGTGGCGAATAAACAGGCGGGTCTTCAGTGCGTTTTCCAGGGCATCGATACGGCGCAATACGGTGGAATGGGACACATCCAGCTCGAGCGCGGCGCCCGACAGCGTGCCGGCCTTGGCCACCGCAAGGGCATAATGCAAATTGTTCCAATCCTTGACCGATGGCCCCGCCATTAAACACTCCTCAATGTAACCCTAAAAAGTAGCCACAAAAAGCAGCCCCAAGTAGATGAAGGAATCGGTTGTCGACACCGATATACGGACTTTAGCCGGGCCAGCACTTCTGTGCAAATTTGCACAGAAACATTGCAAATACTTTATTTTTGTTCTTTTGTGAAAAGAGCAGAATACCCTCAATACGTTCACAGGCCCCCACCCAGTCACGGCAACCAGGGCCAGGCACCAGAGGAATACACATGAGCAACCAACGTAAACCCCACCTACTGGCTCTGTCCGGTAGCCTGCGCAAAGATTCCTGGAACCGCCAGCTGGCGAGCGCTGCAGCGGAAATGGCCCGGGCAGCTGGTGCCGAAGTCACCGAAATAGATTTGCGCGACTACCCCCTGCCCCTGTTCGATGAGGATGTGGAAGCGACCGCTATCCCTGAGGCAGCCGGCAAACTGAAAGCGCTATTTGCTTCCGCGGACGGCCTGCTGATCGCAAGCCCCGAGTACAACGGTTCCGTTACCGCCGCACTCAAGAACCTGATCGACTGGGTATCGCGCCCCGATGCAAACTTCAGCCGCGGCGTTGCCTTCCAGAACAAACGCGCTGCCCTGTTCGCAACTTCTCCCGGCGGCCTCGGCGGTATGCGCGGACTGAATCACCTGCGGGATATCCTGCAGCCGATGGGCGTATGGATCTCCCCGACCATGCTCGCAGTACCATCGTCGTTTAGCGCATTCGCCGATGGCGCACTGGTGGATGAATCGTCTTCCGCGCAACTGCGCGCTCTGGTAGAAAAAACCATTGCGGCGATTCCCGCATTGGAAGAACGCGAAAGCGCGACTGCGTAAGCGCAAGAGCAATGAGGCAGGCGCCCGCCGAAGATAAAAGGCGGGCTTATTCGCCCAGATCTTCTGCCCAGTAGCGCTGCATTTTGAGGAACAGGAAAGACGCCGACCAGGTGATCAATACCAGGCCGGTCAGGGCTTCAAGTCCCACGGTGAAACGCAAGGTGCCGTGGGGTTCGATATCACCAAGCCCGAGAGAGGTGTAGGTGGTAAACGAGAAATAGATACAGTCCTGGAGGGAGCCATTGAAGTTGCCTTCCAGGGTCCCAAACAGCGGCGAATGAAACATCACGTAGTAGCCGACCGCGAACATCCAGATTTCCAAGACGTGCGCGATCAGGGTGCCGAAAACACCAATCAATACGCCAATATTCCTGCGCAATTGCCACTTCTGCCCCACCCAGAACAGCGTATTGAGTACCTCGTGGTGGATCACCACCGCGAAGGTAACCAGGAGAGAGTTAATGGCAATTGGGATCAGCATATCAACGCCGTTTCCGGAAAAAATCCTTTAGCAAGGCGCCAGCCTCCTCGGCCATAACGCCGCCTTCCACCTGTACCTTGTGGTTAAAAAAGTTCTGATCAGGCAACTGTAGCTGACTGGTGATCACCCCAGCGCGAGGCTCGGTTGCGCCATACACAACACGCCCGATACGCGCGTGAATTAATGTGCCGAAACACATGGTACAAGGTTCGATGGTCACATACAGGGTGGCACCGGGCAGCCGATAATTTTGCTGCTTGCTCGCGGCCGCACGCATGGCCATCACTTCCGCGTGCGCAGTAGGGTCGGATGCGGAAATCGGTTGATTAAATCCCTCGCCGATCACTTCGCCATCCTTGACCACCAACGCACCAACAGGCACTTCACCCACTTCCGCGGCCTTGGCAGCGAGGTCCAGCGCTCGCTGCATAAACATAAAATCCAGAGGTGTTGCCACGGTTCGTTATCCTGAATCTGCCAGTGAGGAGGTTATTGCAAGGGTGAGAATCAGTGGACAGGCTTGACGTAGCGACGCAGCAGAAAGTCCGCTTCGAGATTGAGACTTGGCTCTTCTTCAAGGGTGCGGCGGGCTTCGGCATCCCCCTTCCACGCAAAAGGCGTCATGGCGAGGAAATCCTGCACAGGCTCGCCTCCCTTTATAGCCAATGGGAATTCACAGCGCAGTTCACTTTCCAGGGTAAACCCGGCAACCGGTGCCGGTGCCGTGTGCTGCTGTGGGTTTTCGTACAAGCGGCTTTTCAAGCTCCACAAGTGATCCGGCCCTGGGGATACATCGAGCAGGATTCCCCCGGGCTTCAGCACACGCAATAACTCCTCCGCGGGACCTGGGGCGAAAACCCGCAATATGGCGTCGACACTGCTATCCGCAACCGGCAGATGAAAGCTGCTGCCCACAGCGAATTGCGCCTGCGCCAGCCTCTTCGCGGCAAGCCGCACGCCAGCCTTGGCGATATCCACACCAGTTACTCCAGGTTCCGGCCAGCCGGCCTGAACCAAAGCCCGGTCGTAGTAACCCTCGCCACAACCTACATCCAGTAACACCGGAGTTTGTAGTTGTTCTCGCACCAGCATTAACTGTGCACAAATGGCGTCTGCCAGGGGGGCATAGTGCCCGGCTTCAAGAAAGCGCCGACGGGCATTCAGCATTTCCGGAGAATCCCCGGGTTCGCGGCTGCGTTTTTGCTGCACCGGCAGCAAATTGACGTAGCCCTCGCGGGCCTGGTCGAAGGTATGGCCGTTGGCACAGCGCCAGCTTCTACCTTCGAGACCAAGGGAAAGGTTGCAATGGGGACACTGCCAGATCATGCGTTTTCGGTGATTTCCTCAGAACTGGGTACTGCGGACTTATTTAAAATTAAATCCGCTGCTTTTTCGGCTATGGCGATCACCGGCGCATTGGTATTGCCACTGATCAAGGTGGGCATTATGGAGGCATCCACCACACGCAGTCCATCAACACCGCGCACACGCAACTCACTATCCACCACGGCCTGCTCATCCTGCCCCATTTTGCAGGTACCCACAGGGTGGTAGATGGACTCGGCCTTTTGACGAATGAATTTTGTGATTGCTTCTTTACTGGTGAGCGATTCCTCCGGCAGCCACCAGCGTTTTTGCAACTTCTTCAGTTCCGCTTGCTCAATAATATCCCGGGACATCTCGAAGCCTTCCACCAACACCTGCAGGTCGTCCGGCTCCGCGAGATAATTCGGCTGAATAATTGGCAAGTCCCGCGGGTCCCGAGATGCCAGGCTGATTTGCCCGCGGCTTTTTGGGCGCAGCGCACAGGCATGTAACGAGAACCCATTACCCGAGCGCTTGTCGAGGCCGTGGTTAAACAATGGCACCGCGCTCAGGTGGAACTGGATATCGGGATGCCCGCCCGCAAGGCTGGAACTCGCAAACCCGCCGGCCTCGGCGACGTTATTGGTGAGTTTGCCGCGGTTCAAGAACAGGTACTCGGGCAGGTGTAATGCTGCCATCATCTTCGGCAATAGTGCATCGTTAAACCCAACCGAACGGTTGGTCTCGACCACCTGGGTGATATCCAGATGGTCCTGTAGGTTTGCCCCTACCCCCGGCAAGTGGCACTGCGGCACGATACCCAGCTTTTTCAGCTCGGCCTCCGGGCCAATACCCGACAGCATTAGGATGTGCGGTGACTGGATTGCCCCGGCACACAAAATGACTTCTTTATTAGCCACAATGCGCTGACCATTTATCAGGGTTACCGCACAAACCCGGTCACCTTTGAATTCAAGTTTGGCCACCGGAGAGCGGGTATAGATACTGAGGTTTGAACGCGCTTTAGCCGGGTACAAATAGGCGGTGGCGGAAGAGCAACGCCGGCCGGCTCTCTGGGTTACCTGATAAAAGCCAACGCCGTTTTGCTGCTGGCCGTTGAAGTCGTTATTGAGAGTGTGCCCAGCCTCCCTGGCTGCGCGCAGAAATGCGTGGCCTGCGGGCGATTTCCACTTGAGGTCCGACACCGACAACGGGCCATAGCCGCTGTGCCAGGCATCACTGCCGCGCTCATTGCCCTCGGCCTTGAGGAAGTACGGCAACATACTATCCCAACCCCAGCCGGGATTGCCGGCGTGTTCCCAGGCGTCGTAATCACCGGCATTACCGCGGATATACAACATGGCGTTAATCGCGCTGCAGCCCCCCAGCACCTTGCCGCGGGGCCAGAACAGGCGGCGGCCGTTGAGGTGTTCCTGCGGCTCGGTGTAATGATGCAGATTAAAGCGTTTACCGGGTACCAGGTAGCCGATGCCCACAGGCATCTGAATCAACAGATTGTGATCCGAGGGGCCAGATTCCAGCAGGCAAACCCGGTTCTGCTCGTCTTCACTGAGACGGTTCGCCAGTACACAGCCCGCCGAGCCGCCACCGACGATTACGTAGTCATAAACCTTACTTTTCGCCATGGGCACCTCTCGTCGTCGTTCTTATTAGGTAGATGGTCATTGGAAAACACAGTGCACCCAATCTAGCACTCCACGGGCGTTATTTTCCCCACTCCCGCCATACAGAACACCTTCAATTCCGAAATCCGTGAGGAATAGCGCGCTGATCACCGCGCATTGATGCTGCAATTGTAGACCCGAGGTAGAAACGCTTTCTGGCGACAGCAAGGGGCAACAACCAACGCACAATAGAAGAAACAATAAAGGAACAACAAAAAAGGGCCCGTAAACGGGCCCTTTTTTAGAACACATCCACAAGGGATGTCGGTTACGTCGCCACTGGTTACGACGCCACGGATTACAGTGCCACTGATCGTCCAGCCCGTTGCCCGTCGGCACTCATTGCACGCAGAGACTGCACGCTTTGCGGAGACACATCATCGGCCAGAGGTTGCCACTGTTCACCATTGAAATACTCCAGCATCAGCCCCGGATACGGCAAAGCGGTCTTCACACTTTCTCCTTCAACCGTCGCCCCAGGTACCGGCACGCGGTAGCCGACACCGGCGCGGTCCAGCTTCAGCAGCTCCTTGTTACCCAGAGCAGCGGCAAACACAGCCCAGTCTGCGGCGATCGCGGACTTATCCACAAAGGTGGTTTCAGCAGAAAAACTTTGCCCTTCTTTGAGCGGAAGCTCCCACGAAGCCTGGTGCCAGGCGCGCTCGGCCAAGGCCAGCAGGCGCGGGAAGACCTGATACTCCACCGCTTCGTCGGTGCGTACCACTTCGCTCCACAGCTGCCCTTGAATGCCTCGTACACTGTCGGTGAATTCCACGGCCGGTGTGTTGGCGGTCCAGCCCTGGCCATCGCGATTCGGATAAACCTCGGCCAGCTGCGCGGTATTCAGCGGTGCATAGCTAAACGTTTTGCGCGTATCTGTATAACGGGACGCCCAGTAGTAGCCACGCTCCTTGGGATCCACTTCCTGCGGCATATCAAAATAGAGGAAGTCAGAATGGGACTGCACCACCTCAAAACCAGTCTCGGCGAAGTGCACGCTCTCGTCGCCGCCGCCCCAGAAGAGCGGTGCCCAGGAATTCACGTAGTTTTGCGGTGTGGCCAGCTCTTGCCCGGCGTCACTGATTTTCTTCACGCCGTCATTCCAGGCGGCCATGGTGGGCACGCCCGCATCGGCTACCAGCTTGCTCACCCGCTTGGCGTAGAGCTCGCCCAACTCGTCGATGGCTTTTACTTCACCACTGGCGATCAGTTTTTGGCACTGCGGCGAGTTGGTCCACGGTTTGTTACGTTGCTCTGCACGCGCATCCCCCTTCTCCGGGTCATTACCCGGTGCATCTTCGAAGGAGTCCGCGGCCATGATATTCACCGCCTCATCGCCTCCGAAGTGCCAGGTCTTCAGCGAGAGTCCCGCGCGATCGTGCATCGCCTTCACTTCGCCGATCAGCTTGCCGACGAAGTTATAGGTAGAGTCCACACAGGGATTGATGTAGCTGTCGTTGTAGAACTGCACCGACAAGTACTCGGTGTCGTCCTGCGGATCGATCAAGCGGTAGGCGGCCGCCGCTTCCGGATCTGAATCCTTCAGCTTGCGGTAGCGGGCTTCCATCGCCACCACCGCGGAACGCGCGTGGGCCGGCATATCAAATTCCGGCACCACTTCAATATGGCGATCCGCTGCATAGCGCAAGATCTCTTCATAATCGTCGACGCTGTAGAAACCACTGCCAAAGTTATCCGCAAACGGGCCGGAACCCAGCTGCGGCAGCAGGCAGCGGTTTTCTTTCAGGTCGAAACAACGCTGGCTGCCGATATCGGTCAGCTCCGGCAATCCGGGAATTTCCAGGCGCCAGCCCTCGTCATCAGACAGATGGAAATGGAAACGATTGAGCTTGTACGCCGCCATTTGATCCAGCAGCTTGAGAATCACTCCCTTACTGTGGAAATTGCGGCCTACATCTACAAACAAGCCGCGATGGGGGAAGCGTGGCGCATCTTCTACCGCCGCTTGCGGCAGACTGGCGCTCTTCAGATCAACCAGTGCCAGCAGAGACTGCACACCGTAAAAGGCACCACTGGCATCGGCGGCGGTTACTTCGGCACCCTGCTCACTCACGTTGAGTTGGTAGGCACCCGCTGGCTTACCGGCAAAGCTCGCGACATCCACATTAATTTTAACGGGGTAAGCCGCTTCGCCCTGCGGCGACAGCTTGAGCATATCGATACGCTGCTGAAGTGCAGCAACAGAGCCGGCATCCAGTTCATCGGCCTGCAGCGCGATACCGGAGCCCAACTGGATCGCGGGCGCTTCGTGCAACTGCACGCTGGCAGGTTGCGGGATAATGCGGGCTCGCCAATCTTCTTCACTCACCGGCGTGACATCGGCAGTGAATCGTTGATAGCGGGTATCAGCGGTGGCCAGAGTATTGCTGTCGCTAGCCACACGCTTCCAATTGTTCGGGTCATTCTTGGTGATTGGCAATACGATGTCCGACAGGTCATCGGTGTCGGTTGCGCGAATGATGTGGGGTTCGCCGGCAGCGTCCACCACAAACAAACGGGGCTGAAAGTCGGACTCGAACTGCATCCAGTTCTCAGCCAGCAAATCCAGTTCCAAGGTTTCGCCACTGGCAATACCTGCAAACTGCTCGGTCGGCGTCAGGCGGTGCAAATCCCCATTCACCCGTTCCAGCTTGAATGCATCGCTGTTCAGCAGCGCAAAGGTACGGCGCACGCTGTGGAAATACAGGGTCCAGTCGCGCTCGCCGGCGGCTACCGCAGCACCATTATTGATCAAGCTGATGCGATAGGTGGAGCAGATCGCCCCGCTACCACCGGCCTGTTTGCACTGCGCCCGCAGGGCATCGTCTACGCCCTGGAAGTTCTTGAGTACTTCCTGTGTCACCGCAAAATTGGCCGCGATCCGCTCGGCGGCCGGGGAATCGGCGCTCGCCAGTGACTCAGCGGCCTCAGGGGATTCGGTCGATCTTGGGTCGGAGCAGGCAGCAATGACCGCAGACAGGGCCAGGCTGGCAAAGAGTGGGATCCTTCTCATGGATAATCTCTTTATTGGTGAGTGCACTGCACAAAGCACCCGTTGAATTCTTATCTTGTGGTGGCGGATTTCAGAGTCCACCCAGAGCAACACAATAGCGAAAAAGACAGCGCTGTCAATAAGTCAGGGGATATATGACCAACCACAATCACCTGTTCACGTTTATTTCAAAGGCTTACGACCGAAATGGCGCCAACAGTCAAAAGTAATGGAACTGCCCTCCCGGCTATCGATCCAAGGCTGCGATCACTAGACAAAGTTTTTATAAGCATTTCCGCGACTAAATCATTTTCATACTAAAAAACATTGGCGGAAAGCTCCCCGCAGGCCTTGAGAACTGGGCAAAACTCTAGAGATCCAGCAATCATGGGGCTTGCGGAAAAATGACTCGTTTCACAGAAACGTTTGCAAACGGCGTTGGCATCTTCACGACTTTTGTGAGATACAACAGCTTGAACAGGGTGAGCCATAATAAATTCAGTGGTTGTTCAGCAACCACCTGAGCCAAGAAAACATTCCCTGGGGTAGCAAAATGGAATCTCGCTGTACTCGGTTTCGTTCGTCAAGGCACCTGGTTAATCCGCTACCAGCCGTGCTCGGTCTCTTACTGCTCCCAATTTCTTCAACCCTGCTTGCCGACGATATATTTATTCCCGACTCCGATAGCGCCCTGAATCTTCAGGCCGACAACGCATTTTTCATCGACAGTGCCTTTGGCATGGATAACGAAGCTCTGTACGAATCCGCCGAGAATCTACGCAACAACTCCATGGGTATGGTCCACCGTCGCCTGAACCACCAGTGGCTGGAGCAGCATACCCGCCCCAGTGACTACGCCGAGAAAACCGGCGGGCGTGCGGTCAATGAAATCCTGAAGATGGGTTTCAAGACCTATATGGCTCAGCAGAAGCGCAATAAGCAACACCCGCTGCTGCGTTATACCCAGAGTGAGGGCAAGTTCAGTAACGTACTGGATTACGACTTCCGTCTATCCGACGACAAGTTCAAGTTCTCATTCGAATACGAGTTCTGATCCGGCTGCCGTCACCCGCAAGGCGCGCGCTCCCTCATTTACCTGCTAGAATCTCCGCCACTTTTTCCACAGGCGGAGATTCCCGTGTCCGACACCGTCAAGTCACCTATTGAGTTCAACCACCTTCCGTACGCTGGCGTAGTACCCCGCCTGATTTCCCTGATCTACGACGCACTGATCGTCGCCGGTCTTTGGATGGTGTATGGCTTCTTCGCCCTACTCGTGGCCACCACATTTGGCGGCCTGCAATGCCAGCCCGAGCACATCGACTACACCCCGTGTGTGGGCGGCCCGCTGTATCAGCTCGGTTTGTTATTCGTCACCGCCGGTTATTTTTTCTGGTCATGGCGAGCCGCGGGGCAGACCATCGGCATGCGCGCCTGGCGCCTGATGGTGGCAAACAACAACGGCGTGCAGTTGAGCTGGTACCAGTGCTGTATTCGTGCACTGGTCGGCCCACTGTCGGTGGCATGCCTGGGACTCGGGTATTTCTGGGGATATTTCCGGCCGGATCGGGCCAGTTGGCATGACCTGGCGTCAGATTCGGAAGTCCGGCAGCTGCCAAAAAAGAAGAAGAAAAAATCGCTGTAAGATCCGGCAGACCAAGCGAAAAATAGTGAGAAACGGGCGCTTAGCGCGCCCGCTTCAATAAGAGCCAGCCGAGCAGGAAGCTCGCCAGAATCGGCACGATCACCGCGATAAACGGCGGGAAGCCAAACACCACGGAAGACGGCCCCAGCATATCCTGCACCGTCTGGAACACGATCCCCACTATCACCCCGGTAAACACCCGCAACCCGGTGGTCACCTCGCGCAGCGGACCAAAAATAAACGAGATCGCCATCATCACCAGACCCGCGATGGTCAACGGTTGCAGTACCTTCTTCCAGAATGCCAGCCAGTAACGTGCGGACTCCTCGCCTTTGCGATCGAGGAAACGACCGTAAGACCAGAGGTTTCTGGGAGAAAGGTCTGAGGGCAGCGGCACCACCAGAGAGAACAGTTCCGGTGACATGTCCGAATTCCAGGTGGAGCGCGCTTCCCGGCTGCTACTGGCGCGATCTGCCGTCAGACGGGTCTCGCGGCTGTTCTGCAGCTCCCAACGACCGCTTTCGAAATGACCGCGTTCGGAGAACACCACTTGCTGCAGCTGGCGATCCTCATCGAACTTATAACGGGTAATACCAAACAGGGTTCCACCCGGCAGCGCCGCGTTGAAGTGCACGAACTCCCCGCCATCAAACAGCCATAACCCATGCTCCAGACCGGAGTTTTCCAGCTCACCCTGAGCAATCGCCCGACGACTCTCGGCGGTTTGATTGGTGTAAGGGATCACCAGCTCGGCGAGCGCCAGGCCGAAAATAATCAAAACGATCACCGGCTTCATTACCGCCCAGGCAATACGTCCGATAGATACACCCGACGCACGCATAACCGTAAGCTCGCTGGTACCCGCAAGTGTGCCAAGGCCCACCATACAGCCCACCAGCGCAGAAAAGCCCAACTGGCTGTAGATGCGTTCAGGCAGAGTCCACAGCACGTACTGGAGCAGATTCGTAAACTGATAGTCGCCACCCAGGTCACCCAGCTCGTCGACTATGGCAGAAATAATATCCAGCCCGAGAATGACCATCAGCACCGCAAGGATTGCCATGGTTACGGTACGGGCAATATAACGATCAAGCAGAGACATCGGCACCTCCAGCACTGCTTGCGCCGCCACTACTTGCGCCGCGCTTACGCGACTTGCGGTCACGCCCGCCGAGCAATATCAGCCCGAGAATCAAGAATGGTGGATGCACCAACCAAATTGCCCAGGCCTGCTCGATCTTGCCATCCTCAATGGCACCGCGAACACTCTGCAGGGCAACCAGATACACGATGTAGAGCAGTACCGCGGGAATCATCTTGGCGTAGCGACCCTGACGTGGATTGGTACGACTCAGTGGCACTGCCAGAATGGCGACGATCAATACCAGTACCGGCAGGCTGAAACGCCAGTGCAGGTTCACCCGTTCGCGAGGATCCCCACTTTTCCACAAGGCCACGGTGGACATGGACTGCAGCTTTTCACTGGCTTTTGAACGAAGGCGCGGTACCTCAAGAAGCACCTCGTAGCTGGCAAACGCCATCTGTCGGTAATCGTTCTGACCGGGGACCCCTTCGTAGCGGTAGCCATCCCGTAAAACCAGATAACGCAGGCCGGTTTCCGGGTCTATCTGCTGCACGCCTTCGCGGGCTACGGTAACAATCTGGTGGTCGGTTTCAGTATCGCCGCGGGAGTTGCCTAGCTCGGCAAGAAACACATTGTGCATGGTGGAGCGATCGTCGCTCAGCCCCTCGGCGTAGTAGACCGCGCGATTACCACTAGTGGCGATAAATTTCTTCGGCACCAGGTGATCAAACTCGTTGCGGGTTTTATCCGCGGTAAGCAGGTGCGAGGTGCGCTCAATACCAGTGGGAGTTAGGTACAAACTCATTGCGGCAACAAACGCTGCCACCATGACAGCGGGCACCAGGGTGTAACCCAGCAGCTGACGCTCACTGAAGCCACACGCATGCAGCACTGTCATTTCGCTTTCGATATACAGGCGGCCGTAGGCAAGCAAAATACCCACAAAGAAGCCGAGGGGAATAACCAGCTCGAGAAAGCCCGGCAGACGAAAGCCCATGAGGGAAAACAGAATTCCGGCAGACAGGTCGCCCGCCGCCGCTTCCGCCAGGTACTTCACAAAGCGGCCGCTCATGACCATCAGCAGCAACACGGCACTAACGGCCAGGGTTGCACCGAGTAACTCGCGGCAGAGGTAGCGGAAAATTATCACTGAACGACCAGCTTCCCTGATTGCACTGTTTGATTTCGGGCGATTTGAAATGCGATTCCGGTTTATCGGTATCGGCGAGTGTCAGAATAGGACACCTGTTCAGAGGTTCCCGAGCAAATCGATCCTTCTCGGGTTAAACTTGTGCGGCGCATTATCACCAAAAAGCCCGGCAATGTCTCGGCCCATCAGCCAATCTCTGGCCCACTGACAGCAAGACGCCCCCGAGCCAGTAATAAATAGCTCGAAGTATTCGTCTGTAACGAAGCCGCGGCAGGCAAAAATTCATAAAGGAAACGATTACATGCAGTTTACCGCCAAGGTCACCGATATCCTCAAGCAGCGTAGCGCCTGCGCCATTCTCGCCGTCGATAACAAGAACCGCCTCACCGATAGTGGCAGCGCGCTGGACAAGGCAAATGGCGGTCTTTTGAGCAAAATCCTGAAGCGCGGCGATCTGGGCAGCGCTGCGGGCGCTACTCTGATGGTACCGACCGTGGAAGGTGGCGCCGAGCGTGCACTGCTGGTACGCACCTCTAAGACCCCGATTTCCCAGGCAGAATTCCGTAAAGTGGCCAACAACAGCGCCATGGCTGTTAAATCCCTCAAAGATGCTTCCTCTTACCTGGTGGAAGTCTCCGTAAAAGACGCCGACGCCACTTGGCAGGCCGCGCAAGTGGCACTCGCGGCAGGCCTTGCCAGCTACAAGTTCACTCGCTGCCACAGCGACGCCAAGCCGAACCCGCTGGCGAAGTTCGCCGTTCATGCGTCGGACAAGAAACAATTGAAAGCGGTACAAAAAGGCGTGGAGCTCGGCGGCGGCCAGGCGCTCGGCAGCAATGTCGCGCGCGAACTGGGCAACCTCCCCGGCAACATCTGTACCCCGAGCTACTTGGTGGGCGAAGCCAAGACGCTGGCGAAAAAACACGCAAAACTGTCCACCACTGTTCTGGACAACAAGAAAATGGAATCCCTCGGCATGGGCTCATTCATGAGTGTCGCCAAGGGCAGTGACGAGCCGGCGGCGATGATCGCCATGAACTACAAGGGCGGCAAAGCCGGCCAGAAGCCGATCGTGCTGGTGGGTAAAGGCATCACGTTCGATACCGGCGGCATCAGCCTGAAGCCGGGCGCAGCCATGGACGAAATGAAGTTCGACATGTGCGGTGCGGCCAGTGTGTTCGGCGTAATGAATGCGCTGGTTGAAATGAACGCGCCGGTGAACGTGGTAGGAGTCGTTGCTGCTGCCGAAAATATGCCCAGTGGTCGCGCCAGCAAGCCCGGCGACATCGTGACTTCCATGAGCGGTAAAACCATCGAGATCCTCAACACGGACGCAGAAGGCCGACTGGTACTGTGTGACGCGTTGACTTGGGCGGGCAAATTCAAGCCCAGTGTAGTGATCGACGTGGCCACTCTGACCGGCGCCTGTGTAATCGCCCTTGGCCACCATGCCACCGGTCTGTACGCCAACCAGGACAAGCTTGCTAACGACCTAATCGCCGCCGGCGAAACCAGTGGTGACCGCGCCTGGCGTATGCCGCTGTGGGACGAGTATCAGCCGATGCTGAACTCCAACTTTGCCGATATGCAAAACATTGGTGGTCGCGAGGCTGGCTCTGTAACGGCAGCCTGCTTCCTGGCCCGCTTTGCCGAAGACTACAACTGGGCACACCTGGATATCGCAGGTAGTGCATGGAAGTCCGGCGCAGCGAAAGGTGCAACCGGCCGTCCAGTACCGCTGCTGCTGCAATACATTCTGAACAAAAAGTAATCACAAACCAGCTACAAAACCGAAGCGCTGATGCGAGGGTACAAATGGTCACCTTCGCATCAGACCTTTGGAATGCATTCCTACCAATATGACCCGAATAGACTTTTACGTATTGGCTTCTGAGAATCCCGATGAGATTCAGAACTTTGCCTGTCGTCTCGCAGAAAAAGCGTTTCGCAATGGACTCAAGGTATTGATCGCTGTGGATAACGGAGAGCAAGCCAAGCAAGTGGACGAGCTGCTGTGGACATTCCGTGAGGACAGCTTCCTGCCGCACGCGCCCCAAAACCTCGACCAGCAGGCCGCCATTGAGGTCAACAGCGGCGAAGATCCCGGCCAGCATCACGGCCTACTGATCAACCTGTGCGCCGATACCCCCGGCTGGTTCAGCCAGTTCGACCGGCTGGCCGAAATCGTCTGCCAGCATCCCGACTCTCTGGCGCGTTCAAGAACTCGATACAGTCACTTCCGCGACCGCGGATATCCGTTACAATCCCATAAAATTGGCAACTGATCAGAACCCGAACCTAATTCCATGTCCGGCCGCAAGAAAAACAGAAAGCACCGCCACGGCCAGCCGCCGCACGAACTGCTGAACGAGCTAAGTTCGCTGCACGAGCTGCTGGGCAGTGACATGGAAGCGGATATTCCCCTGCTGGACCAGGTAGCCGGCCCCGCCGCCAGTGGCAACACCGCGCAACCGCAGCAGACAGCACCAGCCAAACCAACAGAGTCATCCCCGGCCCCCAAGGCTCAGCCGCGGCCACTGGAAGAAGCTGACCTACCGATCCTGTTCAGCCCCATCGATGAAGAGCTGGAAGACGAGTACGCCCCGGTATTGAGCGATGCAGACCGTGAGCTGCTGCGTCCCCTGCAGGACCTTCCGCGAACCGTCGCAGCCGACAGCGCCCAGCCAGAGACGCCAAAAGAGAAACGCCCGAAGCCTGAGCCCGCGAAGAAATCTGAAGCGCAAGCAGACAGCATGTCCGCGTCCCGCGAAGAGTTCCAACCTGGGCTGTTCGATTCTCCGCGAAAAAAGGCGGAGCCGTCGGCGAACCCGGCCCCCAAAAAATCCGAGCCGACACCTGAGCCTGCAGAAAAAAAAGCACAGGCTTCGGCAGATGCCTCAACGGCCAAGTCGGAAGCTCAAGCCGACAGCGCCAAACCGGGCGAAGACAAAGCACAGACTATTAAGACTAAGCCCGCCCCCCAGCGAAGTGGCGCTGAGAATCCATTTCTGCCAGCACATATTCGTGCGCGCCTGACTGGCGGACGGGTACCGCGGCCAGAGGATCTGGCCACCGCCAAACCCAAGACAGAAGCCATCGCACCAGAATCCCAACCCACGACGGATCAGGTACAGGCTGAACAGCCTGCCGCCACCGAATCTCAGGCCTCAGAAAGTACCGATGAGCCCAAAGAACCCAGCGCACGGGAAAAGTTGATCGAGCAACTTATGGCCGAGCAGCTCCCGGAGCTGGAGCGGCAGCTACGCGCCAATATCACGGCCCTGGTGGACGAGATTTACCCGGAGCAGGAGTAAGCGGCTCCAAAGCACGCACAACATTTGCCCCTCCTCGGCCCAGCGGTATAATTCCGCCCCCTTTTCTCTATTCTCTAATTTTAATGGCCCGGGAAATTGTGACCCGGCAGCCAGCCCATACAACGCAAGGCATTCCCCCGCGCATGGACAAGACATACCAGCCCAACGCCATCGAACAACAGTGGTACAAAACCTGGGAAGAAAACGGCTACTTCAAGCCTTCCGGTGATACCGAAGCCACCCCCTACAGCATCATGATTCCGCCGCCGAACGTCACCGGTAGCCTGCACATGGGCCACGGCTTCCAGGAATCCATCATGGATGCGCTGATTCGCTACCACCGCATGAAGGGCGACAACACCCTGTGGCAGGTGGGTACCGACCATGCCGGTATCGCCACTCAGATGGTGGTGGAGCGCCTGCTGGCCGCCGATGGCAAGAATCGCCACGAGCTGGGCCGCGACAAGTTCATTGAGAAAGTGTGGGAGTGGAAGGAAGAGTCCGGCGGTAATATCACCCGCCAGCTACGTCGCCTGGGCGCCAGCCCGGACTGGTCCCGCGAACGCTTCACCATGGACGATGGCTTCTACAAAGCGGTGCAGGAAGTCTTCATTCGTCTGTACGAAGACGACCTTATCTACCGCGGCAAGCGCCTGGTGAACTGGGATCCAAAACTGCACACCGCGATCTCTGATCTCGAAGTGCTGAACGAAGAAGAGCAAGGCAGCCTGTGGCATTTCCGCTACCCGCTGTCTGACGGTTCCGGTCACCTTGTGGTTGCCACTACCCGTCCGGAAACCATGCTGGGCGATACCGCGGTTGCCGTGCACCCGGAAGACGAACGTTACAAGCACCTGATCGGCAAGACCATCAAGCTGCCACTGGCGGACCGTGAGATCCCGATCATCGGCGACGACTATGTTGACCTGGAGTTCGGTACCGGCTGCGTGAAGATCACCCCGGCCCACGACTTCAACGACTACGAGATGGGCCAGCGCCACGATCTGGAAATGATCAATATCCTGGACCAGGACGCCATCCTCAACGATAACGTGCCGGAAAAATACCGCGGCATGGAGCGTTTTGCTGCGCGCACGCAAGTAGTAGATGACCTGGATGCACTGGGCCTGCTGGAAAAAATCGAGCCGCATACCTTGAAGGTTCCGCGCGGCGACCGCAGCGGCGTGGTGATTGAGCCTTGGCTCACCGACCAGTGGTACGTAAAAACCCAGCCGCTGGCGGATGAGGCAATCAAGGTTGTCGAAGACGGCCGCGTTGAATTCGTGCCGAAAAACTACGAGAACATGTACTTCTCCTGGATGCGCGACATTCAGGACTGGTGTATTTCCCGCCAGCTGTGGTGGGGCCACCGCATCCCCGCATGGTACGACAACGACGGCAATGTGTACGTTGGCCGCAGTGAAGAAGAGGTGCGCAGAAAGCACAACCTCGGCGACATCGAGCTGCGCCAGGACGACGACGTTCTCGACACCTGGTTCTCCTCTGGCCTGTGGACCTTCGGCACCCTGGGCTGGCCGGAAGAAACACCGGAACTGGAAATGTTCCACCCCACCAGCGTGCTGGTAACCGGCTTCGACATCATCTTCTTCTGGGTTGCGCGCATGATGATGCTAACCCTCTACTTCAAGAAGGAAGTACCGTTTAAAACCGTATACGTGCACGGCTTGGTGCGCGACGGCCAGGGCCAGAAGATGTCCAAGTCCAAGGGCAATGTACTGGACCCGATCGACCTGATCGACGGTATCGACCTGGAAAGCCTGGTGACCAAACGCACCGCGGGCATGCAGGTGCCGCGCCTGCGCGAGAAGATTGAAAAGCAGACCCGCAAGGAATTCCCGGACGGCCTCGCCGCCTACGGTACCGACGCCCTGCGCTACACCTACTACTCGCTGGCCTCCACCGGCCGCGATATCAAGTTCGACGTCGGTCGTATCGAGGGTTTCCGCAACTTCTGCAACAAAATCTGGAACGCCTCTCGCTACGTGCTGCAAAACTGCGACGGCCACGACTGCGGGCAGGACGGTAGCGAAGATTTCGAGCTGTCCATCGCCGATCGCTGGATTATTTCTCAACTGCAGCGCACCGAAATTGCAGTCAAGGAAGCCATCGAAAGCTACCGCTTTGACCTGGCCTCCCAGGCACTGTACGACTTCGTATGGAGTGAGTACTGCAGCTGGTACCTGGAACTTTCCAAGCCGGTGCTGTGGGACGACAACGCCAGCGACGCAGTGAAAAAAGGTACCCGCCGCACACTGATCCGCGTACTGGAAACCATTCTGCGTATGGCGCACCCGCTGATGCCGTACATCACCGAGGAAATCTGGCAGCGCGTAAAAGAACTGGCTGGCAAAGCCGGCGACACCATCATGTTGCAGCCCTACCCGGAAGCCAATGAGCACCGCATCGACGAAAATGCCGAAACGGCGATCGCCTGGCTTAAGGGCGTGATCGAAGGCGTGCGTAATATTCGCGGTGAAATGAACATTTCCCCGGCGAAGAAAATCCCGCTGATCTTGCGCAATGGCTCCGAACGCGACGAAGAACTGCTGAAGCAGACCCGTAGCCTGTTGACCAAACTGGCAAGCCTCGAGTCCATCGAATCTCTGGAAGCCGGTGCGGAAGCCCCAGCCTCCTCCACTGCACTGGTGGGCGAGCTGGAACTGCTGGTACCTATGGCAGGACTGATCGATGTGGAAGCGGAAAGCGCGCGGGTTCAGAAGGAGCTCGACAAGCTGGACAAGGACCTCGCCAGTGTTGCCGGTAAGCTGAAAAATCCAAACTTTGTGAACAAGGCACCGGAAGCGGTAGTGAACAAGGAAAAGGAAAGACTGGCCGATCTGGAAAGTGCGCGCGCGCGCTTTGCGGAACAGCTGGAGTCTCTGAAGAACCTGTAACCTTTCTGGTTCTTGAGAACAGAAAAGGCGAGCTGCTAGCTCGCCTTTTTTATGCATTCGCTTTATTCACTGGTTGAATCGATTTGGTTGTTCAACCGTTTATGCGATTATGCCATCGGCTCTGCCGCGAAATAATCCATCGAGTAGGCCAATCGCTCATCTACACCCTTTTCCAACTGCTCCAGATCCATCTTCTCGATATGTTCCAGGCGCGTGCGCAAGCCAACACCATTGGCAATCTGGATCGCGAGGCCGGGGCGCGCATTGGCTTCCAGCAAGAGCGGCCCACGCCGGCGGTCCAGTACAATGTCGCAGCCGAGATAACCGAGCCCGGTCATCTCATAACAACTGGCTGCGAGGCGCACCAGCTCCTTCCAGTCCGGCACTTCGAGGGCTGAAAAACGCATTTCGGTATCCGGGTGCTGGTCGATTCGAACACCGTGCTGCACCGCATGGCAGGATTTGCCCGTCGCCAGATCCACCCCCACACCCACGGCACCTTGGTGCAGATTCGCCTTGCCATCGGAAACGTGTGTGGAGCAGCGCAGCATGGCCATTACCGGATAGCCACGAAACACAATCACGCGGATGTCCGGCACACCCTCATAGGAATACTTGTCGAACACCGGATCAAAATCCACCAGCGCCTCGATCATTACCCGGTCCGGCTTACCGCCCAAGCTATACAGGCCACTGTGGATATTGCTCACGTGGCGCTGAATATCCAGCGCGGTGACTTTGGCTCCCGAGGGCTTTAAATAGTCGTCGCCGTCGCGCCCGACAATCACCAAAATTCCCTTGCCGCCCGAGCCCCGCGCGGGCTTGATCACAAATTTGTCCAGCGGCTCGATCACACCCATTACCCTTCTGCGGCTTGGCTGTGTCTCAAACGCAGCGATCAATTCCGGTACGGGAATACGGTAACGCTTTGCCTGGCGCTTGGTATTGAGTTTGTCATCAACGATGGGGTATTTGTCGCGGTCGTTGTAGCGCGCAATGTAATTTACATTGCGCGCATTCATACCAAGCACACCGCGCCGATTCAGCGCGAAGGGTGAGACCAGTCCACCGCGGAACAGATAGGACAGGTGCATCAGCGCACCAGCTGGCGGAAGCGCGCCAGTTCAGCCAGCCTGAAACCGGTGTAGTTACCGACGATCATAATCACGCCCAGCAGTACCAGCAGCAGCTCAGGGAAGTTAAACGTCCAGTGCTCGATATAGCGGTTGGTCATCACCCACCAGGCAATCACCGCCACCAGCAGGCTACCACCCGCCTGAATCAGTACCTCGTAAGGGCCATCTTCCTCCCACACTATCGACATCCGCTCGATGGTCCAGGCCAGAATAATCATCGGGAAGAAGGTGACCGTCAGCGCCTGCTCAATGCCCAGTTTGTAACTGATCACACTGATCGCGCCCATCAGGATCACCACCGTCACTACGACGGCGGCGATCCTCGCCACAAGGAGCAAATTCAACCTACTTAAATAGAAACGAATCCACAGACCGAGGATCAGGATCAGGACAAAAATCGACAGGCCGGTAAGCAGCTGGGTTTCAATAAACGCAATCGCCAGCAGTACCGGCATAAAGGTACCGGAGGTACGCAGGCCGACAAATACGCGCAGCAATACCACTACCAGTGCGCCGACAGGGACCAGCAGAATCAGTTTGAAAATGCTCTGCTGCTCAATAGGCAGGCTGTATATGGAGAAATCCACCAGGGCTTCTTTTTCCTGGCTGGTACTCAACATGGCGACGTCCCGCGCCGGCACGTCGTTGGAGATAACAGAGAAGGTCACACGAGAGTTGTAGCCACCTTCCACGTCTAACAGACTTTTGCCGCCGCGCTGCCAGATAAAGAAGTTTTTCGGCACCCCTGGGGAGCCACTCTGCGGCTCAAACACCACCCAGCGTATGCCGTCGTAGATCTCCAGCAAATCTTCCGGCGACATCCGCCGGCGGTCGTCCTCCAGATAGAGGCCGCGAATACGATGTGCAGGCACGTCGGCAGCCGCCAGCACCAACAGCGCCACATCGACGAAAGAGCGATCTTTGTAGTAACCAAAAATCATGTTGGCGTCCTGGTTGCGGCGGTCAGCCAGGGCGGTCAGCAGTTCGGTGGTAAAAGTTTGCGTATCGGACGAGCGTTGGCGGGCCGTGTCTACCAGCGAGTAGATCGCCTGGCGCACCGCCTCCTGTTCGCGAGCAGCCAGCAGCGGTTTCACCACTTTGGTACTCATATCCAGGGGCTGCTCCAGCGCCGCACCGGGCGTCTGGTGTACATCGAGCTGATAGAAGAGCGACTGCGGGCCGCTGGCCTCGCGCTTGGCCCAGACCGCGCGATACTCGTCGTCTTCTTGAATGATATTGAAACCGTAGCCGGAGGAGCTGAAGGTTTCCCCCAGCACTTCCATATTGCGCTGTTCCCGTGGCAGGGTGAGCGCAGCCTTGGCCGGGCCACCGTCTGCGGTAAACCCTACCTTGGCCTCAATGGTCCAGACAGTGCGATATTCACCAGGCAACAGTGGAAAGCCCAGTTCGACGTTTTTGTATATGGTGAGGCCGGCGCCCATCAGCGTGAGCAGCGCAGCCAGAATGTAGACTTGAGCCCGTGGCGACATTCGCCATTCCCCGTATCAAGATAATTTGCAGAATTTAGCGGCGTATTCTGCCGAATGCCATTAATTCTGCCATTAAACGCGACACATTTATCGGGATTAGTGTGATTCCCTTGGGCTATTTGCTGACTATGGGTAGCTGACCGTTGCCCTGAACAAACCTGCGGCTCACATCAACTACAGCGGAATCCTTGAGAAAATTGCGCCCTACCTGCAGCGGGAAGTCAAAATCTCCACGCTGCACCAGGTTTACCTCGACCATATGGGTGACATCACCGATGGTAAGGCTCATATTCACAATGGGTCGACGCTGACGATCAAAGCCCGGACGTGCTACACGCACGTGCCGCTCGATGGGCAGCTCAATTTTTACCGCCTCGGTGTCATCGCCATTGGAAACGTTAAATCGCACCCAGTCGCTGCCGTCCCGTTCAAAACGCGTGAGCTGCTCCACATGGAGAGAACTGGTGGCGACACCCGTATCGATTTGCGCCTTTAAACGCAGATCACCGGGCTCGACCATTGCATACTCTTGTGAACCGAGCACCAGTTTGTCCTTGGCCACCGGCACTTCAACGATGGTCTCGAACTTACGCTCAATAACCCGCTCCACCACTTTGACTTCGGGCTCGGCACACACCACGGCCTGAACCGGCGGACACTGGCCAGGTAGCGCTGCCGCATCGGCGGCTGACGGGGTATCTTCGAATACATTTACCGGTTCCGGCGCAGCAGCTGGCGCGCGGGAAAACAGCGATTCGCAGCCAACGAGCAGCTGGCTCATCAGCAATAGGGAAAATAAAGGCAAAAACCGCATCTGTTTTATTACTACCTTAGGGCGCGCATGACGGCCCTGTGTACTGTTATTAAGTAATCCTGGCGGTATGTGATCGGGAGGGCTCCTTGCTACCCGAATTTTGCAAAGTCCGGATACTACCTTATCCACTTAACATCTGCACAGCACCCATATCCACACTTCTGGGAAGTGGAATTCGCGGTGAGATGCACTGATGCAATGGCAGAAATATCGATATTCGTGACAGCCGGACCAGAATGGTACCTATTGGTCACAATGAATCAAACGACAAACAACGTCAACCCTGCGCCAATCGCTCGTCAATCTCCGCCAGTTTTGCCACCAGTGCAGGTCCCTGCAGGCTGCCGCCACGGAAATACTCTTCTGCCATAGGCGCGATACCGCATTTTTCCGGTAGTGGCTGTTCCAGCTCCACCAGGTGACTCATGCGCGGCAGAAATACAAACTGCAGCCACTGAGGGAAGGTCAGGGTATCCACACAGAAGGGCTGGGTACTCGCCAGTGCCTCGGGGCTGGGTGGGGTTTCATCCCACAGCTCGAGGAGCCGCAGTTCGGCTTCCAGTTCCAACAACAGCGTAGCAATATCCGGGAAAATGGACTTCATATTGGGTAACCGTCAGTTAATTGCGCGCCGGAACGGCGGTAGTGAATCCAGCATGGCACGGCCGTAGCGCTTCGTCACGATACGACGGTCCAAAAGAGAGATAGTTCCTTCATCCTGCTCGGTGCGCAACAGGCGGCCGCAAGCCTGAACCAGCTTGAGCGCTGCGTCCGGCACGGTGATTTGCATAAAGGGGTTGCCGCCCTTGGCCTCAATCCATTCGGCAAGCGCCGCTTCGATGGGGTCATCGGGCACAGCAAACGGCAGCTTGGCGATAATCACATGCCGGCAATAATTACCCGGCAAATCGAGGCCCTCAGCAAAACTGGCGAGACCAAACAATACGCTGCGCCCGCCCTTATCGACGCTCTTCTTGTGGCTATCCAACAGCTGCTGACGGGACTGTTGCCCCTGCATCAGAATCCGGTTGCGCCAAGTACCAGGCAGCGACTCATAAACGGTTTCCATCTGCCTACGCGAAGCGAATAGCACCAAGGAGCCGCCCTCTTCCCCGTGGGTATCCAGCAAGTCCGGCAGCGCTTCGATCACCGCGTTGGTGTGCAAGTCTGCATTATTCGCTTCCACAGCGTCTTTGGGCACACTCAATTCCGCGCGGGAGAAATCAAACGGGCTTGGCACAACTTCATAACTGGCGTTATCCGGGGTACCGGCGCGCATTTTGAGACGATCAAAGCGCCCCAGCGCGGTCAAGGTCGCCGAGGTAAGTACGGCACCGTAACAGCGCCGCCACAGACTGTATTCCAAAGTCTTGCCCGCAAGGATTGGCGAGCTGCACACCTCAAAATCAAGCGAGCCGCCCCAGTCCACCAGTGTTACCCAGCGGGCCTGCGGCACCGAGCCCTGATCTTCTCTGGAATAGTTAGCCCAAAGTTCGAGGTTGGCCTCAGCGCGGCCATGCCAGCCACCCAAAATTGGATACCAGCGCTCCAGGTCCACGATCGGCACCGGACTGTGGGCATCCTCCATCATGCGCTGGGCAGACTGCACCATTTTGCCCAGCAGGGCTTCCATCTCATCGAAGTCCTCACGCAACTGATCGGCAAGCTGCATCATGGATTCTGGTACAACACCGCCCTCGAAACGGTAGCGGGCACTGCGCGACTGCTGATTGCCGCCGCGACCGCGCTCCTCCTCGAACTCACACAGATCTTCGATCAGTGGCCAGGCCATCTCGAGCTTTTGTTTGGCGGAGGTAAACAGCGCGGGCAATTCCTCGCCGGCGCGATCCAGCTCGGCACCATCGCCAATTTCACCCAGCATCTGGCTGAGGTTTTTATTTGCCTGATCCAACCAGCCGGTGGTCGCACCCACGCGGCTGTGGTGGGCAAAGTGGTTCAAGGCCTTATCAGGCAGGTGATGGGCCTCGTCCAGTACATAAATGGTTTCTTCTGGCGGTGGCAGAATGGCCCCGCCGCCGAGCGCCAGGTCTGCCAACAGCAAATCGTGGTTCGCCACAATCACGCGGCTTTTGCCCAGGCTTTCGCGGGCGCGGAAGAAGCTGCAACTGCTGACGTGGGGGCAGCGGCGACCGCTGCACTGCCGGTGATCGGTGGTAACCCGGCTCCAGTCTTCGCCTTCGAGGGTGTCTTTCCAGTTATCGCGATCGCCGTCCCAGCGCCCGCTGGCCAGCTCGTCGGCCATTTCCCGGTACAGCTTGACCCCGGTCTCACCCACTTGCGGCTTCTCGTCTTCATACAGGGCGAGGGAGCCTCCCACACCGCTGGAGGTGAGCTCGGTCAGGAGCTGATCGAGCTTGGAGAGGCACAGGTAGCGGCCGCGGCCCTTGGCGAGGGCGACATCAAACTTGAGGCCTGAGTGGCGTACCAGCTCCGGCAGGTCCTTGAGGATAATCTGCTCCTGCAGGGCCACGGTCGCGGTGGAGACAACCAGAGTTTTGTCGTGGGCGATCGCCATGGGGATGGCCGCCAGGAGGTAGGAAACGGTTTTACCGGTACCCGTACCGGCTTCTACCACACAGATGTGGTCACCGTCGGTCTTGCCGTGGTCGCGCTCGCCGGCGCCGTTGCGTTGGATACCGCCCAGGGCGCGGGCGATGGCCGCAATCATCAGCTTCTGGCCATAGCGGGCTTTGAGCTCGCGGCCGTTGAGGAACTGACGATAGGCGTTCTGGATGGATTCTTTGTCTTTATCGCTGAGCACTGGGGACCGGCTGAATTTGCACTGGGGCTGTATTTAAACAGGGGTTATATCAGCCGGCCATTATCCACGCTTGTTCAGGCTTGCGCCATTGTGGCGTGAGATTAGTGGCGTGCGATTACTGCTCGTATGCGAGGCGCGATACCACGGGATTGGCGTAGCCAAGAATGGCCTTGTCGCGCCAGCGCTCATCGATCCGCGCCATACGCTGTTCGAACTTCTCCCGGATCTCCTGGTGCTCTTCGGGGTTCCAGGGCTTGGGTGGGTAGCCTACGGGCAGCGCGGGCGCCTCACCATAGATCTTTTCGTAGGCGATCATATTGGTGGGGTGCAGGACATAGTTACCGATGATCTGGCGATCAATCTCGTCCGCGAGGGCGCCGACATCGTTGAAATCACCCTCAATCGGGGTACCGAATGCCGCATGAATGTGGCCTTTCTGGCCCACTACGCCCTTGGCAATACTACCCAGGTCCTCATGGGCCTGCTTCTGGTACTCGTCTTTGTGTTCCTTGATGTACAGCTCGCGCGCCTTGTGGCGGTCGCAGGGGTCCCACTCGTAGGAAATTGCCAGCGGTACGATGTGCAGCTCGCGCCAGAAATCCGCGAAGGGCTGATCCTTGGGCTTCGCCATGGCGAACATGGCCGCCAGCGCAGGATTAGTGCGATCCAAGCCGTCTTTGGCCCGGCCCGCGCGCTGGGCGATCCACACGTGCTCGTTATCGTTGACGATCGAGTGATGGATGTAATTGGACAGTTTGGTGGCCGCCATCAGCTTCTCGCGACGGCTACCCGAACTGCGCTTCACTACGAAGCATTTATTGAGCTTCATGATATCGGTGGCAAACTGCTTGGAAAGCAGGTTGTCACCAATCGCGATACGGGAAGTCTCGTGCCCTTCCTTGTACATGGAGAGAATCGCCAGCGCCGGGTCCATGGCGATATCCCGGTGGTTGCCCACGAACAGGCAGGCGCGATTGCGCGGCAGGGTATCGAGCCCGGAGATCGAAAGGCCACAGCTGGTGCGGTTGACCGCTTTGTCCAGGTACTTGGCAATGACTTCCTGCACGCCACGAACATTCTTGGCATTGCGGAACTCGAAGCGCACCAGCTGACGCACCATCCACGCGAGAGGGCGCTCCAGCTTGCTAGCAGCGCCGGGAAGCAGGAAGTGCGCGACCACCCGCGACATTTCCGGGTCTTCTACCAGGCGGCGCAGGACCGTGCGCACCTCGTCGTCCCGGTAAGGGCGGATGTCGTCGAACTGACTGGGATCAATATTTCTCGCATTCATGGACTAGTGCTACCTGCCAACTTCAGCGCGCCGAGGGTTCGCGCCCGCCGCGCTCTGGCTCATTCTTATTGTGGCCCAGCGTACACGGACTGATCGAAAACCAGATGAATTGCCGGGCGAAACCGGCGCTGAACATACCGGAAGCAGCCGCGAACTACCAGCATCAACCCCGACCCGGGAGTAACGCTGGCCGATTCGCCCACCTATGCGGCGCCACAGCCATCTCCAGCGCCGTCCGGTGGCGCCCCTTACCCCGCTCTAGACATATCCGGACCCGGCCACGAGAATAGGCCGCTTTATAACAAGAAACTGACCAGGCTGCCGGCCACAAGCGGGCAAGCCAAGTTGCCGTCAGCCACTAGGAGTTCACTTTGAGTCACACCATTTCCAGCGAGTCGCCGCAAGACTCCCGCAATCCCAGCCTGCTGGATGCCCTGATCCCCCTCCTGATCCTCATCTGCCTGCTTTCGCTTTCGGTATTTTTCTACGGCGCCGACTCTTCTTACGGCCCGAACCAGATTGCCCTGCTGCTGTGCGCCGGCGTTGCCGCCCTGGTGGGGATGAAAAACGGATTCACCTGGAAAGAAATGGAAGGCGGCATGCTGCACGGCATGAGCCTGGTATTTGGCGCTATCCTGATCCTGCTCGCGGTCGGCGCGCTGATCGGCAGCTGGATTCTCGCTGGCACCGTGCCCTCCATGATCTATTACGGGGTTCAGATGCTGTCCCCACAGTGGTTCTACGCGGCGAGCTGTGTGATTTGTGCGGTTGTTGGCCTTAGCATCGGTTCCAGCTGGACCACTGCCGGCACCTTGGGTGTGGCACTGATGGGAATCGCCGGCGCACTCGGCCTTGACCCGGCAATTACTGCCGGTGCGGTAATCTCCGGCGCCTACTTCGGTGACAAGATGTCCCCGCTGTCGGACACCACTAACGTTGCCGCAGCGGTAACCTCGAATGACCTGTTCCTGCATATTCGCCACATGCTGTGGACGACGATCCCCGCATTCACCATTGCCCTCATTGTCTTCGCTGCAATCGGCTTGATGGCTGACACCGGCCAAGCTTCCGCGGAAGATATCCAGCAACTGCTGGGTGCCCTGCAGGAAGAATTCAGTATATCCATCGTCAGCCTGCTGCCACTGGCACTTCTACTGTTTATGGCGTGGCGAAGAGTCCCGGCCTACCCGACCCTGATTATCGGCGCACTGGTGGGTTGTGTGATTGCAATGTTTTTCGAACCCAACGCCACCCGTCAGCTGGCCGGCGGCGAAGGCCCACTGAGCCTTCTCAAAGGTGCGTGGCACAGCCTGTTCGACGGTTACAAGTCGACCTCCAGCAACGAAGCCGTGGCATCACTCCTATCTAAGGGCGGCATGAGCAGCATGCTCAACACCATCTGGCTGATTATCTCGGCAATGGCCTTTGGCGGCGTAATGGAGCGCGCGGGCTTCCTGGAACGTATCGTGCGCTGGGCGCTTTCCGGAGTTAAAACCGTTGGTGGCCTGATCACCTCTACCGTGTTCACCTGTTTCGGTATGAATGCGGCAGCCGGCGACCAGTACATGGCCATCATCATCCCAGGCCGTATGTTCCGAGAAGCCTTTGAAGGCAAAGGCCTGCACGGATTGAACCTGTCTCGGACCCTGGAAGACTCAGGCACCATCACTTCGGTACTGATTCCCTGGAACACCTGCGGCGCGTATATGGCAGCCACGCTGGGTATTGCGACCTTCAGCTACGCGCCTTTCGCGCTGTTCAATATCCTGTGCCCGCTGCTGGCCATAGCCTATGGCTGGTTGCACTTTAAACAGATGCCACTGGGCACCCAACAACCACTGCAAGACGCTGAAAAGGCTTGAGTTCATACATGGCCAATACCCTGAGCGACCTGATTGCTTCAGCTGACTTTGACCTTCGCTGGTTCGACCTCGGGCGCCGGGTGCGCCCAGTTTCGGCCAAAGCCGCGCGTATATTTGAAGAAGGGGTAGCACCCTGCCCCTACCCTTACCTTCGCCAGGCCTGGTGTGGACTGCTGTTGTCGCCATCTAAAGCAGCCGAAGAAAACGACGCAGCAGAGCCCGCTGTTTGGTTTCTGCGTCTTCCTCTCGATGAGCAGGGTAAGCTGATCCTTCCCATTCGCGATCGGTTTCTCGGCAGTGTACAGAAGGCTCTCGACCCCGCTCATTACAAACCCGGAAATGGCCACGATCCGGCAAAAGCCCTGCAACAGGCACTGGAAGATAGCGGCCTGATGTTCACACCCGCTGCGGACAAACGCGCCGTGTTCCATGCCAAGGCCGCCAAAGTCTTGCGACGCTCAGCGAGCGATCACTTCCCCGCCGCCAAGGCCTATGCCAAGGACCCGGCTGCATTCCCCTGGGAGCAGCTGGCGCTTCAGGGGCTTGCGGACCTGGCTGTGGACTGGGAAAAAGAGCGCGAGAATCTAATCGCAAACCTGTCGCGATTTGCCACTCCGGCGCTAATCTCGCTTTGCCAGTGCCTGGAAAGTGAAGCCATTGACCACCAGCTGGTGGAGCCGCTAATCACTCGCGCCACACAAAACCTGGCCTCGGATGCGGTGGACTTTAACCTTGTCACCGCGGTGATACGAGGCATTTCGCTCAGCCCCGCAACGGGCATGCGGCAGCAGTTTCTCAATTGGTTGCTCACGGAGAATCCTGCAGGAGCCGCCAACCAGTCGGAAGTGCTCGCGGCCATCGGCAGCCGCTGCAACGAAGATCTGCTAGAACCAGAGATCGCCAAAACCTGGCTGGAGCGACTTAGCGATAGCCAGACTCAAGACACCTTCAACTTGCTACTGACCGATCTCCTGTTTCTGCCAGAGTTGCGCAATGTCCTGCTCGGGGTTTTGCGAGACCCAGAACGACAGGAATCTGTCGCCGTTGCGTTTGGTCGCTTCCTGCAGTCAGGCGCCTGAATCAATCTCGGGCCATCTCTTTGGCCCGAATTACCCACCCTTTTGCTTTCCTCCTCTCCCCGCCGCCTTGGCCATAGCGCGAAAAGCAGCGTACCGAACACCCTGCATTGAAAAAATATGCGCTCAAAAAAAATAGGATTTCTGAATTTCTGGCGTCGACTTCTACAGTATTTTTCTGGCAAAAAAGAAAAAAATTAAATTTTCACCTTAATGAAAAAAAATATTCCACACTTTGCGGTGTCGCGGAGTAAAGGTTGAACGCAAAATGGCGTTTAACCCTTTAAATTCAGGCCCTCAGGGACGACAAACTGGCGGTGTTTTTATCCTGAATTAATGTGTGGCGGCTATTTTAACCGCGCGCCTATTACACTCCATTGGGCGGTATGTTTGTAGAAAAGATTTTTACAAAGCACACCAAACAGGTGACGTTTTATTGTCTATGCTATTGACTAACATCAACGGAAAGGAGTTAGGGGATGAATTTCACTCCAGCCAAGTACTTAACCGGAATTATTTGTGCACTGGTCCTCGCAGGTTGCTGTGCACCGGCTCCGATGCCGGCCGCCTGCCCACCGGGCTCAGAACAAATTCCGACTTCCATGGCCTGTCCTGCGGACGCGGATTGCTGGATGGCATCCGATAACGTTCGCTGCATGAAAGTGGTTAAGTAACCACTCTCATAACAGGATCGTGCAAATGCCGCTTCTCGAAGCGGCATTTTGCATTTCTGGGCCCACAAATTTGTGCGCGGAAATTTTCCGTTTGCAATACACGAAATGAAGATTCGGGCCAGACGCAAGCCTGCATCGATTAATTCACAAGTGCCTGTCCACCCGCGACTCGCACCGCTCTCCCTCGCACCCCACCCAACATAGAAAGAAATTGCGCGCCAATTGCACCCTATTTGCGCATCTCTTTGCCTGAATCGTTAAACTGGCCGCACTGGCCGTTTGTCGCTAATATCAGCAGCTTTCCAGCCGACCCTTATCTACTTTCAGCGAAGAAGTTTTGACCATGGATGCTCTCCCCCTGTCTGCCGCAATTGCCGTCCTACAGCAACACAAAGATCAACAGCGCTGGTCCCTGCGCGACCTGTTTGCCTCAAACTCAGACCGCGCGCAGTCCTTTAGTGCCGAAGCTGCAGGCTTGTACCTCGATTACAGCAAGAACTTGCTCAACGCCGATACGCTGCAAAACCTGCTGGATTACACCGATACCGCAAATCTAAAGAGCAGTATCGAAGCGCTGTTTGCCGGTGCCAACATCAACAACACCGAGCACCGCCCGGCCTTGCATACCGCCTTGCGCTTTCAGGGAGAGCCCAAAACTGAGCATGAACAGGCGGTAGCGGATTGCCGTGTGCAAATGTCTCAATTTGTTGAGCAGGTACACAGTGGTGCCTGGACCGGCTTTAGTGGCAAGCGCATTCGTCACGTGGTCAACATCGGCATTGGCGGCTCGGATCTCGGACCGCGCATGGTATGGGAGGCGCTGCGCCCCTGGCACAAGCAGGACCTGACTACCCACTTTGTGGCGAACATCGACGGAGCCGACCTCAGCGATACCCTCGCCTCCCTGCCCGCTGACGAAACGTTGTTTATCGTTGCCTCCAAGTCCTTCTCAACCCTGGAAACCCGCCAAAACGCCCTCTCCGCGCGCCAGTGGGTACTCGATGCTGGATGTAGTGAATCCGATCTCGAGAAGCACTTTGTTGCAGTGAGCAGCAATATCGTTGCTGCCCAGGACTTCGGTATCGCTGCCCAGAATATTTTCCCGATGTGGGACTGGGTGGGTGGCCGCTACTCCCTGTGGTCTGCAATTGGGTTGCCGATTGCGCTGGCCTGCGGATTTGATGCATACAGCGACCTGCTGAAAGGCGCGAACGCGATGGACACGCACTTCGCCGAAGCTGAATTCTCCCAGAATCTGCCGGTGCTGATGGCGCTGATTCATTTCTGGTACCGCCAGTGCTGGGGCGCGGGCAGCCTTGCAGTTCTCCCCTACGCGCAGCGCCTTGCCAAGTTCCCGGCGTGGCTGCAGCAATTGGATATGGAGAGCTTGGGCAAGAGTGTCACCCGCGACGGCCAGCCTCTGCCTTACCCGAGTGGTGCAGTGATTTGGGGCGCTGAGGGCAGCAATGGTCAGCACTCTTTCCACCAGCTGTTGCATCAGGGCACCGACATGATCCCGGCGGATTTCGTTGCCATCAAAGAACCCACATCCGAACTCAAGGAACAGCATCAATGGCTGCTGTCCTGCTGTTTGAGCCAGAGCCAGGCTCTACTCCGTGGTAAATCACTAGCTGAAGCCCGCCGCGAGCTGGAAGCTTCCGGCCACACGCATAAAGAAGTCCACCAGCTGGCACCGCACAAAGTGGTTCCCGGCAACCGCCCGAGCAATACGCTGATTGTGGAAAAGCTGGACCCGTTCCATCTTGGTAGCCTGCTGGCACTCTACGAGCACAAGGTATTTACCTTTGGCTGCCTGCTGGATATCAACCCGTTTGATCAGTGGGGTGTGGAACTGGGCAAGGTGCTTGGCAATGGCGTGCATGCGGCCATTGATGGAGAGGTCCCTGAGGATTGGGATGGATCTACTGCTTTGCTGCTTAAAAAGCTGCTTAAGTGATATTACCCCCGGGGCTCCACTTAGGAGAGTCACGGGCGTTAAAGCACCGGGGAAGGGTTTTCGGGACCGCTGTAAACCCATCCCTGGGCGCTGCGGCGCAAACATCCTGTTTGCGACGCTCCCCAAAACCCTTCCCCGGCACTTTAACTTCTCATCAACTACAAAGCTTTATTCATAACACTGACAACCTCTTACTTTTAAAAAGCTGCTCAGCTTTAGACTGAAGGCGGGGTGCTGGGTAAACCTTTTCGAAAGCGTCGGCGACAAGGACGTCGCCGACGCAGCGTACATGGACGTATTCACAGCGGTTTCGAAAGGTTTACCCAGTACTTCGCCGCCACCGAATTAATTTAGTTGGCTCCACTGGGTTAGCTAGTTTTCACAGAACGCTGATCCAAAAGGGGCTTAATCAAGTCCATAGGCAGCGGGAACACAATCGTCGAATTCTGTTCTCCGGCAATATCAATCAACGTCTGCATATACCGCAACGTAATCGCATTCGAATTCTTGGATAGCTGATCGGCAGCCTCGGTCAGTTTCAACGCCGCCTGCGCCTCACCCTCTGCGTGAATTACCTTGGCACGACGTGAACGCTCCGCTTCGGCCTGTTGGGCAATCGCGCGGATCATGCTCTCATCCAGGTCGATATGCTTAATTTCCACATTGGTGACTTTCACACCCCAGGCATCCGTCTGCTCATCGAGAATCTTCTGAATATCCACATTGAGTTTATCCCGCTCAGACAACATCTCGTCCAGCTCGTGCTTACCCAGCACCGACCGCAATGTAGTTTGGGAGAGTTGGCTTACCGCCTCGTGATAGTTTTCCACATTAATAATTGCAGACTGTGGATCAATTACCCGGTAATACACAACCGCATTCACTTTTACCGACACGTTATCCCGGCTAATCACATCCTGTGTCGGCACATCCATTACCACCGTACGCAAATCCACACGCTCCATGGTCTGCAGTACCGGAATGATGATGATCAGACCCGGCCCCTTCACAGCCTGAAAACGTCCCAGAAAAAACACCACCGCACGTTCGTATTCTCGCAGAATACGAATGGCGTACATGATTATCAGAACGACTGCCAGAATCAGCAGACTGGCAAAGTAACTGATCATAAGTATCTCTCCCTGACTATTTATTTCGACTTCCTATTCCGGAAGGCTCTATTCAAACCGCTTAATCCGGCTGCACCTGCAACATCAAACCCTGCTCGGACGTCACCCGTACAGACTGCCCTTTAGTCAGCGGTTGGTCGCACTGCGCACGCCAGATTTCACCACCAACTTTTACCAGCAGCTCTGGCTGTACTTCATCAACGATTGCCGCGCGTCCAACCATCGCCTGATTGGCCGGCACCTTCGGCTTACGCAGGCTGTGGCCAACCGCATACATGAATCCCAGTAATGCCAGACCACTGACCGCAGCAATAGAGCCGATCAAAGTCTTGGATACGCGCATGCCCGGCACGTCACTGTCGATCAACATCACCGAACCAATCACTAACGCAATCACTCCACCAATGCCGAGCGCGCCGAAACTCGGCACAAAAAATTCCGCCGCTATCAGCAGTGCACCGACAATGATCAGCGCCAACCCAGCGTAACTAATCGGTAGTACCTGTAACGCGTAAAACGCCAGTAACAGGCAAATCACGCCAACCACCCCCGGCACTATGGCACCGGGGCTGTAGCCCTCGAAAATCAATCCATAGATGCCGATCAACAGCAGGATATATGCGATCTGGGGGTTAGTGATCAGGGATAGCAACTCGTTGCGCCAATCGGGCGCGTACGCCACTACAGGTAGCTCTGCCACATCTGCGGCGATCTTTTGCTTTTCGCCCAGCAATACAATTTCCCGGTCTGGCAGTTGCTGCAATAAATCCTGTTGATTGTCGGCAACCACATCTATCACGTTCTCTTTCAGCGCTTCCTGTGCGGTCAGTGTCGCGGCATCGCGCACCGCCTTTTCCGCCCAGTCTGCATTGCGGCCATGGCGTTGCGCCAATCCACGAATGTAGGCCACCGAGTCATTAATCACTTTGCGCTCCATCGCGCTTCCGGAGCGGCCCGCGCTCTTATCCTCTTCGCCGCCTTGCGCCCCATCAGAGGCATCGTTCTCACTCTCCTTGGAAGATTGATCAGTCGCTTCTTTCGGCGGCTGCCCTGGCGGTTCCTGCTGTCCCGGCATACCGCCCATCTGCACAGGTGTTGCCGCACCCAGGGTTGTCGATGGCGTCATAGCCGCCACATGGCTCGCATACAAAATATAGGTACCCGCACTGGCTGCACGGGCACCAGCGGGGGTCACATAGGTAACGTAGGGAATCTCTGATGCGAGGATGTGCTGGATGATGTCCCGGGTGGCTGCATCCAACCCTCCGGGTGTATCCATGTCGATGATAATCAGGCGCGCGCCTTGCTCGCGCGCCTTGTCACTGGTACGAATTAGATAGTCTGTTGTTGCAGGCCCGATAGGGCCGTCAATGGTGAGTTGCGCAATATGCGGCTTTGTCGCATCGGCAGCGGCTCTCTCTGCCCTCTCAGCACTCTCCACTTCCTGTGCAAACGCCGAGGCATGCGCAAAAAACAACATCCACAATAGGAAAAGCGCTTTCCGACACCACTGTTCCATAGCTGTTATCCCGGGTGCGAAAGATCAGAAACCACAAGGGTAACAGAACTGCGACAATACACAGGGAAAGGCGCGCCGGTTGCGGACGGGAGGTCATCCACAGCCGGCAGAGCGAGCGCAATCTGATTGATTGCGACTACGCATCAGATGGCAGTGAGATATCGCCTGGCGAACTTGGAATCCATTTTCTCCAGATCCACCACAACCAGGCCGTCGACCGAATCGCAGAAATCCGGGTCGATATTGAACGCATGAAAGCTGGTACCACCAGGAGTGGTAACCGCTGTGTACTTTTTGAAAAGTGGCGGCAAAACCGCACCCTCTTCCTTCAGGATATGTTTCAGCTGCAGCATATCCTCGTTTGCGCAGCCGGAAAGTGGCGGTAGATCCACCCGTTCCTCAACAAATGGCAGGCGCGCATTCCCCATCGGCCGCTCTGCGGCGAAGTGATGCAGGAAGTAGCGCACGATCGCGGATTTGGCGCGTCGAGAGAAGTTGCCAGGCATTGAAACCGGGCCAAACAGGAATCGCCGCTTACTACGTAAAATCCACTGACCAATACCGCACCACAGCAGATCCAACCCGCGGCTGCGCCAGTACTCTGGAAGTAGGAAGCTGCGCCCCAGCTCTGCAGACCCGGGCAAGCATTCCTCCGGCGAGCGGGAATAATTGAACAGGGTCGTGGAATAGATTTCATCCGCAGCCAACCCATCCGTGCTTACCAAGCGGTAGGCACCCGCGAGCTGCTGACGTTCCTTATCCCACAGCAGGAGATGGTCGTACCAGGCATCAAACGCATCCCAGTCGCGATTGTTGCCGGTGCCCTCACCCACTGCGCGAAACGCAATTTCACGCAGCCGCGACAACTCGCGCATTACCGGACAATCCGGTTGCTGGCGATACAGCTTCACTTCGAACTCCCCCTGCGCAACGAGAGTCTCGCAGCTGGCAAGACCTTTCGCGACATCGATCGGCGCTTCAGCCCCAGCAATTGGCTCCGGCGCCAACTCTTGCGGTTTCTTGTGCAGGCGATAAACCTGTTTTTTCCACAGCTTCGCCTGAGCACGCGGCGTCATTGGCCACTGGCGATAATGCTCCGGTGCCACAGGTGCGCCTACACGGATATCGATTCCTCGGCTTACCTGTTTGAACATTTCCCGCACCAGCCACAAGGTGGACAGCGGCTTGTTGACCATGGACAGACCATACCACCATAAGGAATTTCGACCGCGTACCTGCATCGGCAAAATCGATGCACAGGTCTTATCCGCAAAACGAATAAAGCCAGGGTTCCAGCGACCGTCGCGCACACCCTGTGCGGTAAGCCGCGAAACTTCACCTGCGGGGAATACGATGATGGCACCGCCTTCACGCAGGTAATCGTAGATTCCCTCCACATCCTCGCGACGGGTACGACCGTTAAAGTTATCCACTGGCAGTAAATAGCTGCGCAACGGCTCAATATTCCACAACAACTGGCTGGCGATCGCCTTCACGTCTTTACGCACCCGCGCCACCAGATCGATTAGTGCGAGCCCATCGAGGCTACCCAGAGGGTGGTTGGATACGATCACCAGCGGGCCGGTGGTAGGAATACGCTCAAGTTCCGCCAGATTAACGTCATAGCGGAAATCAAAGGAGCGGAAGACCTGGCGGATAAAGTCCAGCCCTCCCAGATGGGGAAAATCCTTACCAAATTGCTGCAGTTGCTGCTCGCAGCATATTTTTTTTACCGTGGCGGAGACCAACCGGCGCGCCGGACTTTTCGGCGCAGCGCTGTACCAGGGATTCTTTTGCAACAGGTTCTCGAGCTCAATCATGCGGCCACCGCTTCAGTCATAATTCGGGCAATCTTCGGTGTCTGATGCCAGTGCAATACGTTCAACGCGCCACTCTTTTCTTCCACAATGGCGGTCATTGAGTCGACCCAATCACCACAGTTGGCGTAGGTCACTGCGCTGCTCTTAGAGGCGCTGTGACGGATACCGGCACGGTGAATGTGCCCACAGATCACGCCATCGAATCCACGGCGGGCGGTCTCACGAATTGCGACTTCTTCAAATTTATTCATCATGCGGCGGGCGGCATGCACGCGATTCTTCACATGATTGGCGAGAGACCACCAGGGCTTGTCAAAACGGCTGCGCCAGTAATTAATCCAGCGATTGATCCGCAACATCAGGTAATAGCTCTGATCACCAATGTGGTAGCTGACCGGATTGATTTCGATATGATGTTCGAACTGATCGCCGTGGGTAACCCAGTAGCGTTTGCCATCGTTCGTGGTGTGGGTCCATTCGCGCTCAACACGGATATTGCCCAGACGCTTGCCCGCCCAGCTGCGCATTGGGGCATCGTGATTACCGGGAACATAGATGATTTCGGGTGTGTTACTGCCTAATTCAGACAGCATCCCAAGCAACAGGGAGGAGGCATGACACCAGCTTCCCTTACCTTGGGAAAGCGCCTTCATGTCAAAAATATCGCCCACCAGATACACCGTATCGGCGGTATTCTGGGCCAGAAAGTCTGCCAACCGCTGCGGCTCGCTGTCCCGGCTACCCAGGTGTACGTCAGAGATCCACAGTGCGCGATATCGATTTCTCATTAGCTCGTCCCATCATCGTTGGTTCGGACCACATCCGATGACATGAGACTTTGCTTGAGTTTTCTTACAAACCGGCGGCTGTTTCTTGAAGCTTCTATTGCAAACCTAGCTAGAGGAGGAAAGATGCGAAGGAATCGGTGTTCCTGAAGAACAAGATTCTAATTGCGTACCCGCTGAATCCTTTCCAGCCGGGAAATACTGCCAAGGTAGTCCTCCCAGCTGGCCTCCAGTTCCGCCGTCTGGAAGCGCTGATACTTCTCACGATCCAGCCAGTAGACTCGCGTGCGCACGCGACGCAAATCGATCATCGGCAGCTGGTCAATGGCCGCAGAACCCCGTTTGAAGACAGAACCCGCGCGGGAGTTCTGCACCATGTCGCTGACAATGGTCAAGTGCACGTTTTGCGCCGCCGGATCCAGATGATTAAGCGCGGCGACATCCGATAGCGCCTCATAAATTGGCGACACCGGTTGTGCTTCACCCGTCACAGCTCGGCCGATGGCGCGATCCAGTGGCTGGGCAAAGCGCTGCTTGTACAGAGCATCCACAAACTGCTGATTGGCCGTCAGCGCACTGACTTCCTTCCCCGAATGCGGCTTACACAAATCGATCACCGGTTCGGAAAGCCCGTTGTAGTGATCATCCAACACGAAGATCGAGAAGCGGTCGTTGACCGCAGCGGACGCCAGTAGGTCGGAAATATGCGTTTTCAGAAAATGGACCTGATGCGCAGACATGGTATCCGACGCATCAATCACCACCAGATGCTGGGCAAAGCGCGGCAGGTGTGGGTTACACAGAGTCACTGCATCAAAATCCCGTGCCGGCGAGCGCACCACCTTCAGTGCAAACACCGCCAGTGCCAACAGGATGACCAGACCCAGGGCAAACACCAGCACACCCTTTTTGTCTTCGCTGGAGAAACGCCCGCGGCGACTGCTGCGGAGCCTTGTTCGACGCACTCCAGCCATCAGCCTCTCCGCAAACCGTGATCCAACTCAAGCTTGTCCACAAGCTCGGAAAGGGCTGCCTGAATCGTCTCGCAGCGGCGGTTCACCACATCGATCGCACCGGTGTAGGTGTGATCCAGTTCGTCCATCACCTGCTCGAAGGTCGCCAGATCCTGTTTATGCTGTTCCAGTCCCGTGGTATTTAGGCGGGGCAACTTTTCCAGCTCAAAGCGCAGAAGCTCTCCGAAGTAGGCGGAGCGGCGATTCATCATGCGCGCAGAATAAGACTGATAGTAACGAACGAGTTCATCCAGCAAGCCCTGCGCCTTGATAATATCTTCGTGGTAGTGCCGATGAATTTCTTCGCTCCGCTCAATACTCGCCTTGAACTGGATAAACTGCGCGCGAATGGTTTTTTCCGTATCGGAAATACCATCCTGCATTTCTTCCGCCATCTGGTTAACACTATCAATCGCATCTTCGTGTGCATCGCGCCACGCCGCATGCTGGGATTTAACGCGCCGGGTAACCGATGTATATCCCGGGTAGCGGTCATCCACCACAAAGAACTTTGCCGTCAACAGCACCAGGGCAATACCACTGACCACTACCATGATCCACGAGTTGAAATCCTGAATACCCATCGGCTGCGCCTGCAGTGTGCTCATCGCCACCTGCGACGCGGTAAATGGATCAGCCTCCAGTGCCTCACGGTAGTGCCCCACGCCGAGCACAAACACTCCTGACGCTAACAACACCGCACCAAACAACACCCCGGCACCGATTTTTCTCAGCGCGTTTAAGTGAAAACAATGCCGTAGGGAAAAGGCCAGAAAGGCTGCAAACCCCAGGTTAATCATGGAAATGATAAACGCCTGAAAAAAACCACCGACTAGGCCCAGCGCGCTGCCTTTTGACAGGAAGAAGGCATTCAATACGGTTTCAAGAATGACGATGAAAAATACAATGGAAAAATGCAGCAGTTTGGACTCGCGGTACACCGCTTCTCGGGTAAGCCCATTGCGCTCCCGAAACATTTCCAGGTCCATGCGCAATGCCGAGTATTCCTGTGCACGCTGCTTGATACCGCTTACCAGATTGGCCAGGCGTGCAGCGACGGATTTTTCCACCAGCGATTCGGTGTTTTTCATTTCCTGATAGAGCTGGCGAATGTCCACGTCGCTGCGATCCGCAAGCTCCTTGTCGAGCTCACCCTGGCGGTTCTCGTGGACTCGACCGATGATTTCCCGCACAACATAAGAGCGCATACTCTCTTCGCTGTCGGTATGATTGCGTCGGTCGACTTCGGGGATGCCCGCTTTCACATCGCGTTCGACGCGCTGCTCAATTTTCAGGGCGGTAATAGCGGCTTTGGTGGCCGGGATTGAGGTCATGAGATCACCTAAAAACTTCCACTACATTTTAGGTTGTCGGGATTTTATCCATCCCTCTCTCAGAATAGACTGCCGCCACGCGCGCATGCCGGCAATGCGATAAATGGCGCAGATTTGAGGCCTCCGGCGCCACAAGCGCAGTACATTGTCGCGGGAATAAACAATTTGGCGGTAGCAGCCGACAGGGCTGACAAATCGACGCGCTCGTATTGCGGGCATAAAAAAACGGGCCGCGCGGCCCGTTTTTTGGTGAACAAGGACAAAGCCTTACTCGGAGTCGCTGGGGCGACGCATCGGCGCGGGGAATGGGAACTGGGCCACTTTGTCGCCCTTCACGTCGTGAACCTTACCTACGCCCTCTTTCTCCACCTCGTCAATCCGCACAATGCTGTGCATGGGAATATAGGAACGCTTCACCGAGGAGAACTCGGTTTTCAGCTTCTCTTCACTGGGGTCGACCACCAGCTGGGACTTTTCCCCGAACACAAACTCTTCCACCTCGACGAAGCCATACATCTCGCTTTGGTAGATGGCGCGCGCGTAAAGCTCGAACACCTGGTTCTGATTGTGAAAAATGACTTTGTAGATTGGGTTTGCCATAGATTGCTCAATGCCGGGGCTTATGCGGATGCCCCATGAATACTAGTGTGCAGGCGGGCTGCCCCGCGAAAAGCGCGGAAGATTATCACTCTCGCCTGCCCCCGTCTATGCAGCCTCCAGAGGGGTCGGTATAATGCCCGACCTTTTGAATTGACCAGTTTTTAACCAGGCGCATCATGTCCACCGAGAAGTCCTCCGAATTATCCGAAAAACCGGTGAAAAAGCTCTTCATCAAGACCCACGGCTGTCAGATGAACGAGTACGACTCTGCCCGTATGCGGGACCTGCTGGGGGAATCCCACCAGATGGTACCCACCGACGATCCCGAAGAAGCGGACGTACTGCTGGTAAACACCTGTTCTATCCGCGAGAAGGCTCAGGAAAAATTGTTCCACCAGCTCGGCCGCTGGAAGCACCTCAAGGAAAAGAATCCCGAACTGGTGATCGGCGTCGGCGGCTGCGTGGCCAGCCAGGAAGGCGAAGCCATCGCCAAGCGCGCTCCTTACGTGGACCTGGTATTCGGCCCGCAGACCCTGCACCGCCTGCCGGAGATGATGGAAACCAAGAAGCAGGAAAGCGGCGCGATCGTGGTTGATGTGTCCTTCCCCGAAATCGAGAAATTTGACCGCCTGCCGCAGCCGGAAGCCGACGGTGTAAGCGCTTTCGTCTCTATCATGGAAGGTTGCTCCAAGTACTGCACCTTCTGTGTTGTGCCCTATACCCGCGGTGAAGAAGTGAGCCGCCCGGTGGCAGACGTGCTGGAAGAAGTGGCGCACCTGGCTGACCAGGGTGTGCGCGAAGTAAACCTACTGGGCCAGAACGTAAATGCATACCGTGCACCCGGTGAAGATGGCCAGTTCGTAGACTTCGCCGAGCTGATCACTTACGTGGCGGCGATCGACGGTATCGACCGCATCCGCTACACCACTTCGCACCCAGTTGAATTCTCCGATGCGCTGATCGATGTGTACGCGGAAGTGCCGGAGCTGGTGAACCACTTGCACCTGCCGGTTCAAAGTGGCTCCGACCGTATTCTGATGGCGATGAAACGCGGCCACACGGCCCTGGAATATAAATCCAAGATTCGCCGTTTGAAGACGATCCGCCCGGATATCTGCCTGTCCTCCGACTTTATTATCGGTTTCCCGGGTGAGACCGAGCGTGACTTTGAAGCCACCATGAAACTGATTCAGGACGTGGGCTTCGATATTTCGTTCAGCTTTATTTACTCCCCACGCCCGGGCACTCCGGCTGCGGACCTGCCGGACGACACGCCGGAAGAGATCAAGAAGCAACGCCTGCAACTGCTGCAACACCGTATCAACCAGCAGGCTCGGGAAATCGCTCGCCGCATGGTTGGGAATGTGGAGCGCGTTCTGGTCAGCGGCGTATCCAAGAAGGACCCGGGCCAGCTGCAAGGCCGTACCGAGAACAACCGTGTGGTCAACTTCCGCTGTGACCAGCTGGAGCTGATCGGTAAGTTTGCCGACGTTGTGATTGAGGAAGCGCTGCCTAATTCTCTGCGCGGGACCTTGGTAGCTTCTGAGCTGGACGGCCCTCTGAACTGATCTGATGGACCCTACTCGCTAACGTCAGGGTCCGCGGCCCAAAGCTAAGGCGCTGATGCCGGGATTCGTTTCCGGGACCGTACGCGGCCAAGGATGGCCGCGTCCGAGCGCACAGGGATGTGCTTGTAGCGTGTCCCGGAAACGAATCCCGGCAGCAGCGCCGCCACCGGAGAAGCGACGAAGTAACAAAGTCACCAAACCGGTCACGAGCGAAAAACCTTCATACTCCAGTGTTATAAGCCACCGAACTGTTTAGAACCCATTCGTCACAAAGCGCCCTTTCCCATTGTGCCGAAATGGGTATAACCTACAGACTGAACCCCCAGACAAAAGGTGCATGGAAACCAATTTGGAAACACAAGCCCTCGCTCACAGCATCACCCTTGAGCCCAACGACGCCCGCCGCCTGGCCAACCTCTGTGGCCAATTTGATCAACACCTGCGCCAGATTGAACAGCGACTGGATATTGAAATCCGCAATCGCGGCAATCAGTTCGCGTTCTACGGTGACGCCAAGTCCGCACGCGCAGCCGGTGAGATCATCAGCAGTCTGTATAAGGAAACCGGTGGCAAAAACAGCCTGACACCAGACGAGATCCATCTCGCCCTGCAGCAGTCCGGGGTGGAAGAGCTGATGAACGGTGGCGAGAAGGCCGCTGAAGGTGAAGGCGACCAAGTAGTCCTGATTCGCACCAAAAAGTGTTCCGTACGCCCGCGTGGGGTTAACCAGCGCAAATACGTGCGTGCGGTACAGAGCAACGATATCAACTTCGGTATCGGCCCCGCCGGTACCGGTAAAACCTACCTGGCCGTAGCCTGTGCGGTAGAAGCACTGCTCAAGGATCAGGTAGAGCGCATCCTGCTGGTACGCCCGGCGGTAGAAGCCGGCGAAAAACTGGGCTTCCTGCCCGGTGACCTGAGCCAGAAGGTCGACCCCTACCTGCGCCCCTTGTACGACGCACTCTACGAAATGCTCGGTTTTGAAACCGTCGACAAGCTGATTGAGCGCAACGTGATTGAGGTTGCACCGCTCGCGTATATGCGCGGTCGTACCCTGAACAACGCCTTCGTGATTCTCGACGAAAGCCAGAACACCACCCGCGAGCAGATGAAAATGTTCCTGACCCGTATCGGGTTTGGCTCTACCGCGGTGATCACCGGTGACCCCAGCCAGATCGACCTGCCCCGCGGACAGGCCTCCGGCCTGCGCCACGCGATTGAGGTGCTGGGCAAGGTCAACGGCATCAGTTTCACCCATTTCGGTGCCAAAGACGTGGTTCGCCACCCACTGGTACAGCGCATCGTCGAAGCCTACGACGTGCACGAAGCAGAAGTGGAAGCCGAGCAACAGGCCGAACGCGCCGCGCGTAAAGCCGCCGCGCTCGAAGCCGCTGGCCGCGCTGGAGAAGATGCGGCCTAAGGCCGCGCCCATGAACGCCACCCTATCTGAGAGCCAGTCGGCCTCGCCCGCGGACATCCAGCTGGATGTTCAGCGGGCCACCACACACACCGCCCTACCCAGCGACGAGGACTTGGCCCTCTGGGCCGCCGCCGCTGTGGGCACGCACCGCGCTGAAGCTGAGATTTCCCTGCGTATCGTCGATGAAGACGAGAGTCAGGCGCTCAACAGCCAATATCGTGGCAAAGACAAACCCACCAATGTGCTCTCGTTTCCCGCCGATATCCCGCCGGAACTCGGCCTGCCCCTGCTGGGCGACCTGGTGATTTGCGCCCAGGTAGTGGCGCGAGAAGCGGAACAGCAGCACAAAGCATGTTCGGCCCACTGGGCACACATGGTGGTCCATGGCACACTGCATCTATTGGGTTACGACCATATCGAGGACGATGAAGCCGAGATCATGGAAAATCTCGAAACCCGGATACTGGCAGGACTTGGGATCGACGATCCCTACCAGCCAACTGAAGCGCCCACAAAAGGCGTCTAAATAGACAAATGACAAACGGAATCGACGAGTAAAGCGGAGTATGGCCACATCCATGACCACCGACGAACCCCCAAGTAGCTCCTCTTCCAACCGCCCTCGGTCGGGGGAGAAAAACTGGTTGGAGAAAATATTGGGCGCCTTTTCGCAAGAGCCCAAATCCCGTGATGAGCTACTAGAAATCATCAAGGACGCCGCCGAAAACAAGGTGGTGGACGCCGAGGCATTAACCATCATCGAAGGTGCGCTGGACGTTTCCAGCCAGCAGGTGCGGGAAATCATGATTCCGCGCTCGCAGATGGTGGTCGTCAGTATCGAAGACTGCCCCAAAGACTTCCTTCCCAAGATCATCGAATCCGGCCACTCCCGCTTCCCGGTCGTGGGCGAAAGTATCGACGATATCCGCGGTATCCTGCTGGCCAAAGACCTGCTGCCGCTGGTATTGAAGGGTGTGGATGAATTCCGTCTGGAAGACCATATCCGCCCCGCCAACATCATCCCCGAAAGCAAACGCCTGAATATCCTGCTGAAGGAATTCCGCGAAAACCGCTATCACATGGCGGTCGTCATCGACGAATACGGTGGCGTCTCGGGCGTGGTGACTATTGAAGATATCCTCGAAGAAATCGTCGGCGAAATCGAAGACGAGACGGACGAGGAAGAAGAAGATAGCTTCATCCGCAAGGTGAGCGACAACGACTATGTCGTTAAGGCACTCACCCCCATTGAGGAATTTAACGAGTTCTTCGCCTGTGAGTTCAGCGACGAGGAATTCGATACCGTGGGCGGCCTGATCATGCAGTCCTTTGGCCACCTGCCCGGGCGGGATGAAATCACCAAGCTCGGAGATTTCCAGTTCCGCGTTCTTTACGCCGACAACCGGCAGATCCATCTGCTGCGCGTGAGTCGGTTCGACAAGCCCGCTGAAGAAGATGGCTGATGCGTAAACCTCTGCCCGCCGTGGCCGCCCTGATTGCAGGCGGCCTGATGACCCTTTCCTTTGCCCCATACAACTTGTGGTGGTGCGGCCTGCTGTCACTCGGGCTGTTTGCCTGGCTACTGGCGCCGGGTCTCAAGGCGCAAAAGCTTTCTGGGAAAAACACCTTCTGGTTAGCACTGTGTTACGGGGTGGGCCTGTTTGCCACCGGCGGCTCCTGGGTATACGTGTCTATTACCGACTTTGGCAACTCATCACCACTGCTCGGCGTCATTCTTACCGGTGCTTTTGTAGGCATTCTGGCAGTGCTACTGGCACTGCCATTTGTATTGATCTCGCGCTTTCGCACCAACCCGATTTCCTTCGCCCTCGCCTTTGCCGCACTGTGGTTTTTCAGCGAGTGGTTGCGCACCTGGATGTTTACCGGGTTCCCCTGGTTGTTTGCCGGCTACGGACACATCCACACCTGGCTAGCCGGCTGGGCACCCATCGTCAGCGTGTACGGTATCGGCCTGTTGCTGGCGTTTACCGCGGCGGTGATTGCACTTTTTGCGCGCCGCACCTTCGAATCGTGGAAGTCTCCTACCGCCATAACGCTCGCGGCTGTTGCGCTGTTGATCTGGCCACTGGGCTTGCTGCTCAGCAGTATCCAATGGACCGAAGCCAGCGAAGACACCCGTACCATCGGCCTGGTGCAGGCGAATATCCCGCAGGAAAAAAAGTGGCTCCCCGAGTTTCGCGGCAAAACGATTCGACGCTACCAGACTGCCACTCAGGATCTGCACTCCCAGGGTGTCGACGTCATTATCTGGCCGGAAGCCGCACTCCCTCTGCTCTACCATCAAGCCCCCAACCTGATTGAAGCACTGCAAGAAAACGCACTGAATACGCAAAAGGACCTGATCACCGGCATCCTCTACGATACCGAGCGCGATCACCGTCGCGTGGTACACAATTCTGCGGCGGTCTTTGGCAGTGATCAGCAGCTATACCACAAGCGCCACCTGGTGCCCTTTGGCGAATATGTGCCACTGGAAGACTGGATTCGCGGCACCATTGAGTTCTTCAACCTGCCCACGTCATTTATTCGACCTGGGCCCGAAGGTCAGCAGCCGCTGACAGCCGGCGGCTTGAGCTGGGCACCACTCATTTGCTATGAAATTGTCTACCCACAGCTGGTGGCGGAGAGTAGCGGCGATGCACAGGTACTACTCACGCTGAGTAATGACGCCTGGTTTGGAGACTCCATCGGCCCGCTGCAACATATGCAAATGGCCCAGATGCGCGCACTGGAAACTCGGCGCTATCTGGTACGCGGTACCAACACCGGCGTCACCGCAATTGTTTCTCCCGATGGCGTAATCACAGAACAACTACCGCAGTTCGAACAGGCCACACTGGTTGGACAGGTACAAGCGCGCAGTGGTCTGACCCCGTTTATGGTGATTGGTGTTTGGGGTCTGGTGGCACTCGCAACACTGATGCTGCTGGCGGCTGTAATCCTGCAAAAGCGCCCGGAAACAGTCACTGACGGCGCGCTAACCGGAGCGCCCGACTAAGGCCTTTTTGAGGCTTTTTTGGTACAAGCGTTTCTAATAGAAAAATCCGGGCGGCTGTTACCCCGCTTTGCCGTCCGGTTTCACCCGGCGCGCCCTAATTTGTTTCACATTTCATCGCAAGCGGCCTTGCGGCTGCTATTATCGTGAGATATTTGCCCGGCAGTGGATAAACTTGTGTAAGGGATTATCCGACGCGTTACCGCAACACGCCCCCTCATCTCAGCCGGTGCAACTTGTGCAGACAGGAACGTCTGCCCTCGAAAAAGCCGAACGCATTTTTACGGCGTACATTCGGGAACAAGTGGTTTAATTTAAACCGCACTCTTCCACATTCGATGCTGCGCCAACCGGGTTGCAGCAACGGAAAGCGTGCGGCATGGATGCCAGATTTATGCATTGCTTAATCACCGGCGGCACCGGATTGATCGGCCGCCAATTTTGTTCGAAATGGCTGGAGCGGGGAAATAGCCTAACCGTACTCAGCCGCTCACCTGAAAAAGTACACCGACTTTGTGGCGAGTCCGCTACTGCAGTTAGTGACCTCGGCCAAGTGGATCAGCCGGTCGACGTCGTGGTTAATCTTGCCGGAGAGACCATTTCCAAACGCTGGAGCGAGGCGCGCAAAGCAGAGATTCGGCGTTCGCGCATCGAAACCACCAACGATCTTGTCCGCTGGATACTCGCGCAACCACAGCGCCCCAAATACGTCCTGTCTGGTTCGGCGGTGGGTTTCTATGGAGACCGGGGTGGCGACCTGCTCAAGGAAACCAGCGGGCCCGGCGGCGGGTTTGCGGCACAACTGTGCCGGGACTGGGAAGCCGCCACCCTACCTCTGCAACAGGCTGGTATCTGTGTCGGCATCATGCGCACGTCCATCGTTCTGTCGCCAGACGGCGGCGCCCTAAAAGAAATGCTTCCTGCCTTCAAGGCGGGACTGGGTGGCCCAATGGGCTCCGGTGAGCAATGGATGAGCTGGATACACGAGGCGGATATCGTCGGCCTGATTCTGCACGCCATCGACCGACATTTGTGCGTCCCGTTCAACGCGTGCGCCCCGGAACCGGTGACCAACAGCAGCTTCTCCCGACTGCTGGCGAAACAGCTGCATCGGCCCTGCCTGCTCCGTACGCCAGAGTGGCTACTCAAAATGTTGTTTGGGGAAATGGCAGAGGAACTACTGCTGGCCAGCCAGCGCATGGAGCCCCGCACAGCGCTGGATAGTGGGTACAGTTTTCAGTACCCGACTTTGGAAAAAGCACTGGCAGACCTGCTTGCTCCACCAGGGGGCGCGGGCAATACCCACGTATCACCCAGGGGCCACTAGAGCGGAGATCACGCTGCCGCGCTACTGCGCGTCAACACCTGTTCCAGATAATTGCGTGCGGCCTCCGAGGTAACCGGGTCCGCCTTGCACTCCATTGGTGCAGAACCAACCCACTGTGCGTGCCAGCGGAACCAGTTGTGCGCTTCGCCAGCCGCATCAACCTCGTTGGTGGCTTCAGTACGCTCGCCCCCGTCTTGGCGCAGCTCGACAAAGTCGGTCTGCTCCGGGTCCAACTTGAACTCACGGACGATCTGACCAACAAAGGTCTCGAAATTTTTGCTGAATTTGGCGCTACTTTCCGCGCCGGCGGATAGCATCACCAGGTGCCGGCTGCCGCGGCGAGCCAGCTTGAACCCGACCCACACGGGGCGATTTAGACGATTGTGTAGCTGAATGGGTGAAAACGACGCGGGAAACTCCGACATCAGTACGTACCTCTATATTTTTTGTTGTTATTCGCTAGGTCGCCCTGCAAAACGCCTGCCGTGATTCGGTCAGAACCTGCGACAGTCAGCAATAGGGTTAGCCATACTAGTTTTATCCGAAACTAACGGCAACCACCGGACACCTACAACACAGCGACAAACACACTCAACACTGGCGGCGCGCAGGCAATGCGCGCCACCGATACCACTGCATACCCAATAACTCGCGCCAATAGACCTGAGTCCGTATCAGGGCGCCAGCACTGGGCAACCAGCGCAACAAGCCACTCTCCCCCTTGGGTACCAATTCACCAGGGCCACCTACCGCCAGTGGCCGAACCTGCAGTCCGGCACGAGCGAACACATCCGCAGCGCGGGGCATATGCCACCAGTGGGTTACCAGGAGTACGTTTTCGACCCCGGCATCGTGCAGAAGTGCCGCGGAATTGGCAGCATTTTCCGCCGTAGTGCGACTGCAATTCTCACGCCAAGTCACATTACGGCCAAACAGGTCCTCGAGGGCCGTGGCCATCAAGGCGGATTCCGGCTGCTTTTCCCCCGTAAATACGCGCCCACCGGAAACCAGGATTGGCAACCCCTCTGGCGCTTCCTGTACCGCCCAGGCCACCCGCTCCAGACTCGCCGCAGACAAACGCTCGCGCCCCTGCTCCTCATCCCGGTAGCGGCCGCCACCCAGAATCACCACGGCTGCCGGCTCTACTTCCGGTGCTTCTTGCTGCTGATTAACCAGCCGCTGCCCAAGCCATTGGGCAAAAGCCGGGGTCGCGCAGATCCACAACGAGAGAAAACACAGAACCGCAAGCGGCACAGAAAGCTTGGCGAGCGGGGAACTCGCGGGGAAAAACCAGAATGCGAGCGCCATCAGCAGCCCCACCAAGGGCGCAAATGGTGGCATCGCGAGAGTGGTAAGTGCGGTTTGCAGTTCCATCTTCAGTGTGATCGATCGTCCTTGTTCACTCAGGGGCGGAGAATACGGCTATTCGGCCTCGCTGGCACCCTCTGCCTGCGGTCCGGCCATCAACTGGCGGAAGCACCCGTAGCCACAGCGGTGGCAGGGGGTGATCTCAGAACCGGCAGCCGGCAGGGCCCGATAACCGCAGCCGAGGCACTGCAACGCCTCACCCTCTCCGGCCTCCTCCCCTGCCAGCGCCCAGGCCTCTCCGCGCTTGATACAGCGCATAATCGCCGGCCACACGGTCTTGGTGGGGTCCGCTGCATCCAACAGCCAGTCCCCAACCCGCTCTTCCTGAGTAATCAGCTCATCACCCAGGTCCCGCAGGTAGTCGTCCGCGCGGTGTACATCATCCTTGAGCCAGGCATTCAGAAAGGCCGCCTTGCGTGCAGTGAACTGCTCAACATCCAGCTCCTCGCCCACCAACTTTTCCAGTTCACGCCTGGCCTCGGTGGAAAGCTTGCCTTCCTGGTCCGGCAGATCGGGATTCGCAGCCTCTTTAGGTTCCTTACTCACCCTATCCCTCCTATAATTCGCCGTTTTCCGGCCGGCCTTAGTGTCCCGGCCAGAATCGCCAAATAGATCGAATCACAGAGTATAGGTTCCCCACAGATGGAAGAGCAGTACAACCCCTCCGCAGTCGAAGCCGCGGCCCAGGAGCATTGGGCCGAGCAGAAGAGCTTCGAAGTAAAGGAAGACCCCAGCCGCGAAAAATTCTACTGCCTGTCCATGTTCCCCTATCCCAGCGGCAAGCTGCACATGGGGCACGTGCGCAACTACACCATCACCGACGTGATCTCCCGCTACCAGCGCATGCAGGGCAAAAACGTACTGCATCCCATGGGCTGGGACGCCTTCGGCCTGCCGGCAGAAAACGCCGCCATCCAGAACAAGACTGCGCCGGCCAAGTGGACCTACTCCAACATCGACTACATGAAAGGCCAGCTCAAAGCCCTCGGCTTTGGCTTCGACTGGTCCCGCGAACTGGCCACCTGCCAGCCGTCCTACTACCGCTGGGAGCAGTGGTTCTTCACTCGCCTGTACAAGAAAGGCCTGGTGTACAAGAAGATGGCCACGGTCAACTGGGACCCGGTGGACCACACCGTACTTGCCAACGAGCAGGTAATCGACGGCCGCGGCTGGCGCTCAGGCGCCGTGGTGGAGCGCAAGGAAATCCCGCAGTGGTTTATCAAGATCACCGACTACGCCGAAGAATTGTTGGCCGACCTCGACAAGTTGCCACACTGGCCAGAACAGGTGCGCACTATGCAGCGCAACTGGATCGGTAAAAGTAAAGGCATCGACCTGAGCTTCGCCCTGCCGCAAACCATTGCCGGTGTCGACCACTTTGATGTGTACACCACCCGCCCGGACACCCTGATGGGCGTGACCTATGTGTCTCTGGCCGCCGAGCACCCGATTGCGCTGGAGCTGGCGGAGAGCAACCCCGAGCTCAAAGCGTTTATCGCCGAGTGTAAAAAGCAGTCCATGTCCGAGGCCGATATGGCCACCATGGATAAGAAGGGCATGGACACCGGCCTCAAGGCCATCCACCCACTGACCGGCGAAGAAGTACCGGTATGGGTCGCCAACTACGTACTGATGGATTACGGCTCTGGCGCCGTTATGGCAGTACCAGCCCACGACCAGCGCGACTGGGAGTTTGCCAAGAAATACGACCTGCCGATCAAGCAGGTTATTGCACCGGCCAACGACGAAGCGATCGATCTGGACAAAGAAGCCTTTGTTGAGAAGGGTAAGCTGGTCAATTCCGGTGGCTTCGACGGTCTCGATTTCGACGCCGCCTTCAATGCCATTGCCGATGGCCTGGAAGCCGCGGGCAAGGGCCGCGTCACCACCAACTACCGCCTCCGCGACTGGGGTGTATCCCGTCAGCGCTACTGGGGCGCACCTATCCCCATGCTCAATCTGGCAGACGGCAGCGAGATTCCGGTACCGGCAGAAAAACTTCCGATCCTGCTGCCAGAAGAAGTCGAGCTGGACGGCGTAACCTCGCCGATCAAATCCGACCCCGAGTGGCGCAAAGACGAATACAACGGTGAAGCCGTTGAGCGCGAAACCGATACCTTCGACACCTTTATGGAGTCCAGCTGGTACTACGCGCGCTACACCTGCCCCGACTTCGAAGAAGGCATGCTCGACCCGGACCGCGCCAACTACTGGCTGCCGGTGGATCAGTATGTAGGCGGTATCGAACACGCCATCCTGCACCTGCTCTACGCACGCTTCTTCCACAAACTGATGCGCGACGAAGGCCTGGTGAAGAGCGACGAGCCCTTCAAGCAGCTGCTGTGCCAGGGCATGGTGCTGGCCGAGTCCTTCTACAAAGAAGTGGAAGGTGCGCACAAAATTTGGGTGAACCCTGCGGACGTCGACGTAGAACGCGACGAAAAAGGCAAAACCATCCGCGCGGTTGAGCGCGCTACCGGTGAAGAAGTCATTGCCGGCGGCGTCGTGAAAATGTCCAAGTCCAAGAACAACGGCATCGACCCGCACGCCGCGGTGGAGCAGTACGGTGCGGACACCGTACGCCTATTCACCATGTTCGCCGCGCCCCCCGAGCAAACCCTCGAGTGGCACGACTCCGGTGTAGAAGGCGCCAGCCGCTTCCTGCGCAAGCTCTGGAAAACCGTGCAGAGCCATGTTGCCGCCGGCGATAGCGCCGCGGCGACACAAACAGCCGCTGCGATTGACATAGACAACCTGAGCGACAAGCAACAGCAACTGCGACGCAAGACCCACGAAACCATTCAGAAAGTCAGCGACGACTACGGCCGTCGCCAGACCTTCAACACCGCCGTTGCCGCGGTAATGGAATTGCTGAACGAAGTCGGCAAGATCGCCGAACGCGACTCCGCCAACGGCCTCGCCGTAGAGCGCGAAGCCCTGCAAGCTGCGACACTGCTGCTTGCCCCGGTTACCCCACATATCAGCCACGAACTGTGGTGTGCACTGGGTAACAGTGGTGAACTGGTAGACGCCCAGTGGCCACAAGTGGACAAGAAAGCACTGGTTCGCTCTTCCATCACTCTGGTGGTACAGGTGAACGGCAAGCTGCGCGCGAAACTGGAAGCGCCGGCGGATGCCGACAAAGCAACCCTGGAAAAAATGGCACTGGCGGACGAGAACGTTCTGAAATTTACCGAAGGTAAAACGGTACGCAAGGTGATTGTTGTACCGGGCAAACTGGTCAATATCGTCGCCAACTAAATCGACTATTTCTACGAAGTAAAAGAGCCCAACGCGAAGGACGGGCGCCGGGTACGGGTTTTCAGGAGCGTCGCAAACAGGAAGTTTGCGCCGCAACGCCCAGGGATGGGTTCACAGGGGGGCGCCTAGCCTGGTCCTGAAAACTTTCTCCCGGTGCTGGGCCGCCACGAAACCAGAACAAAAACTCAACGGACAAAGATGAAAATTACACTGCTCCGCACTATTACAATAATTCTGGCCATCACCATTTCAGCCTGTGGCTGGCACCTTCGCGGCGCACCGAAAAACTTCCCTCCGGGCAGCAAGCTCTACATCACCACCCAAGACCCTAGAAGTGAACTGGCCGACAGTATCACTCGCCTACTGCAAACCAGCGGCCTGCCGCTGGCAGAAGAGCCCAGTGAGGCCGACTACACGCTGACCATCCACCAGGAAACCGAAACCAAACGTACCGTTTCTGTGGATGCCAAGGGCCGCGCCTCCGAATACGAACTGATCACCAGCGCCGAATACAGCGTGCAAGACAACAACACCGGCCGCGACCTGCTCACCCAGGCCAAAGCCGACGTCTACCGCACACTGGAATGGGACGACAACGAAGTCGTCAGTAAAGGCGAAGAAGAGCGCCTGCAGCGCGAAGAAATGCGCCGCGAACTGATCGGCCGAATTATCGACCGCCTGCGTCGCATCGACATCCGCACCCCGATCACCGACAACCCGGCGCAGCCCTGATATGCCGCGCATCAACCCTCGCCAGCTCAAGCAAAACCTGCGACAGGGCCTCTACCCCATTTACGTAGTTACCGGCGACGAACCGCTGCTGGTGCAGGAATGCTGCGACAGCATTCGTGAGGCAGCCCGCAAGCAAGGGTTTAACGAACGCGACCTGCTGCACGGTGAGCACAATTTCGACTGGGGACAACTGCTCTCCGCCGCCGGCAGCATGTCACTGTTTGCCGACAAAAAAGTCATCGAGCTGCGCCTGCCCGGCGGCAAACCCGGTGACAAAGGCAGTAAAGCCCTGCAGGAATTTGCCGCAACGGCCAATGATGACACCCTGCTATTGTTGGTGTTGCCGCGACTGGACCGCTCCCAGCTCAACAGCAAATGGGTCAAAGCACTCGAGGCCAAGGGTGTACTGATGCAGATCTGGCCCGTGGAAGCCGCGGAAATGCCCCGTTGGATTCACCAGCGCCTGCGGGCCGCGGGATTGGATGCCGAGCCCGAAGCGATCCAGATTCTTTCCGAGCGAGTCGAAGGTAATTTGCTGGCCGCCAGCCAGGAAATCGAAAAGCTGAAACTGCTGGTGCAGGACTCGGTGGTTACCGCAGACATCATGAACAACGCCGTGGCCAGCTCTGCCCGTTACGATGTGTTTGGCCTGATCGACAAGGCACTGGCCGGCGACGCCGCCGGTGCCGTCAGAACCCTGCAAGGCCTGCGCGCCGAAGGTGTCGAAGCGCCCATCGTTTTGTGGGCCATCGCCCGAGAAATTCGCACCCTGCTGGAAACCCAGCAGAAACTCTCGGAAGGCCAGCCGATCAGCCGCCTGGTACGCATCCAGAAGCGTCAATCGCTTATCCAGTCCGCCTGTCAGCGCCTGCGCCCCCGCCACCTGGAAAACTTCCTGATGCGTGCCCGTGCCGTGGATAACGCCATCAAAGGCGGCAAGGAAATGGATCCCTGGGCGGGCCTGCTGGAGCTCACCCTCAACCTTTCTGGCAAGCGCAGCATCTGACCCCCACGCAACATTGCACAGGCGCGATGCTTTCAGCGCCAGAAGGCAAGCCTCCCTCTAGATAAACCGCTAGGATATCCGTTACCGCTCTCAGGGCTTAGTTACCGCCTTGAGAGCACCCCAAAATAACGGCCAGATCCAGTGACGATGCAAAATAATAATAACGGTCCAGCACAAACCGGTACGCACCAGGTCTTTAACCAACCTGAGCCACTGCAGGGGCATAACCTCTACGCCGGGGATGACGCTCTCAAAGAGTCGGTCATTCGCTACGGGGGGCACTGGGGCGAAGATGACCTGCAACGCTATGGGGAAATCTGCGGGCGGCCCGAGTGGATCGAACACGGTTTTCAGGCCAACGCGCACAAACCAGAGTTTGAGCCCCACGACCGCGGCGGCAATCGCATCGACCAGGTCAATTACCACCCCGCCTATCACCAGTTGATGCAGCTAGCAAAAAGCGAAGGACTGCACTCTTCCCCCTGGACAGACCCGCAGCCGGGCGCGCACATCGTGCGCGCGGCGAAGTACTACCTGCACAGTCAGCTGGAATCCGGCCACTGCTGCCCGGTAACCATGACTTTTGCCTGCCTGCCCGCACTACAGAAAAACCCAGCAGTTGCTAAATACTGGCTGCCCAAAATCACGGAACAGGCCTACGATCACAGCAATCGCCCCTATTTCGAAAAGCCGGCGCTCACCATTGGCATGGGTATGACAGAGAAACAGGGCGGATCCGACGTACGCAGCAACACCAGCCAAGCCACACCCTCGCCGGGCGAGACCGCGGGCCTATACACAATTCGTGGCCACAAATGGTTCCTGTCGGCACCCATGTGCGACGGATTCCTGATGCTCGCACAAACCGCCCGAGGCCTGAGCTGTTTTCTGGTACCGCGCTGGCGGCCAGACGGAAGCAAAAACCCAATCGAGATCCAGCGGCTAAAAGATAAGGCCGGTAACGTGGCTAACGCTTCTTCGGAAGTGGAGCTGCGCGATGCCATAGGTTGGCTGGTGGGCGATGAAGGCGCGGGAATAAAAACGATTATCGAGATGGTGGCCCTGACCCGCTTCGACTGCATGATCGGTTCAGCCGCAGCCCAGCGACAGGCAACACTGCAGGCCATCTACCACGCGCAACACCGCTGCGCCTTTGGCAAAAAGCTGTCAGCCCAACCGCTGATGCAAAATGTGCTGGCAGACCTGCAGCTGGAAGTGGAAGGCTCACTGGCACTCAGTATGCGCATGGCGCAGGCACTGGACCACCCGGATGAGGAGCATCAGCAACACCTGTTGCGGCTGGGCGCTGCCGTGGGTAAATACTGGATCTGCAAACGCACGCCGCATCACAACTACGAGGCCATGGAGTGTCTCGGCGGCAACGGCCTGATCGAAAACTTCATTACTGCGCGCCTCTACCGGGATGCACCGGTGAACGCTATCTGGGAGGGCTCAGGCAATATTCAGGCCCTGGATATGCTGCGCACCAAACACAAGGAGCCAGAAATTCTCGACAGCTGGATCGATGAACTGGCAAAGAGCTCCGGTTCCGACCTCTGCTTTGACCGCGCCCTGACTCACCTGAAAGCAGAGCTCAAAAAAGACAATGACTTGGAATACCGCGCCCGTGATATTGCCGACCAGCTGGCACTCACCATGCAGGCCCACCTGTTAATTCAGGGCAGCCCGGCACCGGTAGCCGATGCGTTTATCCAGTCGCGGCTGCACCGGCACAATAGCCACAATGTTGGCACCATTCCATTGGGAGCAGATCTGGATTTACTGATTGAACGCGGCGATCCACTCTCTGGCTAGAGGGGCTCAACTTATACCCGTGTATCCAGCTTAACCTCCTTACTCATCAGGTACGTTTATTTCGTTACCTTCGAGAGGGAGCCCTGACACGGAAACGCTTTCACCGGAATCAGCACGCACCACATCTATACCGACAACATCTGCACTGTAGCTAGAGCTGGCACTAACAGGTGTTGGTACTGACACATCAGGTGATTCACTGTCATTACCTCCACCGCTGCCGCCACCACCGCACCCACTTAGCACCACCGCACAAAGGAATACACTTGATAACGCTGAATGAATTCTCATGATCGACTCCCTGTTACAGCGCTACGTCATAGGTAACTATGAATTGCTGGTGCCCGATGGGTAACGAAATCGGCTCATCCAGCTCCAGCACTAGACTGCCGTTATTGACAAGGTAATCACCCTCTGCCAATAGCTGATCTTGAGCGTCCAGCATTCCATTTTCATTTGCATCAATGTGCAACGCGACCCTATCGATACCAACACCATCATTTCCACTCCCCCGCGCCTGCAACGTTATCGAGCGCAGCTTGAGAGTTGCATTTGTATTCAGCTTAAATACGTTAACTACGATGTTTTGATCCCCACGACCGACTTCCAGATTTTGCAACGAAACGCCACTTCCTTGCACCGCTGCATTGGCAACATCCCAATAAGTCGGATTGAGCGGCTGCACATCTTCACTGTCCTCAACACCATCACCGTCATCATCGGTATCTTGATTGTTGCCGATACCGTCTCCATCGGTATCAATAGATTCGTTCGAGTTGAGAGGCAGCTGGTCTTCCGAGTCAGGGACGCCATCGCCGTCATCATCGGCATCTTCATTGTTGCCGATGCCGTCTCCATCTGTATCAATGGATTCATCTGGATTCAATGGAAGTTGGTCTTCTACGTCGGGAACGCCATCACCATCGTCATCGGTATCCTCATTGTTACCGATACCGTCTCCATCTGTATCAATGGATTCATCTGGATTCAATGGTAGTTGGTCTTCTACGTCGGGAACGCCATCACCATCGTCATCGGTATCCTCATTGTTGCCGATACCATCTCCATCTGTATCAACGGACTCGCCCGGATTTAACGGTAATTGGTCTACCGCGTCAGGAACGCCGTCACCGTCGTCATCGGTATCTTCATTGTTACCGATACCGTCTCCATCTGAGTCGAGCCACTCGGCAGGATCATCAGGAAATGCATCGACACTATCCTCCACACCGTCGTTATCACGGTCTGTATCGGAATTGTCTCCGATACCATCCCCATCAGCATCACCAGATTCCGTCGGGTCGAACGGAAAATGATCCAAGTCATCGACGACCCCATCATCATCAAGATCGACGTGCTGTGCGACATCAGACCCAAGTAGAAACGCGCCGTTTATGACATTAACAATACTGTTGCCGTCCGCCGTCTCCGCGGAGATCTTCAACGCGACCTCTGACACTCCATCAATTACGGGTAAGGGCATCACATACTTCCCGTCGAGATATTCGGAATTCAGAACCTCCCAGGCACCACCGTCCAATGTAATCTCCACCATGAACTCAGAAATTGCCTGAGCTTCATCGAGATAAACATTGATCGCAGCATTGCTCTCCGCGTAAACCGATACATTCCCGTCACTGATCAACTCCACCATTTTGATACGGGGTGAAACCGACTGATCCATATTTGCCATACGAACTGTCGAAGTCGACTCTAACTTGGTGTCTCCAAGAAAAACAGGATAACGAAACTCTACCTCGACCAAGTTGCAGCCGGAGTAATCACTAAACAAGGAGGCGTGTATTACTGAACCACTGGACAACGAATGGCCTGTATCAGCACATGACGCGGAGTACGTGACCTCCTCCGAATACCCATTACCCCAACTGTCAGATACCGACTTTAAGGCCACGTAACCATTACGATCGGGTTGTAGTCGATACTGGCCGCCTTCATTTTCCAGTTGTGCGGACCAGAACCGGAGCCCTTGCCCCATGACCATGTCACCGTTTTCCCGAGCCAGAAATATTGAGACCCGGTCCACATCTGAATCACCCCGATTGAGCTTTTTATAACCATCTTCGCCTATGGAAAGCTCCGCTGAATCAGAGCCCGTATCGCCCCCCACTATCCACGTGCTAAATGTCGGAAATGTCGGCCATCCAATCGGCATCGACTCGTCGCCGTGAAGTGTCAGTAGCATCGATTGATTATGCTCTTCGCTGATACTGCCCCCCCCTCAGTTCCCGCCCGCTCGTAATAACTCATAACCCAGGTGACAAGCTCATAACCCGAGAGGTTCCACAAGGGGTTACTAATTAACAATCGAGAAGAGTGGAAGTTCTCGACGTCAAACGTAATATCTTCCGCTGGAGCATCCTGCTGAGTTTTCAGGAAATACAAATCGCGACTATAGGGACTCTGGCTTGAGTCCTGTATCACTCCCATATAGCCAAATTTGAATCCCGGTGTCAGACCGGAAAACTTTGTCGGATCTAAGTCTCCACCAAACCCTCTCCGCAACCGGAAGTCAGGGTTTCCAGCGTGCGTCACCTCCACGACCTGCTCAACAAACTCAGCCTGCCTCCCGGTACCTAAATCTGGTTTCACAATACGGAACCCATTGAGACCAGCGGGAACTACGATTGCCCCATCTGCTGCAAGGTGCCCGGTAACACCGTGTAATGTGTCCGTACCCCATGTTTCTACAATACCCGTTACTGGCTGATCGCGCACAGCAACATATAGTGAACTTTCACTGCTATCGTAGGAGTCTGTATATCCTGAATAGATATGATCTTGATCAAAGAGCTGCGCACTGTAGCTCCAGTAGTCATATGGAGTTTGCGATGACTTCACTTGCAACAGCTCCGCGCGATGAAACCCAACCGGAATATTCACCGTATCTTCCGCCGACTCCAGTCTTAAACTCGAACCGAATGCCGTGCGAAGATCATCTGGAAAATCGAGCACTTCGGTGTCAACATCTAATTTGGCAGTCATCAACCGCTCGCTAGCCGAATCAACTGTAAACTGTGTTTCGTCAGGCACTAGACGCGCCCCCTCAGGGAATCCGCCGGAATCCGTCATATCGATAGTAGCTTCGCCACCCAAGCTCTTCACGACGAGACTGACATCAAAATCACTATCGATCGTATGTTCACCCACGTGCCCTAAATACATAGTGGCCGGAGAAACAAGAAATTTCGCTTGTGCCGAGCGCGCCACATTCACCAAGCCCGCACCGACATCGGCAATATTCCCAGCGACAGTCGATGCCTGGTTAACCAGCAAGGATTTGATGTCCTGACTACTTAGTGTCGGGTGCAGCTGGCGCAGCAGAGCCGCAGCGCCCGCTACATGTGGTGCGGCCAATGATGTTCCGGAATAACTTGCATAATTACCGCCAAGGTCGGTGGTATAGATGTCTACGCCGGGCGCCACCAGTTCCGGCTTGACTACATCGGACTGTCTATCCAAGCCGGTACCAAACAGGCCGCGAGAACTGAAACTTGCGAGAGTGCCGAAATCATCGACAGCGCCGACGGTAACAACGTCCGTGGCGCTACCTGGTGCTTTGATAGAATTTAGCCATGGGCCATCATTCCCTGCAGCGGCGACCACCACCACACCTGCCTGCATTGCTGCATTTGCAGCTAATGAAACGGCCGCTGAGCTACCGCCCCATCCGCCCAGGCTCAGGTTGATCACATCCACTGCGTCGTCAGTCATCGGATCACCGTCGGGATCCACCGCGCGCTCGATACCAGCAATGATCTGATCGTCCCACCCTTCACCATTCTCATCGAGTACCTTGTATGCATGCAGCGTGGCCCCAGGCGCAACGCCCAGTAAAGTGCCATCAGCAGCAACTACACCGGCCACAACAGTGCCGTGGGAATGGTCGTCCATTGGATCGGCGTCATTATTGACGAAATCCCAGCCCGCGGAGACTTTACAGCCATTGCCGAAGCACCCGCCCAGGTCTGGGTGCGTGTAATCGATCCCGGTGTCAAGAATGGCAACGGTGATTCCCTCACCAGTTAAAGAACTGCCGCTGCCATCCTGCATCGCCCATACCGCCGGCACACCGATCTGGTCGAGACTCGTAGTGAGCAGCACACCCATCTTGCGACTGAGCGTGACCGATTGAACGTCCGGCATTGCCAACACCTTGTCGATGTCACCAGCCTTCATATTTGTCGCGATCGCATTGACTACGCGGTGGAATCGCCTGATCTTTCCGCGCGTGAGCTGACTCGAGCGCAGTCTGCCAATCAACTGTGCTTGGGTGGATTCCATTTGACGAAGCATGGTCACCACCGAAGACGACATCGTCGTGCGGCTCGCTCCTGCAACCCTAGTCTTGATTTGTTTAACCAATGGCGGCTGACGGAGGTGAATTAATACGCGAACATCTTGATTGGGAGGAATGTCAGAAAAGTCCAACAATTGCGACTGGGAACCGGTACCGACTCTCTTTGCTTCTTGTAAATCCGCAGCGAGAAACGTGGGCGCGGTGTTGGCCGCTGCCCCGGTGGCAACACAAAAAAAACATAGCCCCAGCAAGTTATTCCATTTTTTTAGCATTATTCCCCCAGGCCCGCTGCTAGCATTAGCATCTCGGCTATCGATTATTTTTTACGCATATTATGAGGTCAATTTCGCTGCATAATACTGACCGAGTCGGCAAAAAAATGCGATACAGTCGATCGAAATTCACCGTTAGCTGAGGCACACGTCACACAGAACCTTCTTGAAATAACGGATTCGACTCAATCGCAGAATAAATAGAATGCCTGCGGGAGACTATGCACAACCTTACGCCCGCCCCCATTAACCCCTCCAAAAGCCCAAGAATTTACCCAACAGTATTTGACTCACTCCGGTTTAGGCCGTTTTATACAGGTATATCACCCATTTATCGCATGACATTGATCACTCAATGGAAGTGCCTATCTTGTCAGTCTCCCAAACAATGGAGGTGACTTATGAATTACAAGGTATTGATTGCGGCCACCCTGGCGGCAACCGCAGTGCATGCAAACAGCATCAGCGACCAACTGCCAGAATCCTGGTTTAAAACAGGAAAAACTCCGGCGCTAAGTGCCTGTACCGCAGGAATCGATCGACAACTCAACTATCTTGGCGATAGTAATATTACCTTGCTGTGCGAATCGCCCACGGAGGGCTTTATCACTGCTATGCAACAATTCAGTGCTGAAGAGTTCCGCGGTAGCCGAGTGCGTTTTTCCGCACAAGTAAAAGCCGAGGACGTAAAAGGGTGGAGCGGATTGTGGATGCGCATTGATGCAACGGAAAAGAAAGCTGTCGCCTTCGACAATATGATGGACAGGCCGATTAAAGGTACCCAAGGTTGGAGCCCTTATGAAGTTGTTCTCGATGTACCAGCGGATGGAGAGAGAATCTCATTCGGCGTATTAATAGAAAATCAGGGGCAGGTCTGGCTAAAGGATACCGAATTTGAGGCGGTCCCAACCAACGTCGCGACCACAGGAGCGCTGCAACGAACCAACCCTAACAACCTGAACCTGCAACAGAGATAAGGCGTGAGATGAATCCAATCCTGCGCTTTTTGTTTCCCGGGAGCACTCATCAGGGGCTCCTTGGGGAATTCAGCTTCCGCCGTGCTATCGTTCCAACGGTCCTCTTCGTTGTGATTGTAGGGATTTTCTACCACTTCTCAGGAAAAGGGCCAGCACTGGGTTTACTGGTCAAACTGTGGGCAGCATTCTCCATGGCCTACCTGCTGCTCACCTCTCTGTCACTCTGGCAAGGGAAAAACCCTAGGTGGTACTACGTTCTCTTTACTGCATCACTAGGCGTCACCGTTGGAGGAGGGTTGGCGGCTTTAGTGGCAGCTCTGGAACAACCAGGAAACACTATAAGCTGGCAGTTGATGGCCAGAGAATGGATCACCGGCAGCGCCTTTAGCGCCTTTTTCATTTTCCTATCACTTGGCACCAGTATCGTACGAAACAATGAGCAGCGGAAAGCCAAACAACGCGAACAGGTACTCCAGGCGCAAGTTCGCGCGCTGACCGCGCAGATAGAACCCCACTTCCTGATGAACACCCTCGCAAACCTGCGCTACCTGATGCGCAAGGACGTAGAACAAGCCCAAGTGATGCTTGATCATATGGCCGACTTCTTTCAGGGTGCCCTGAGTCGCGCGAGGGCCACAAAGGCCGACCTCGGCCAAGAACTGGATCTCGTAAAAAGCTATCTGCAAATCATGCAAATTCGGATGGGAAACAAATTACAGTGGTCAATCAATGTTCCGACTGAGCTATTAAGTAATCCCTTTCCCTCACTCATGTTACAAACCCTGGTGGAAAACGCTGTTACTCACGGTATCGCACCAATGGAAAGCACAGGCGAAGTAAAAATTATGTCCGAGCGTCGCAATGGAAACATCCTGTTAACCGTTTCAGATAACGGTGTGGGCATATCCCAAAATCTAGAATCGCCGCTTGGAATAGGCCTCGAAAATACCAGGGCTCGTTTGAATGGATTTTTCCAAGGCAGGGCAAGACTTGCTGTTCAGTCTAATCATTCCGGCACTACCGCGACGATTACCGTTCCTGAGTAAGGACTACAAAATGCCTACTGCGATTATCGCGGATGACGAACCGCTCCTGCGCATGGAATTAGCTGATGCACTTGAAAATCTCTGGCCAGAACTCCGTATTATTGAACATGCAGATAACGGGGCCAAAGCTTTAAGGTATATTGAGGAATACCAGCCCGATATCGCTTTCCTAGATATCCGCATGCCCTCTCTTGACGGCTTGGAAGTCGCTGATCAAGTTCGAGAGAAATGCCAGGTGGTATTTGTCACAGCATATGATGAGCACGCCGTAACCGCCTTCGAACAAGGGGCGATAGATTACGTGCTCAAGCCGATTAAAATGGCACGTCTCGCCGCCACGGTGAGTAGGCTTCGGCAGAGACTGAGCGAAAAACCTGCCAGCGACGAAACATCCAGTAACGAACCGTTGCAGTGGGTCCGTGCCAGCTCGGGTAATAGCCTGCGCTTTTTCCCTGTGCAGGACATCGTATATTTTCGTTCAGATGGGAAGTACACAAAAATCGTGACCAGCGATGATCAAGCACTGATTCGCGAGCCTCTCCGCTCACTAGGACAAACACTCGACTCAAAAATATTCTGGAGAATCAATCGTGGGATTATTGTCAACCTCAGCCATATTTCCCATGTCACCAGAGATGATGAAGGCAAGATGACCGTGCACCTACAGGGCGAAGCCACCTCACTTCCAGTTAGTAAAAATCATCAATCCCAGTTTCGCGGTATGTGAGGTGCACGCAGTAGCCAGAATCGTGTAATCCCACATTTTTACTTGGTAAACCCGTATTACCACGGAATCGGCGAGCCGTCCCAGAACAGGAGCCGACCCGTATCATCCTCGGCCAGATTCTGAATCACGTCCGCAATCCGTGAAGCACTAAGCTCTGTGGAAAAGAGTTTTCCCTCTGTCAGATTGGCCTGGAAAGGTTTGGACAGCGGCGTATCGGTGGTTCCGGGGTGAATTGCCACCACCTTGCAGCTGTCTATTTTGCGCCCCCACTCGATCGACAGGTTCCGTATCAGCATGTTCAGCGCGGCCTTGCTCATGCGGTAGCTGTACCAACCACCCAGGTGATTATCTTCAATACTGCCGACTTTCGCCGAGAGGGATGCCCACGTAAGTGGCGAGCGGCGCTTTAAGAGCGGGTCTAGCGCCTGGGCCAGGTGCAAATGAGTAAGGGCGTTAATTGAGAAACTGCGCAACATTGCGCGGTCGTCGCATTCACGCAGGCTTTTTTCGGGGCGATGATCTTGCCAGTGCAGGGTGCCACAACAGTTCACTACCCAATTGGGCAATGGGCTGCGAAATAACCAGTCCTGTACAGCAGAGACGCTACTCGGGTTTTCCAGCTCAATTTTCAAATGCTGATGGGTAGGCGAAAGGCGGGGAATGTCGTGGCGGCTGATGGTCAGGAATGTGGACTGCGGGAAACGCGCGCACAAGGTTTGCGCCAACGCCGCGCCGACACCACCATGGGCACCGGCAAGTAAAATGCATTGCGGCGATTCAGTACTGGTATCGAGCGCTGGCGTCCCTGCCATAGTCGTTGCCTCGACCTTATCTCGATCTAAGGCCTTACTTGCGTTTTTTTGCCTTGCCGGACTTTGCGGCACCGTCGCCTGAAGAACCTACGGGTTCTTTCATCACTCGGATCATCGGCTCGTCGGAGCGGAAGATAAGCCCGTGGATCTCCGTGCTATTTTGCCCCTGCAGGAGTTGCTGCAAGAACTGCACAATTTGCGGAGAAATTTCCTGCCCTGGTACCAGCACAGGGATACCCGGCGGATAAGGAACGATCTCGTCTGCGCAGGTTCGCCCTACCAGCTTTTTCTCTGCTGCCACACCGTTGTCCATCAGCGGCAACTCTTCCGTTTCAGAAAAGTAGGCGTCTGCCGGCAGGCAATTCAGGTGGGTAAATTCCGGTAACTGACGCGCAGTACCAACATGGCTGCGCTTGCGCGGGTGTTTTGCCAACTGTTTCAGTGCGTGTACCAGTCGCAATAATTTACTTTCGGTGCTTCCCAGGGTAACCAGCACGGTCACTGTGTTGTAGGTGGTTTTCTCCACCTGAATACCGAAATGGTCGAACAGTTTCACCTGGATTTCTTTGCCAGAATAACCACTGGCGGTCACATCGATGGTGACTTTGGTTGGATCCAGGCTGATGTTGTCCTTGGCCAGGGGTGCGGGAATCAAATCGTCACAGGTCAATGCGCGGAATACGCCGGTGGCGTCTACCTCACGGCGCAGGGTCTCGACCATCTTCAGGCAGCTACGCAGACGCCCGAAGCCCTCCATCGACATTTGCTTGCGCGCAACATCCAGGCTCGCAATCATCGAGTACTGCGGGCTGGTAGACGCATACATATTCAGGTTTTCGCGGAAGCGGAACTCGTCAAAGTCCGGGTCCTGCACGTGCACCATACTGGCCTGCGAGAACGCGGACAGCATCTTATGCGAGCTCTGGGTCACGTAGTCCGCACCACATTCCAGGGCGGTGGGCCGCAATTCGTTGTGGAAATAACCGTGCGCGTACCAGGCTTCGTCGATCAATACCTTCACACCGCGCTCGTGGGCGTAATCGATAATCGGCTTCAAGTCGTAACGCAGGCCGTCGTAGGTACAGGAGGTAATGACCAGCAGGGCTGCATCCGGATGTGCATCCAGCGCTTTCTCGATATCCGTGCGGCAAACAGGGCCGTAGATTCCAAATTGCGGGTGCAGGGTAGACTTCAGGTACACCGGCTCGATCCGGTTCATCACAATGGCGTGATGCACGGACTTGTGACAGGCCTGGTCAACGATAATCTTGCCACCGCCACCGAGAATCTGCTGGATAACCACCTTGTTGGCGGTGGAAGTACCGTTGGTAAGGAAGAAGGTATGTCGCGCACCGAACACCTGTGCGGCCAGGTCCTGCGCTTCCTGAATTACCGAATGTGGCTCCAGCAAGCTATCGAGTACCTGCACCGATACCGACAAGTCGGTATTGAATACGTGCTCTCCCATAAAACGGTAAAAATCACCAACCCAGGGGCTGTTGCGCAGGCTGTCGCCGCCGGAGTGACCGGGAGTGTGCCATGCGTCGCGAGCGGAAAATACGTACTCTTTCAGGGTGTCAGCAAACGGCGTGGAAGCTCGGCGGGCAATAAAGGCCTGCACCAGGCGGAACATATGGTTGAAGTTGCCTTCGCGCCGGTCAAACAGCTCGTCAAAGCGCTTGCGCAACGATGCCGGCGCCCCACCTTCCTCGCTCAAGAAGGAATCTTGTGCCACCAGAAACACGTTCAACTGCGAGCGCAGTTTGTGCATATGATCGGAGAGTGTTTCCGCGCTTTTCAGCTCATCACGGCAAGAACCGGCGTCGATAATCACCGCCTGCAGGCGCTCATCTTCGCGTAAACGTGACTCTATTGCTGGAACCGTTACCGCCTCAAAACACAACCCAAAAGGGTTCTCGTGCTGGGCAGCCGTGGTGTTCAGGGCATCCACCCAATTGTGACTGAGGTCTCGATCATTGCTTACCAGAGCGACTCGACACTCCAGCGGCTGGCGCCGCTCACTCAGGTTGCCCAGGTCAGGCATTGTCAGTTCCACACCCATAATACTTCTTCTTATAGTTCAGCATAAAAGGCGGATACTAAATGAGGCGGACGGCGAATTTGACGGCGAAATTATATTTGGCAATTACCACCAAAATATTACGTGAACGTGATATCAAAAGTGGATTAGTCGCCCAGCTTCAGAATTTTGCGCTCTGAACTTCGCCGTTAAATTGCAAACAGTGCTGAACGCGCACGCGCTGGACGGGCGTAAGATCTTTGAGGGAGAAATAGTCGAAGTCCGAATGCTCCGACGACAGGACAATGTCGCCACGCCCCTTCAGGTGGGCGCGGAAGATAAACACATGAGAATTGAACACGCGGTGGTAATAGACGCCACTGAGATAATCGATAACGACTTCTCGACCCAGCTCCTCTCGGCATTCACGATGCAGCGCCTCGTGGATGGTTTCACCCAGGTCCAACGCGCCCCCGGGCAAGCCCCAGGTTTTATCCGCGTAGGTGGCGCGCAGCTGGAGCACCTCACCGGCCTCATTGGCGATCACCGCGTGGGCGCTTAGTTTGTATGTGTCGTCAAATCCCATCCCTGGATCTATCCGTGCAAAGTCGTTTCAATCAAATACCGGTACTGCGGGCCAGTTCAAAACCGATGCCCAAGGTCTGTACAGATTCATCGTAGTCGATCAGGCTCTCGCCGAAGCCGTTGAAATATTTTACATAACCGCGCACCCGGCGGCCCATGGGGAAGCTCCAGCGTAGCTCCGCCGCTCCCTTGTTGTCGGAGCGCAGATTGTTGCGCAGCATCAGCGACACGTTGTGTTCACCCTTCTCGAACCCGCCGGTCAGCTCAAAGTGGCCGAGATAAAACTCGAGGTCCGGATTGTCATCCTCCTCCCTGTCTTCCTTGATGCGATACCAGGGTTTGAACGCCAGATAGTAATCATTCTTTTCGAAGACAAAGTTCGCGTAAATGCGATTCCAGCTGCGCGAGAGCGGCTCGCTGCGACCATTGGACTGGTGATTAATTGCCAGCTGGTTGGCCACGTTCTGCATACCGAACAGGGTCCAATCATTCAGCCAGGTCATGATCAACTCCGGCTCGTGATTGGTTTCACGAAACGGTGCGGAATCGTCGGAGTTATAGGCCTGCCAGAAAGAGCGGTTGGTATAGGCGAAGCTCATAAACGACGCCTTGCCGAGAAAGCCGCGCCATACGGGGACCTGTACCGACAGCTGAAACTGAATCTCGATGGAGTCCAGGTCGATCAGTCCTTCCGGGTCATAGTCTGCAAGCCCACCCTTATTCGGAGAGGGGTTGTAGGTGATGGGCAGCAGGTAGTTGGTTTTGTGCGAGGCCAGGGTAAAGGGGTTTTCCGCCGCGTCGCGAATAGCCTGAGCCCGCTGGCTGATACGCGGGCCATCGGGCGATTCGACTGCTTCCGGCGTGGTCGCGAAAATGGGCGTGTCGTCCTGATATTCGTCGCCACGCAGTACCCGCAACTCACAGCGAATCCGCATTTCTTCGAGCGTAATGTTGGCGGGCGCGGTGACTAACTGTTCACGCAGGCAGTTTTCCTGACGAATAGCCTCACTTTGTCCACTGTCGTCCAGCTGCCACAGGGCTATGACACCGCCGTCTGCCGGCTCTGCAGCCATCTCGTCTTGAGGTATTGGCCCACTCACTTCTGCAGTCTCCCGAGCCTCCTGTGGCATCTCCTGCGCGTTAACGGCAATCGCAAAGGGCAGACACAACAAAGGCCACAAACGGCAAATCTGCAGACGGGAGGTAAGATAGCGGGAGAATGGCAAGGAACGCGCTCCTGAAGACCGAAGGCCGCCAGTGTACACGGATTGGATACCGAGAATCGTTGTTGAGTCAGTTATTGCTGACCGCTCAGACGAGGCTTTCCAGCTCCGGGGACCACTCCAGTTCGCGCAAGCGCACCTGCCACAGGCGCCCAGTACTACTCGGCCAGTCGTAGCCTACAAGCAGTCCTCGCTGATCCACAAAGCAGTGGGCATCGCGCTCGGCCTCGTCCCCCTGATAGGAGAATACAGTGACGTCCGGGCCGAGATCGTGCACCCCCTGGATATTGGCATCGCCGGGCATAACCGCGGCGCGCCGGTGGCTTACCTTGGGTGCCAGCAATTTGCCCCGTTGCGACGGGTCCACAATGTCCGGCGCTACTACTTCACAGCCGAACTCCATATCGCACAGGCGCAACAGCAGCGGCCCCATAAAGATCCGCATCAGCGGGAACAACAGGCGGTTCTCGCCTTCCAACAACTTCTGTTGCGGTCCGTTAGGGCCGGTCCAGTCCACTTCGATCGGATCGCCAAGAGCGGCAATCTCGCCATCACTTGGGACGAGACGATAGTGAGCATTCACCTCATCCATCTCGTCTTTCCAAGTAACCCGGCACTCGGTTACCAGCCCCGCATCCATCAGCGCGCGCACTTCGATCCCATGCCCCTGCTCGCCTACCATGCGGCGACTCACCAGTAATTGCCGGCCCTGTGCATCGCGCCCCAATTGCCAGTCGTCCTGCACCGGCATGGTTCTGCCATCACAACTGTATTGGTAGCGGCCCTGAGCCAGGTTAGCGGTCATTTGCATGGGGAGTCCGTCCTTGGAGTCGTCTGCGGAAAGTATTGCACACACCCCCACTTTTGCTGCGCTTTGATGAAGTTTTCGCGAACTTTTCGCGGGCCATTTTTCAGCACACCGCACAGTTATTCGACAAGTTTTACCGGCTTTATGGTGGAAAATTAATCACAGAATTAGCGGGCTTTGCGCAATAGTGCGCGCGCCAGATGGGATTGGGGCATAATCTCCCGCTAACATGCGCGCACATCGTGGGCGTTAGGAAATTCACGCATTACCAAGGAGAAGGCCATCATGCTGGAATGGCTCAATACACATATCGCCTACTGGCACTGGCTGGTGCTGGGCTTATTGCTGGTTACCGCGGAGATTTTTGTTTCCGGGTTTGTTCTTTTCTGGTTCGGCCTGGCCGCACTGTTTATGGGCGTTCTGCTGATGGCGGTAGGTATGCCAATTACTGCGCAACTGGTGATCTGGGCGGGACTATCCATCGCGCTGGTATTTCTCTGGCAAAAATTCATTAAACCCAACTGGAAAGATCGCACCACCTCGGGCATGGCGCTGGAAGCGCTCACCGGTCAGGTGGGCTCGGTAATCGAGACCAATATTGGCAAAGCCCGTGGACGCCTGCGCTTTCCCGCACCAATTTTGGGCGAGGACGAATGGATGTTTATGAGCACCAGCGAAATTGCCGTAGGCGAGCGCGTGAAGGTGCTGAATATTTCCGGCAATACGCTGGTTGTCGGCCCACTGTAGGCCTGTAGATACAGCACCCGAAAGCACTAAATAAGAAGCTAACAAGACCTGAATTGGGGAAATTAAATGGAAGGATTATCCGTAGTACTGGCACTGGTTGTGCTGGTAATCATTACCATCGGCATGGGCATCCGCATTGTGCCGCAGGGTTCCAAGCACATCGTGCAGCGCCTGGGTAAATACCACAGCACCTTAAACCCGGGCATGAATGTCATCATTCCCTACGTAGACCAGGTGCCCTACAAGGTAACCACCAAGGATATCGTACTGGATATCCCGTCGCAGGAAGTGATTACCCACGATAACGCCACCATCATTGCCAACGCTGTGGCTTACATCAACATCATATCCCCGGAGAAATCGGTATACGGGGTGGAAGATTACGAAATTGCGATCCAGAACCTGGTGCAGACGGCACTGCGTTCCATTGTTGGTGAGATGTCCCTCGACTCCGCCCTATCCTCCCGCGATTTGATCAAGGCGAAGCTGAAAGAAGCGATCTCCGACGATATTGCCGACTGGGGCATCAACCTCAAGACGGTTGAGATCCAGGATATCAACCCGTCCGCAACCATGCAGAAGGCGATGGAAGAACAGGCTGCTGCGGAACGCCAGCGCCGGGCAACGGTAACTCGGGCGGAAGGTGAAAAACAGGCGGCGATCTTGGAAGCCGATGGCCGTCTGGAAGCTTCCAAGCGCGATGCAAAAGCCCAGGTAGTACTGGCCGATGCAAGCCGCGAGGCCATCGAACGGGTAACCCAGGCCATCGGCGAAAAAGAAATGCCGGTAATGTACTTGTTGGGTGAGCGCTATATCAACGCGCTGGAAGGGCTGTCGACCTCTGACAATGCCAAGAACATTATCTTCCCGGCCGACCTGCCGAATGCGGTAAAAGGACTGCTTAACCGCTGATCAACTCGATATGAATCTGGCAGCGCTAACAGACCCAATCACGGGTTACAGGTAGCGCTGCCAGAATTCCGCCTGGCCAAACTCTTCGTCCAGTGCGTAAGGTTTAAACCCACACTTGCGATACGCCGCCTGCGCTGGCAAATTTTTCTCCAATACCTCCAAAGTGATCTTGGCACACCCTCGCGCTTTGGCCTCTGCCACCACATGCTCGAACATCTTGGTGCATATCCCCGCGCCCCGTGCCGACGCGCTCACCACCACATCGTGAATATTAACCAGCGGCTTACACGCGAAGGTGGAAAACCCCATAAAACAATTCGTCAAACCAACGGCTTCTTCGCCGCGATAGGCCAGGACCGAAAAGGCTCCGGGAAACTCGGTCAAACGCGCCAGCAATTGCTCGTTACAAATTTCTGGCAGCGGCTCACCCCCACCGCAGGGGTCCAGGGCATATTCATTCAACAAGGCCAGCAAATCAGCGCCTTGCTTGCGATCGCGGTAATCTGCGATCACCGTGACAATCTCTTTATCGGAACTTCCCAATTCTCAATTCCTTTGCTTTTCACAAGAAATACGCACAAATGTGCATCGAGACAGTATCTACTGCTGCGCCCGACCAGCCTCCGCCTCGGCCACAAGTTCATTCTGGCGTTCGAAGAAACGGCGGTAATTGCGAATACGCGCGCGCTGCCCCGTGAGCCATTGCACTTTTTTTCGGCGCCGCGACTGCACCGCATTATGTCGGTTAAAGCGGCGCGGCCGGCGAATTTTGGTACTGCGAAGTCCCATGGCTCGGTCTCCTTGTTGATCTGGTATGCGCGGCTGGCTAGGGCCTTTGTCTAAAGCCTTTGTCCAAGGCTGTGTCTCATGCGCAAGCTGGCAGGTTAGCAGAAGGCATAAAGCGGCCGCTAGCTGCGCGCTACACAGATGCATCCATGTCTGGAAATTCGACGTATTCCCCAGTGGTTACAATCAGGATATTCTGCCAATTCACCGCAAACCGACGGATTGATTGCCTTGTCTGAACTTCGAGACCTGATCGAAAAGAATCGCAACTGGTCGGAAACCACCCGAGCACAGGCACCGGAATTTTTCCGCGACCTTTCCGCACAGCAGTCTCCCGACTACCTGTGGATCGGCTCTGCGGACAGCCGCGTTACGCCCAATCAGATCGTTGGACTGATGCCCGGTGAACTGTTTGTACATCGCAACGTCGCCAACGTCGTCGCACCTTCCGACCTAAACTGCCTTTCCGTGCTGCAGTACGCGGTGGAAGTTTTGCAGGTGAAGCACATCCTCGTGGTCGGGCACTACGGCTGTGGTGGGGTCAATGCCGCGCTGGAAGATACCCGTATGGGATTGATCGAAAGTTGGTTGCGACACGTCAAGGATGTGCGCGACAAACACCACACCCTGATCGAGCTGTTCCCGCAGCACCAGCGTGGAGACCTGCTGTGTGAACTGAACGTGCTGGAACAGGTGATTCACGTGTGCCAGTCGCCGCCGGTACTGGATGCCTGGGAGCGGGGGCAGAAGGTCGCGGTTCACGGCTGGGTCTATCGCCTCGATAACGGACTGATCAAAGACCTGCAGCTGACCATTGAAAGCCCCGAGCAGGTCAACGACATCTACCATCAGGCTCTCACCGGCATCGCCCAGCGCGATAAAGACTAAAGCACTCCGCCAACACCGGTTCCGCTTCCTTAACTTTCCCCGCGTTTTTCCCTACACTCCTCTGCCACGAAAGTCTGACCAGTGCTTGGTCACCTTAATGAATAAAGCAGTTTCCAGGGGTAACCATGTCCAACTTCCGCGTGTGGGAATGCCAGATTTGTGGCTGGATTTACGACGAGGCCAAAGGCTCACCAGATGACGGCATCCCACCGGGTACCCGCTGGGAAGACGTGCCCGACGACTGGGCCTGCCCGGAGTGCGGCGCCAGCAAAGATGAATTCGAAATGTTGGCCGTGGTTGCCAATGCGCCCACCCAGCAACCCGAAGTGAGCACCGCCCCTCAGGCAGCCGCTACTCCCGCACCGGCTGCCTCAGCACAGACCTCCGCCAACCGCATCTGGGAATGCATGGTATGCGGCTGGATCTACGACGAATCCAAAGGCGCGCCGGAAGAGGGCATTGCTCCCGGCACCCGCTGGGAAGACATCCCCGATGACTGGACCTGCCCCGAATGCGGTGTGGGCAAAGAAGATTTCGATATGGTGCTGGTTAGCCAGCCCGAGCCGGAAGCATTCCCGGCGGCACAGGCAGAAGCCGCACCCGTGGAGCTGGACGACACCCTGCCACTGGTGATTATTGGCACCGGCCTCGCCGGCTACCACCTGGCAAAAGAGTTCCGTAAGCTGGACCAGCGCACCCCGCTGACCCTGATCACTGGCGACGACGGCACCTTCTATTCCAAGCCACTGCTGTCCGCTTCCCTCGCCCACGGCAAGACCCCGCAACAACTGGCGACCGCCAGCGCCGAAGACATGGCGCGGGAACTGAACGCGGAGATCCTGGTGCACACCCACGTCACCAACCTGGATCGCGATGCCAAACTGCTGTCGCTGGTTTCCGACGGCGGTATCAGCGCCGAGCTGCCTTATGGCCGCCTGGTGTTCGCCACCGGTGCCAACTGCACGCCGCTACCGCCGATGGAAGGCAACGGCATGTCGCGCCTGTTCCGCGTCAATAATCTTTCCGACTATCACCGCTTCCGCACCGCACTGGCCAACCGCAAGCGCGTATTGCTAATCGGTGCAGGCCTGATTGGCTGTGAATTCGCCAACGACCTGATTCAGGCGGGCTACTCGGTGGGTGTGGTGGATGTACAGGCATGGCCACTGGCCACCCTGCTGCCAGAAGCTGCGGGCCGCGATATCCAGAATGCGCTTGAGCAGGCGGGCGTGCGCTTCCATTTCGGCGCCGGCGTCACCAAGCTCGAGCAACATGCTGGCGGTATTCGCGCGCAACTGGCCGACGGCAGCGTCATCGAAGCGGACCTGGCACTGGCCGCCCTCGGCCTCAAGCCCAACGTTGGACTGGCGGAAAGCGCAGGACTCGCCATCAAACGCGGGATCGTCACTAATCGCGCGCTGCAAACCAGCGACGCGGATATCTTCGCGCTCGGCGACTGCGCCGAAGTCGATGGCCATAATCTGTTCTTTGTTGCCCCCCTAACCCAGAGTGCACGCGCCCTGGCACAAACTCTTGCCGGCACCAGCGCCGAAGTGCAGTACGGCACTTTGCCAGTCGCGGTGAAAACCACCCTGCGCCCCACGGTAGTGTGCCCGCCGCGTGCCGGCAGCTTTGTCGAAGGCACCGCGGACTGGAAGGTCACCAAACTCGAAGACGGTATCGTCGCAGAATTCCTGAGCAACGATGGCCAACTGCTCGGTTTCGCCCTCACCGGCAGCGGTATCGCCCAGCGCGACAGCCTGAGCAAGCGCTGCCCGCCTCTGATGGAACCCTGATCGCCGCGCACCTGCGGCTCCAGTGGCCAACGAAAGAAAATCACGCATCGGCGGCACTTTTCCCGTAGAATGGCCGCCCGCACATTTTTTGTACACAATTTAAACGAAGTATGACGGCATCCACCCAACCCACCCCCTCCGGGGAAACAGCAAATCCTGCCGCAGACGCACAGGCCAAGGCTGAGCGTGCCCGCGCCCTGCGCGATACCCTCGGGCAGTTCGCCACCGGCGTGACCGTGGTCACTGCATTGAATGCGCAGGGGGAGCCGGTCGGCATGACCGTCAACAGCTTTAACTCCGTGTCCCTGGACCCTGCGTTGATCCTGTGGAGCATCGACCGCGGTTGCATGAGCTACCCGGCCTACACCGAAGGTGAGTACTTCGCAGTACACGTATTGAAAGGCGACCAGCAAAACGTATCCAACCTGTTTGCCGGCCGCGGTGCCGACAAGTTTGGTCAGGTGAAATGGCACAAGGGCGCCAATGGCGTGCCGCAGCTAGATGACTGCGCAGCCACCTTCCAATGCCGCCGCGTGCAGAATATCGAGGGTGGCGACCACACCATCCTGCTGGGTGAAGTGGTGGAGTTTTCCGCCGCGGGCGGCGAGCCACTGGTCTTCCATTGCGGTCAATACCGGGCACTTGCCGGCCAGTAAGCTGGCCGCTCCTCTCAGGGCGCTTCGCGGCGCCCGCTTTCCTCCTCCCCCCCTCGCAAAACTTCGACATAAGCCCTTCCGAACCACCGTAAAGCCGTTCAGTTATAAACGCGCCTTCGTGTTTCGTTAAATGATCTAAAAAATTCCGGCACTTTCTACCCTGCGTATTTGTGACGCTGTCACCTCGTGGTCATACTTCTGGTACACCCTTGGGAGACCTCCGCCATCGTGGACGTCGAGATGCGAACCAGCGACACTCTCTTTTGCTTTGCTCACCGTGGCTACCCCAAGCGCGCCACGGAAAATACCTTGCAGGCCATCACTCACGCACTGGAGTTCGATATCGACGGTGTGGAAATTGATGTGTGGAATGTGGGGGGAGAACTGATCGTCAAACACGACCGTCGTCTGGGACGCCTGCTCGCGGGCCAGGAGCTACTGACAGATATGGCCCCCGCCGCGCTGCGCAAAATGCTGTTGCCGGGCGGTGAAAAGGTGCCCACCCTGCGGGAAGTACTGGAGCTGATCGGCAACAACGTGCAACTCAATATCGAACTCAAGGGCCCCAACTGCGCAGCGCTGGCGGCAAAAGAGCTGGAAGCCTACGTTCACGATAATGGCGCAAGTTACGAGCAATACATCCTGTCATCTTTCGACCACCGCCAGGTTTATCAATGCCTGCAGTTGATTCCACAGGTACGCAGAGGCGTACTCATTGATGGCGTGCCGCTGGACCTGGCCGCCTGCGCCGAACCGCTGGAAGCCTATTCACTGCACCACAGCCTCAACTTTGTCTGCCCCGAGATTATCGCCGACGGGCACAAACGCGGCCTGAAAAGCTACGTATTTACCGTAAACCATCCACACGACCTGAACCTGGTCGCCGCTATGGGCGCCGACGGCGTATTTACCGATGAACCTCAGCTGATCATGGATTACAACGCCACCAAAACCGCGGAGCTGGTGGCCCAGCAGCTACAGACCTCCAGCGGCGTAAAGGCCCAGTAAGCACTGGCGAGCACGCCAATAGCCGTCCCCACCAGCCATGTTTCCACCTATTTACTGCCCACGGTTATCCAGCATATTCAGCAACTGCTCGACACTGGGGCGCGTTTTGTAGTCTTTGGACACATGGGCCCACTCCACGGTACCCGCCTTATCCAGCAGGAAGATACCGGGGGCCGCGATTTTGTGGTGATCCCGCCCGGACCAATCCTCCAGCACAATGCCATAGGTCTTGTACTTCTCGGCGGTGGCATCATCGATCTCGATAATTACATCAAACGCCTCATGCGCCTTCAGGTCTGGATCGGACAGCACCGGGAAGGGAATCTCATAAGTTGCCTTGGCCATGGCACTGGCGTCCGGCTTATCCACACTCACCAGCACCGGGGTAACGCCGCGTTTCTCGAATTCCGGCCAGGCCTCCGCCAGCTGGCGAATCTGCACGTTGCAGTATGGGCACCAGCCACCCCGGTAAAAGATCACCAGCAGCGGTGCCTTGTCTTTTGCCAGAGCCTCCAGGGATACAGGGCTACCCTTATGGTCGAGCACACTGAAATCGGCCACCTTTGCACCCGGCTTCACGCCTGAGTCCGCAGTGCCAAAAGCCGCTTCGTCGGTGACCGACAGCTCCGGAAGCCGCTCCGGCAACTTGATATCCTGCGCCTGAGCGAGCCCAGACAGGCAGGCCAGCAGACCGGCCAGATAAACAAAACGTTTCATCAAAACTCCTTGATTACATTTATGACAGGTGAAAACGGAACATGCGCCCAACATTGATACACACAACCCCAGATGTACGCCGTGTACTTATCAGCACTGTACTGTACCCAATACTCCTGATTGCCGCACTTCCGCTACTCAGCGCCTGCAGCGACCGGCAAGGCAATGAGGGCAAAGCAGTACTCGATAAGAGCAATCCAGCCGCGGAACACTGCGCCAAAATCGGCGGTAGGCCGGGGACCTATACGCAGCCCACTGGCGATCAGGTCAGTACCTGTACGATACCCGACGGGCGCGAGTGTGATGCATGGAAGTTAATGCGGGAAAAACAGTGCGAAGTAATTGAGCGGCAAAACCCGTAAACTGCGAGCCAATTGAATAGCGAATTGCCGTTTCGTCAACGCGCGAACCGGCAGAAGTGAGAGAAAAAATGAGCAACGATCACCTGCAAAGCGTATTGGCACAGACCGCCGAGGAACGTTTTGAATATTTTCTAGATGCCGTGGGTGAAGAGCGAGAGATCTGGATTCTAATCAACAGTGACGAGCACTTCCTGAAACTGCACGGTGAAGAAGACGGCGGCTTCGAATACCTGCCAATCTGGCCAAGCAGTGATTTCGCCGAGCACTATTCCCAAAACTGTGCCGAAGACAGCAACGAACTCACGCCCAAGAGCATTCCCCTGCCCCAGTTCCTAAACCGCTGGCTACCAGGCCTGAACAAAGATGGTATCGAAGTCGGCGTCTTTCCCGGCGCCGACAACAGCGTATGGATCAGCGAGCCAAAGGATCTGGAGCAGGACCTGCGCGACGAACTGGCTCGTTTCTGACCGGACAGACTAGTTTCCAACATCCCCTAAACAGGGCGCGACCCAAGCGCCTCAGTGGGAGCGATAATTCCTGGCCTGCGTATACAGCTGGTCTTTAAGTCGCGCCCGCTTTGTTTTCAACTCTCTGAAGTGGTGGTCATCCGTCGCCACCCCACGCTCTTCTAGGCCACGGATAGCCTTATCGAGCTTGTGGTAGTCGTCGTGGTCGTTCTTGTATTGGATGCTGTCCTGGACAAGATGGCGGATGCTATCGGCAAGATCCGGGAATTCGGTTTCGAGGACGTGAGAGGGGATAGTCATTAAAAAAGCTCCTCATTTGTATTTGGTTACTAATATATTAATGTCGAGAACACACTCACACGATCCCCGCTTCTAATACTAGTCAAATTTCCCACTTCATTTGCGCACCTTGCGCCCAGAACCTAGGCCCCTTGAAGACCTCAGGTAGCTCAGCTTGCTGCAGTAAGTATGTGCCAAACAGGTGAAGATAAACTCCGAATAATATGAAAGCTACACCCCATACCAAATATCTATAAGTGAGCCAACTCCCTCCAGGTAGCTTTGGTGAGGCATGCACACCTGCCACTTCACTTTGCAAGTAATCAGGAAGGCCTCCCAATAAAATTCCAGCAAACAGAAATAGTAAGGTCTGCGGCATCGGCATCACTACCAAGCCACTAAAAAGTGAGTAAAACCCAGCTGACACAAGGGACACAGCAAGTCCGGCTGTAATATCCAATTGATGTTGACAATTATCTGATTGGTTGAAGAATTTATATGCCTTGAGCAATACACAAGCAAAAGAGACTATCGCAGCACCAGCCCCGAGAGCCCCCCATTCGTAAATGAATTGGAGCAAACTATTATGCGGATGCCCTTCATGCCGCTTGAAATCATGGTAAGAGAAAGATCCAGTACCCTCGCCCAGCCAAAAGTGAGCCGGGCCAAGAGCTTCAATTAAATTTATCCATATTGTAATCCGCCCTGATGAATGGGCCCGAAAAGCATCTGCTCGCTCACCTACTTCGCTTAGCAGTTGCAACAATAAGTAGGAAACGCAAGCTATAACACAAACACAGGCTGCCTTCAGGACTTCAGCACGCCAAGGTTTAAGCAAGACATACGCCACCAAACCACCAGCAATCAAGCCGACCAATAGTCCCCGGGCTCCACCAGCAAACGCTAACAGAAGGTTTATAAACAAAAACAAACACGCAATAGTTTTGTAGTTTGACCGCGCAAGCCACACATACAGCAGTGGCACCATAAAGACCTGAACCTGATTGAAAAATCTGGTGTTCTCTACACCGGGATAAAGCATTTCCGCTCGCACTGGCACCTTTGCGGCCAGCTCAAACATTAAAAACGCTAATGCTTTCAATAGCATCAAACCGTGAAGCAATAGAATTCCTAGTAAGACACCCCCGCCCATCCCTTGCCTAGCAACATAAAACCCTACACAAAACACTGAGAGCAAAAACAACCAATGCAAGCTTTCAAAAAAAGAGTGTAAAGGGTTATCGGCTAGTAATCCGCTCGCACTGATGAATACGAGGGAAACTAACCAAGAGCGAATTAGCAGGGACTCTTCAAGAACAGATCGAACGACGTGGCGATAGGAAGGGACTAAAAAAAATGAGCAAAGAAGACTGACTAAAGCAACCTGCATTATACGCTTGTGGTTATAGGGCGTTACCGGCAGGTCAAAGTCAAAGTCAAAGATATTTAAGCAAAGAAAAAACCAAACTATGCAAGAGCCTACGCACAGCACTACTAACCAATTCGAGTGTTCTTTTCCCCGCAATGTCTCCATGTCTTACTACTTATTTGATAGCCAAAGCACATTTCTAACCAGAAACAAAAAAGGCGGGCAATGCCCGCCTTTTTCCAAGAATCAACGACTCTTAGGTTCCACGACAGGAAGACGGGAAGTACTTCGCAACTGCGTTGCTGCTCACGGTGCAGTTCCAAATCACAGCACCGTCGTAACCAGCGGCAACAGCTGTTGTACCATCATCTTGAGTCGGGGTCAGGACAACACTTGCTGCGTCGAGAGTATTATCATTCGTACCCTGAATCGCAACAGTGATCACACCATTTGCAACGGTTACAGACTCAACATAAGTAGAAGTAATGTTAGCCGGAGTTGCATCGAGACCCGCAGCGGTATTATTTGCCGGTACAGAACCAGAAGCCTGGATAGACTCAGCTACAGCAGCTTTCGCTTGCGCAGCAAAGCCCAGCGCTTCACTCATTTTTGCGCGCTTGGTGTAGTCAGAATAGGCTGGCAGTGCCACTGCAGCCAGAATGCCGATGATCGCAACTACGATCATCAATTCGATAAGAGTAAAACCCTGTTGCTTTTTCATTGTAACCGTCTCCATACAGACTGTTGTTTTTGGACGAAATCCCGTGAGGAAGTCGGCAGATACCATACAGGGATTGTGGCAAAACGCGCAACCACGATAGCCCACCAGAATTTTCCATTTGAGATCTTTTACCATTAACCTCTGCATAGGCAACATACATACCGATCACTTTTTAATCAAATCAATGCTCTAGGTGACACAGATTGTCAGTCAGAACTTGATCAATAGCCTGACGTGGGTACGCAACCTAGCTTTGCTCACAGATTTGTTTAGCTTTCTAACTTAACATCGTGATGCAATTAGCTTTTCAACAATTGGCGGTCAGCAGCGAATTCGCTATATTGGGAGGCTGGCGGAAATTCTAAACAAGTCGCCGATACAGAACAAAAAACAATCACATTAAGCGCAAAGCATTTCCTATGAGCAGCATCCCTCTGAGCGGACTAGCCAAGCGACTGGTCATCGACAAGGCTATCGACGAGCCCACCGCACAATCCGCCGTAAAGGCTGCCAAACGCGAGGGACAGAGTTTTGCCCAACACGCAGTAGAGGCAAAACTGATCAAGAGCCGGGAATTGGCCAACATAGCCACCCAAGCGTTCGGCTCCCCTCTATTCGACCTGTCTAGCTACAACTTCGATTTGTTGCCAAAGGATGTACTCGACGAAAAGCTGATCACCAAGCATTTCGCACTTCCACTCTATAAGCGAGCTAACAGGCTGTTTGTTGCTGTCGCGGACCCAACCAACCTTGCCGGCCTTGACGAGATTAACTTCAATACCGGCCTGAACACTGAAGCGGTACTGGTCGAAGCGGACAAGCTTGCCAAGGCAATCGAAAGCTATTTGGCAAACAGCGGTGATATTAGTGGTGGCTTGGAAGGGCTAGACGACGATGATCTCGACAGCCTCAACATCGATGGAGGCGAGCAAGAGCGAGAGGATGACAGCGACGCCGTAGGAGACGAAGCCCCCGTTGTACGTTTTGTAAACAAGGTCCTGCTCGATGCCATCCGCACAGGGGCGTCAGATATACACTTCGAGCCATATGAGAAGTCCTATCGAGTGCGCCTGCGCACAGATGGCGTGCTGCACGAAGTTGCACGCCCTCCAATTCAGCTCGCTACCAGATTGTCAGCACGCCTCAAAGTAATGTCCAAAATGGATATTTCCGAACGCCGGGTACCTCAGGATGGCCGAATAAAGATGAAGCTATCCAAAACCAAGGCCATCGACTTTCGAGTCAACAGCCTACCCACCCTGTGGGGTGAGAAGATTGTATTGCGAATTCTTGACCCATCCTCCGCAAAGCTCGGTATTGATGCTCTGGGCTACGAAGAAGAGCAAAAACAGCTCTATCTCGATGCTCTCGCACAACCGCAGGGGATGATTTTGGTAACTGGCCCCACGGGCTCGGGTAAAACGGTATCTCTGTATACCGGCCTGAATATACTTAATACCCCAGAAAGAAACATTTCCACGGCGGAAGACCCGGTGGAAATTAACCTTGAAGGCATCAACCAGGTTAACGTCTCCGCCAAGGTAGGACTAAATTTCGCCGAGGCTTTACGCTCCTTCTTGCGGCAAGACCCCGATATTGTGATGGTAGGTGAGATAAGGGATTTGGAAACCGCAGAGATCGCCATCAAAGCGGCGCAAACAGGTCACTTGGTGTTATCCACCTTGCACACCAATTCCGCCCCAGAGACTTTGACTCGCTTGATGAATATGGGCGTTCCCACATTCAATATCGCAACGTCTGTCAGTGTAATTATTGCTCAACGCTTGGCACGGAGACTTTGTGGAGAGTGTAAAAAACCCGCAGAACTACCAGAAGAAGTGTTGGCCGATGAAGGCTTTGATGCGGTCACAATTCCAAAGTCTGAATGGCAAATATACCAACCTGTGGGCTGTGAACATTGTTCCAAAGGCTATAAAGGACGCGTGGGTGTGTATGAAGTGGTTCGCATTACCGACGGAATCTCACGCATTATAATGGAGGGAGGCAACTCCATTCAAATTGCAGATCAAGCCAAAAAGGAAGGCTTTAATAATCTCCGCACTTCGGCGCTGCGCAAGGTAGTAATGGGTGTGACTAGCTTGGAAGAAGCTAATCGAGTAACCAAAGACTAAATTTCGATCGACCAATAAAAACTCGGGAACAAGACCATGGCCAATTCCGCCGCAGTCGCCTACGTATATAAGGGCGTGGACGCCAAGGGCAACAGGGTAGAGGGTGAGATTAGTGGGACCAATCCTGCGCTAATCAAGGCGCAATTGCGTCGTCAAGGAATCATCGCCAGCAAGGTGCAGAAGAAGCCGAAACCATTATTCGGTGCCAGCAAAAAGGTCAAACCGGCCGATATCGCAGTTTTTACCCGGCAAATGGCGACTATGATGAAAGCCGGTGTTCCCCTTGTGCAAAGCTTTGAAATCGTCGCTGATGGCTTAGACAATGAAGGACTTAAGGATCTGATATTTAAAATCCGCGACGAAGTCGCTTCAGGTACTGCCTTTGCTGATGCACTACGTAAACACCCAGTGTACTTTGATGACCTGTTCTGTAATTTAGTTGCGTCAGGTGAGCAATCCGGTGCCCTAGAAACCATGCTCGACCGAATAGCGACCTACAAAGAGAAAACTGAGTCGCTTAAAGCGAAAATTAAGAAAGCAATGACGTATCCAATTGCCGTTCTGGTGGTTGCCGTCATTGTTACTTCTATTCTGCTAATCAAAGTAGTCCCCCAATTTGCCGACACTTTCTCTAGCTTCGGCGCGAACTTGCCAGCTTTTACTTTGTTCGTTTTGGGAATTTCAGAATGGATGCAAGCCAACTGGTTAATTGCATTTATTACCCTAGTGGTAGGTATAGGCGGGACTTTAGAGGTTAAAAAACGCAATAAAAATGTTGCAAACTTCTTTGACAGATTAATGCTCAAAATCCCTATTTTGGGTCAAATAACCTACAACTCGATTGCGGCCCGTTTTGCGCGTACACTATCAACCACTTTTGCTGCAGGTGTACCGCTAATCGACGCACTCAAGTCTGTAGCCGGCGCCACCGGTAACGTCGTCTATGAGGAGGCGACATACAAGATTCGAGATTCAGTTGCGACCGGTATTCCGCTGAACGGTGCGATGCGCTCGTCGGGACTCTACCCGACGATGCTGGTACAAATGGCCGCTATCGGAGAAGAATCAGGTGCACTCGATGAGATGCTCAGTAAAGCAGCAGATTTTTATGAAGAAGCAGTGGATAACATGGTAGACAACCTCACCACACTTCTTGAACCCATGATTATGGCTATTTTGGGAATTTTGGTGGGTGGACTAATGATCGCCATGTATCTTCCGATCTTCCAGCTCGGTCAAGTTATTTAATAGCTCCTCAAAATGTTTGATCCAAATTTTTCACACTCAGCGCTGCTTATTAGCAGCGCTTTTATTTTAGGCCTGCTAATCGGCAGCTTCCTGAATGTTGTTATCCATCGCCTGCCCATCATGATGGAGCGGGAGTATCAGCGGGATTTCTACGCTTACTTTGACAAGACACCTCCGGCAGAAGAAGAGAAGCTGCTCAGCCAGACTTACAACCTGATTCTCCCCCACTCCCACTGCCCCAGCTGCAATCAGGAAATCAAACCCTGGCAGAACATTCCCATCATCAGCTACCTGCTGCTGCGCGGTAAGTGTGGCAACTGCGGTACGTCCATCTCCAAGCGCTATCCGCTGGTAGAACTGGCAACCGGCATTTTGACCGCTATCGTGGTTTGGCAGCTGGACTTTACCTGGCAGGCGCTAGCTGGGGTAGTGTTTACCTGGACGTTAGTCGCGCTGACTGGGATCGATTTTGACAAACAACTACTACCAGACAGTATTACGCTTCCACTGCTGTGGGCCGGTCTTCTAATCAATCTGTGGGGTGTATTTGTACCACTTCAGGATGCGGTGATCGGGGCGATCGCCGGCTATCTGGCGCTGTGGGGGGTATTCCATATCTTCAAACTGGTGACAGGCAAAGAAGGTATGGGAGCCGGAGACTTTAAGATCCTCGCGGCTATTGGTGCGTGGTTTGGCTGGCAGGTGCTGCCGCTGGTGATCCTGCTATCTGCAGCCGTAGGTGCCTTGGCCGGTATCCTGTGGACACTCATTTCAGGGCGCGACAAAAATCTGCCAATTGCCTTCGGTCCCTATCTCGCCGGAGCTGCCTGGATTGCCATGCTGTGGGGCGAGCAAATTATGGGCTGGTATTTCCATATCTCTGGACTGAATAGCTAAGCCATGTTTATTGTCGGGCTGACCGGTGGTATCGGCAGCGGCAAGTCTGCCGCCGCAGCGCGCTTTCGTCATCACGACGTTAACGTAATGGACGCAGATATCGCCGCACGTGTGGTGGTAGAGCCCGGACGGCCGGCGCTCGCCGCCATTACCGAGCACTTCGGTGCCGACATACTGCTGGAGAATGGGGAGCTGGACCGCGCTGCGCTGCGCAAGCAGGTGTTCGACAATCCCGAGGAGCGACGCTGGCTGGAACAGCTGACCCACCCACTTATCCGCGAGGAAATTATTTCCTCATTGAACGCCAGTTACAAAACCCACAGCGCGCCTTACGCGATTCTCGAATCGCCACTGCTGGTTGAATCCGGCCAGGTGGCGCTGGTGCAGCGGGTTTGCGTGGTGGATATTCCAGAAGAGCTGCAGCTTGCCCGTGCCACTGCGCGAGACAGTAACTCAGCAGAGCAGATCCGCAAAATCATGGCCGCGCAGCTCCCGCGCGCCGAACGATGTGCACAGGCCCACGATATTCTGGATAATAGTAGCTCTCTAGAAGCCCTGAACGCTCAGGTGGATGCCTTGCACGCGCAGTACGTCCAACTGGCGACCAAACCGGAATAGCCGTTATCCATGTCCGATCATTCTTCCCCAGACAAACCAACCGTGCCCTGCCCTACCTGCAAAAAGCCGATGGAGTGGAGCGCAGCCAACCCGCACCGTCCGTTCTGCTGTGAGCGCTGCAAGCTGATCGATCTCGGAGAGTGGGCCAGCGAGGGCCACAAGATTCCCGGCCAGCCAGTATTTGACGATGTGATGAGCGAAGACCTGGATCCTGCCAAGACCCGCCACTAATCGTGTCGGAAGACACGATCTGTTTAACTGCCTTTGCCCACCTGCGCCCACCACAGCCGCGCTTTCAATCCCAAACGGGACGCCATACCGGCAGTTACGGTACTGACTTCACCGGAACTGTCCACGATGGCAATGGTCGGGGTAACCTTTAGTCCCCAGCTGGCACTCAGTGCACCACTTGGATCATTGATGGTGCGGAACTTGAGATTGTGCTCCTGCTGGTAAGCGGCCACTTCGTCTGGCGTGCCGGATTGCAGGGCGACACTGATTACCTGGTAGTCCTTGGATAGATCAGACACCGCCGGTGATACCACTCGGCAATAGCCGCACCAGGTTGCCCAGAAGTAAATCAACACGGGGCCTTTCTGAGTCATACCCTGCAGACTAATCGGCAAGCCATTAATGTCCGGCGCCAGTAAGTCCGGTGCCTGCCCCTTGGGCATACTGCGGGCGTGATACCAGGAAACCGCGACCACGACCAATACCGCGAGCAGCGCAAACTTAACCAGGGACCGCAGCCCGCCTTTTATATTCACTCGCTATTTCCTTCGGTAATTACATTCGACTCGAGCGGGGAAAGTGCCGTTACTTGAATTCCGTCATCCCCATAGCGCCATTGCAGGTTAAACCCGCAAAGTTCCATCCCGTAGATTCGCGATGGATCGGGCTTTTGGTACGCGGGCTTGGGATCTTGCGCAAGCACCTGCTGAATTAGTGCCATCAAGTCGGTGCCCCACTCATCACTGAAGTTTCGCGCAACTTCCGCGATTGGATCCGGGATATTTACCTGCGTTGCGGCCGGCGCGGTATCCGCAAAGTCGCTGGCAGCTTCTGGGACTTTATCGGCGTAAGGAATATAGGGTTTGATATCCAGAATCGGTGTGCCATTTAGCAGGTCGGCACCGGCAATGATAATTTCGACTTTTGTCCGCGCACTGGCTTTATGCACGCGCACTTCAATCAGTCGCACGACGGAAAGGCCAATATTATTCGGCCGAAACGGGGAGCGGGTGGCAAATACGCCCATTTTTTTATTGCCTCCAAGACGTGGAGGGCGGACCTTGGCAGACCACTGCCCAGCCACCTGATGAAACTGCCAGGTAAGCCACAGGTGGGTATATTGCTCCAGGCCGGCGACAGCCTCCGGGTCGTTGTAAGGTGGTAGTAACTCGAGGGATGCACGGCTAGCATCCGCCAGCAGAGGCTGGCGCGGGATGCCGAATTTATCCGTAAAGCAGGAGTGGGTGATGGCGACGGGCTCAATACTCAGCGCTGGGATATTCAAATGCCACCCATGCACAGGTATTTGATCTCGAGATAATCATCGATGCCGTACTTGGAACCTTCGCGGCCACTGCCGGATTCTTTTATACCGCCGAAAGGCGCCATCTCATTGGAAATGATGCCCTCATTAATACCGACCATGCCGTATTCCAGCCCTTCCGACACACGCCAGATTCGACCGATGTCGCGGGCATAAAAATACGAGGCCAAACCAAACTCGGTATCGTTGGCTATACGGATGGCTTCTTCTTCGGTACTGAATTTAAACAGCGGTGCAACCGGCCCAAAAATTTCTTCTTTGAACAAACGCATGGTGTCGTTCGCATCCCCCAATACCGCAGGGGTATAGAAGCACTCACCCAGTTCGCTCGGGCCGCCCGGGTTCAGCGCCTTGGCACCCTTGCTTAATGCATCCTCCACCAACGTCGCAACATCTTTAACCGCGCCCGGGTTAATCATGGGGCCAACATCAACACCAGTGTCAGCGCCATTACCCAGTGTTAACCCATTCACCGCCTGAGAGAATTTCTGTGCGAACTCATCGTACACGCCTTCCTGCACCAGGATGCGATTGGCACAGACACAGGTTTGCCCGGCATTGCGGTATTTACAGATGATTGCGCCCTTTACCGCTTCGTCGATATCTGCATCGTCGAACACGATAAATGGGGCGTTACCGCCGAGCTCCATAGAGGTTTTCTTGATGGTTTCCGCACACTGGGCCTGCAATTGCTTGCCCACCGCGGTGGAGCCGGTAAAGGTGAATTTGCGCACCAGCGGGTTGCTGGTCATCTCGCCGCCAATTTCCCGCGAGCTTTTACCCACCACCACGTTAAACACGCCCTTGGGCACGCCGGCCTTTTCCGCCAGTACTGCCAGCGCCAGAGCAGAGAGCGGTGTTTCCGATGCGGGCTTGGCAACGAACGTGCAGCCCGCGGCCAATGCGGGGGCCACCTTGCGAGCAATCATCGCACTGGGGAAATTCCACGGTGTGATGGAAGCGGTTACACCCACCGACTGTTTGATCACGACAATACGCTTGTCATTGGCTGGTGGGGCGATGACATCGCCGTAAGCGCGCTTGGCCTCTTCGGCAAACCACTCCAGGTAGTTGGCGCCGTAGGTAATTTCAGTTTTTGCTTCCGCCAGCGGCTTACCTTGCTCCGCGGTTAGGATTGCGGCCAGGTCATCGACGTTTTCGATAATCAGGTTGTACCAGTCACGCAAAATTTTCGCGCGCTGCTTTACCGGCAGTGCACGCCACGCCGGCCAGGCTTCGTTGGCGGCCTCGATGGCGCGACGGGTCTCGGCAGCACCGAGACTTGCGATGGAGGCAACCGTTTCACCATTGGCCGGGTTGGTAACCTCCAGGGTGTTACCACTGTCGGCATCCAGCCACTGGCCGTTGATAAAGGATTGCGTGCGGAGCAGATCAGAGTCGTTGAGCTTCGGCATGTCAGAGCCTCTTCCTTGTGGTAGCCGACAGTAAAAGGGCGGCACATATAATGTGCCGCCCAGCCAATTCAATTATTTTTTCTTTTTCTTAACAAACTTCATCAGGCGACGTTTCTTCGCCTTCTGGCGGTCGCTCAGTTTGTTTTTCTTACCTGCGAATGGGTTATCGCTGGTGCGGAATTCAATTTTCACTGGGGTACCGTGCAGGTCCAGCGCTTTACGGAAAGTTTTTTCCAGGTAGCGGACATAGTGATTCGGCACCTGGCTGGTCTGGTTACCATGAATCACAATTACCGGCGGATTCTGCCCGCCTGCGTGTGCATAGCGCAGCTTAATGCGATGACCGTTCACTAGTGGCGGTTGGTGCTCACTTACCGCCCATTGCAGAATACGCGTCAAGTGGTTCGTGGAGAGCTTGTCAGTGGCCGACTGATACGCGGCTTCGATAGACTCGTACAGGTTACCGACACCGGTGCCGTGCAGGGCAGAGATAAAGTGGATATCGGCAAATTCCACAAAACGCAGACGCCGTTCCAGTTCGGTTTTCACGAAGTCGCGGTGGTCCGGGTCCAGGCCATCCCATTTGTTCAGCGCCACAACCAGCGCGCGGCCAGACTGAATCACGGTACCCATAAGGTGCAGGTCCTGATCCACCAGGCCTTCACTGGCATCAATCACCAGCACCACCACGTTAGCGTCTTCCACCGCCTGCAGGGTTTTGACGATGGAGAACTTCTCCACCGATTCCTTGACGTTCTTACGCCGGCGAATACCCGCAGTATCGATAATGGTGTAAGGCTTTTCGTCCCGCTCGTAATTGATATACACACTGTCGCGCGTAGTACCGGGCTGGTCGAATACCACCACGCGATCTTCACCCAGCAAGCGATTTACCAGGGTGGATTTACCCACATTCGGGCGACCGACGATGCCGATCTTGATGCCGCTGGCCTCGTCCACGACCTCTTCTTCGCCCACTTCCGGCAGGTCGCCAACCAAGCGTTCCATCAGCGAGCGAACACCGCGGCCGTGGGTAGCGGTGGTCGGGAAAAGCTCCCCAATCCCCAGCTCGTAAAACGGTGCCAGGGCAATATCGGGGTTCACCCCGTCCACCTTGTTAGCCACCAGAATGGTCGGTTTGGAACGGGTGCGGAGGCGCTCGGCAATCATCTCATCCGCCGGGGTCAGGCCCGCACGGCAATCCACCAGGAACAAGACAAAGTCCGCTTCTTCGATCGCCTGCATGGACTGCTGGGCCATGGCCGCATCGATGCCCTCCTCGCCACCACTGATGCCCCCGGTGTCCACCAGGATCATTTTGTGGCCCTCGAATTCCGCCTCGCCATATTTACGGTCGCGAGTCAGACCGGCGTAGTTAGCCACAAGGGCGTCACGGCTCTTGGTCAGGCGATTGAACAGGGTGGATTTACCCACATTGGGGCGCCCAACCAGGGCGATTACAGGCAACATAAATTGAATATACTCAAAAACTGGCCTCTCAACTGGGCCAGACCATAAATACAAACGCCCGCATACTGCGGGCGATAGTTAAACCAGAGCGGTTTTGCTTACCCCTGGAGCAAACCCGGGGCAACGCGATTGGCGCTTGCGCTGCTGTTTCAGCGCTCCAGGCGCAGAGCCACCAGCTCACCGTCATCAGACAGCGCAAACAACAGATTTCCATCCGCCAGCAGCGGAATGCGGATCGGATCGCGGTCAATGCGGGTACGGCCCACGAAACGACCGGAGGTCGGATCCAGCACATGCAGATAGCCGTCCAGATCACCAACCACAACCACATCCACAAAATAGGCCGGGCCACCGAGCTGACGGCGCAGTAATTCACTGTTGGTCCACTGAATCTGGCCATTACCTACATTGTAGGCGTGGACACTGCCGTCGGCGTCGCTCAGGAATACCTGACCGGCACCCACGGCAACACCGTGGTTGGTAGAGGCATCGCGCGCCCACAGGCCGCGGCCATCTTCGCGGGACAGCGCAACAACTCGCCCTTGGTAGCTGGCAGCGAATACCAATTCACCGCGCACCAGAGGCGCACCGTCAATATCCACTACGCGCTCCAGCTCCGCAGTTCCCTGCGGGATGGCAACGCGCTGTTCCCAGCGGGTAATTCCATCGGTAGCACTCAGGGCAATCAACTTGCCGTTATCCAGACCGGCAAACACAACACCGCCAGAAATGACCGGACTCGCGGTACCACGCAGGGTCAGTACCGGCAATGCGGTGTTATGGCGCCAAGTCTGTGCGCCGGTTTCCGCATTGAGGCCGAGAAGCTTGCCGTCTACGGTCTGCACAACCACCATTCCGGCGCCTACCGCGGGAGTAGAAACAACCTCACCGCTGAGCTGGGTGTCCCAGCGCTGCTCGCCGGTATTTAAATCCAGTGCTACAACGCGGCCGCGGAAATCTGCCACAACCGCGATACCCAGGCCAACGCCAACGCCGCCGCTGATGGAGCGTTCGATATCCGTTTTCCACACGCGCTTGCCGGTGCTGCGATCCAACGCGACCACATCGCCGTCGCTGTTGGCGGCAATAATTTTTCCGTCGATCAAGCCAGGCGTCAGCATGGCGTAGCGCAGCGCATCAATATCACCGATATTGGTGGACCACACTTCGGTCAGCCGCACGCTCTCCTGAATTTCAGTCAGCTCGACGGGGTCCGTGTCTTCCTTTTCTTCATTGGAAGCACAGGCACTGATGACCGCGGCCAGAGCCACGGCAAGAATTCGGTTAAGTGCCTTGCCCGCCGCGAAGCGGTTACCGGTGTGCGTGCCTATCATTGCGGGGTGCTCTCCTTGTCGGCTTCGTCTGCTTCGGTTTCATTACCGGGCTCAGACACCGCTTCGTCTTCCGGAGTTTCATCGGATTTAGGCGCATCGCCCAAACTTTCGATTTTCAGGTCCAACAGACGGGAGCCTGCAGCCTGCTCCGGCAGCAACTGGGCACGCGCTTCCTGATAGGCGGCGCGAGCGGCATCTTTGTCACCTTGCTGCACGAGGATGTCGCCGCGGGTTTCCGCGTAGAGTCCGGCAAATGCTGCAGGCACATCGCCCTCAAGCAGCTTCAAAGCTTCGCCGGTTTCACCGCGTGCGGCTTTGACCGCAGCAAGGCGGCGCTGGGCAACAAACTTCAGTGCGTCGTCACCAGTGTTATCCAGTGCCCACTGCAGCTGCTTGGCGGCTTCTTCCAGATTATTGGACTCGGCGGCCAGCGCAGCCAGCTCAAGGGATGCCTGAGTCGCGTAGATACGCTTGCCAAAATCGTCCTTCAGCTCACGCGCCAGAGACTTGGCGGTAGTCAGCTGTTTGTTGTCAGGACTGCCTTCATTAGCTGAAACCGCAGCGACAAAGCTCTGGTACAGGTTGGAAGCTGCCTCGGCATCGCCGCGCTCCTTGCCCTGCCACCACTGCCAGCCGAAATAAGCAGAAAGCGCCAGTACCACACCGGTGACAATGCCAGTGCCATTTTCTTTCCACCAGCGCTTGATGGATTCAATTTGTTCTTCTTCTGTCAGATGGTCTGCCATTTGTTATTTGCCTTATTCCCAATACCAATTCTTTGAGATGCTGTTCGCACGTTGAGGCGCTACCCGCCTCAGCGCTGCAATTTAGCCTTGTAAAATCTTTGCCAGTTCAGCAACCGCGACGGTCTGCTGCTCGACATCTGCGCGCAGGGACTTAACCGTAATTTGCCCCGCCGCCGCTTCGTCTTCGCCGATGATCAATGCGTAATCCGCATTGCTCTTGTCGGCCTTCTTCATCTGGCTCTTGAAGCTGCCACCCCCACAGTGGGTCTGCAGGCGCAGCCACGGCAGATCACTGCGCAGCTGCTCGGCCGCGGCCAGGGCCGCAGATTGTACATCACCCACAGCGACCATATAGGCATCGACCTGTTGATCCAGAGCGTCCGGCAGCACTTCAAGCGTTTCCAGTAACAACACCAGTCGCTCGACACCGAGACCAAAGCCGACGCCCGGGGTAGGCTTGCCACCCATTTGTTCTACCAAGCCGTCGTAGCGGCCGCCGGCACAGACGGTGCCCTGGGCGCCGAGACTGTCCGTCACCCATTCAAAAACCGTCTTGCCATAGTAGTCGAGGCCGCGCACCAGGCGCGGATTCACCTCATAGGTGACCCCTGTGGCATCCAGGAAGGCACGCAGCTGGTCAAAATGTGTGCGCGACTCATCGTCGAGGAAATCGAGCAGGCAAGGCGCATCGGCCAGCAGCGCCTGGGTGTCCGGGTTCTTGCTATCGAGAATCCGCAGCGGGTTGCGCTCGAGACGGCGCTGGCTATCTTCATCCAGCTGGTCTTTGCGCGCGGACAGATACTCCACCAGCGCATCGCGGTAAGCGGCGCGGCTCTCACTGTTGCCGAGGGAGTTCAGCTGCAGGGATACATGCTCGGAGACACCCAGCTGTTTCCATAGACGCGCGGTCATCATCAGGATCTCGGCGTCGATATCCGGACCTTCGATACCAAACACTTCCACCCCGAACTGGTGGAACTGGCGCAAGCGGCCCTTCTGCGGGCGCTCGTAGCGGAACATGGGGCCGAAGTACCAGAGGCGCTGGGGCTGGATAAGCAGGTTGTTCTGGATGGCCGCGCGCACGGTACCGGCGGTACCTTCCGGGCGCAGGGTGACACTGTCACCACTCTTGTCGTCGAAGGTATACATTTCCTTTTCGACGATATCGGTGGCCTCGCCTACGGCGCGGGCAAACAGTTGCGTCGCTTCCAGCAACGGGGTACGGATCTCACTGTATCCGTAGCGTGCGAAGAGTTCGCTGAGGGTGCTTTCCACGTATTGCCACACCGGGGACTGGGTGGGCAGCAGGTCGTTCATGCCGCGGATGGCGCGAAGTTGTTTCAACGGTAGTCCTTAAATACAGTTCGTACGCGATGCCGGCATCCACCGGCACCCAATATTATTCGGTGGTTTCCTTGGCGATGATGTTCGCCTCCTGCTCCGCCTTGGCCGCAGCCTTTTCGCGGATCAGTTGCTCCAAGTCTTCCACCAGATTGTCATTCTTGAATTTGCGGTCCGGCTGCCCGTCCACATAGATGGCGTGGCTGGGAGTGCCTCCGGCCAGGCCAATATCCGCCTCTTTTGCTTCACCCGGGCCGTTCACGATACAGCCGATAACCGCTACATCCAGCGGCGTGGTGATATCTTCCAGCCGGGTTTCGAGCTCGTTCATGGTTTTCACCACATCGAAGTTCTGGCGCGAGCAGCTCGGGCAAGCAATAAAATTGATACCCTTGGTACGCAGGCGCAGGCTCTTGAGCAGATCCCAGCCCACTTTAACCTCTTCCACCGGATCTGCCGCCAGAGATACACGCAGAGTATCGCCAATGCCGTCCAGCAACAGGGCGCCGAGGCCGATGGCCGATTTCACAGTACCTGCGCGTAGCCCGCCCGCTTCGGTAATCCCGAGATGCAGCGGCTGCTCAATCTGGGTGGCCAGCTTGCGGTAAGCGGCCGTGGCCATAAAGATATCCGACGCCTTTACGCTGACCTTGAATTCCTGGAAGTTCAGACTGTCGAGAATGTCCACATGGCGCAGCGCGGATTCCACCAGCGCATCCGGTGTAGGTTCACCGTATTTTTTTTGCAGGTCTTTTTCCAGAGAACCCGCGTTAACGCCGATACGAATCGGGATATTCAGGTCCCGAGCCTTATCCACCACAGCGCGAATGCGCTTTTCGCGGCCGATATTGCCCGGGTTGATACGCAGGCAGTCTACGCCCAGATCCGCCACACGCAGCGCAATGCGGTAGTCGAAGTGAATGTCCGCAACCAACGGTACAGCCACCTGCTTCTTGATCTCGCCAAAAGCCTCCGCAGCGTCCATGGACGGCACCGACACCCGCACAATATCCGCACCAGCGTTTTCCAGGCGCTGGATCTGGTCCACAGTGGCAGCCACATCGCAGGTTTCCGTATTTGTCATGCTCTGGACGGAAATGGGCGCACCACCGCCGACCGGCACATTGCCCACCATGATCTGGCGTGACACGCGACGAACTATGGGTGACTCGAACTGCATAACAGAACCTGCGTTAGTGTTGAGCGGGGACGGAAAAACGGGAGGATTATAGATAGATTGGGCGCAAACCTACAGAGTTTGCGCCCTTTGCGAGGAGAATAAGGAGCTCAAAAAGGGGCGCTAGCCGCCCACAATCAGCTTGCGAGTACGGCGAGTACCTAGCGGCGCACTGTCCACCACCTCACCGGCATAGCTGACGGTGGTCGCCGCCGCATTGCCCATCATCACGTTAAATGGCGCCTCGCCAGTCAGTTCAACCGTGGAACCCGCGGGCTGCAGCCGAGACAACAACTTATTGCCCGCCGCATCGACCACCTCAATCCACGCCTCTTCGCTGAAGCTCAGGGATAGCGCCGCCTCGGAAATAGTTACCGCCAGCGCCGCCTCTGCTTTCAAGGCAGGCTCAGCGGCAGCCGCTGCAATTTGCTGCTCTGGCGCCACTTTAGGCTCTGACGAAGCAGCCAACTCCTGAGCGGAGCCGGATGATACGGTCGAATCGGCCACTACCGCCGGCGCAAACACTGCCTGAGCGTCTGCTTCCGGCTGTGCAACTGGCGATACCGACTCCAACTCCGACACCCCAGAATCCGACGCCACAACTTCAACGGCGTCCGCAGTGGGTTCTTGCACATCGGCACCAGACTCAATGACTTCCGCCATCGCCACCGGCGCCTCTGGGGCCAGTTCGGGCTCCTGAGTCATTTCAGTAAAGGCTGGATCAACGTTTTGAGCCGGCGCTCCACCCTGCATGCCAAACCACCAGTACCCTCCGGCAGCAGCGATCGCCAGCACGAGCACCAGCGGGCGGAACGACGATTCGCCACCTGCAGCGCCGCTACCTTCCACCTTCATACCACGGGGCATTTCCGGGATATGAGGCGTGGAATCGCCAGGTGATTGCTGGGCAAATGCGTCCAGCAGGGGCTCCGCATCGAGACCCAGCTCTTTACAGGCGTTGCGGATGTAGCCGCGCACATAGATGGCACCGGCCAAACGATCAAAGTCGTCCTGTTCCAGAATCCTGAGTTTTTCGGCCGTCATACACAGGCGACTGGCCAACTCTTCAATTTCAAGACCGGCCTGCTCACGGGCAGCGCGCAACTGCCCTCCTACAGACACCAGAGAGGTCTGCCCGGAGGCGTGCTCGGTAGATGCTACGGAGGAATCGTTACTGCTCATTTTCGGCCTTCATCTCCTGGTATTTCAGCGTTTCTGCCGAATAGGGAAACAGGTTTTTCAGAGCCAGGGCATAGCTTCGCTCTTTATCCCGGTTACCGAAAATCTTCTCGATACGGATACCCAGCCACAGGGATTGAGGCACCTGCCGGCTCTTTTCCGTATAGCGGTCCAGATACTGCTTGGCCTCTTCGTAGTCCTGCTTTTGAAACTTGAGCTCCGCCAGTTCCAGTAACGCCACCGGTAGCCCGGGGCTAAGGGCCAGCGCCTTGGTGAAGGCGCGCTCAGCACCATCCAGCTCGTTCAGTCTCAGCTCGGCGCGCCCTAGATTGGCCAGCGCAAATGAACGGCGGTTGTAGGTGAGGTCTTCGGATGCGGTGAGGAACTGGGCTTTCGCTTCGCGGTAGCGCTCCTGTTGATACAGAAACACCCCGTAGTTCACCCGCGCCATGGAGAAGTTACGATCGTAGCGCAGGGCCTTTTTGAAGTGGGATTCGGCCACATTCAGCTCACCATCTGCTTGATACAGCAGCGCGAGGCCGTGGTGGGCACGAGGGTCTTTCTTACCCAGCTTGAGCGCTTCCTGGAAGTGATGACGGGCCATCTCCCGGTTATCACTGCCACTTTGCAGATAACGCAGCCCCAGCTGGATATGGGTCTCGCGAGCTTTGTCGAGATCAATGGACTTGCCGCCCGGGCCGGTACTGACACAGCCACCCAGCAGCAGGGTAATAAACAATCCGGCGAGCAGAGCCGACTTGGAGTTTCTTGCTAACACTAGCCTCACCTTATAGTTATCGGGTGCGTACAACCCCACACGCCAACTCCATTCGGCGATGCTTAGCAGCAATCGAGGCTTAGGCCTGGCCAACAATCCGTACTGCGCGCTCGGCGTTGCGATAGCGCTCGGAGCGGCGGGTACGGTCGTTTACTTGGCCGGCCAGCTGACCACAAGCCGCATCGATGTCATCGCCACGGGTGGTACGCACGGTTACGGTATAGCCTTTGTCCAACAAAATCTGTTGAAAACGTCGCAAAGCGTTATTGCTGACCCGCTGATAATCGGACAGCTCAAACGGATTAAAGGGTATCAGATTTATCTTCACCGGCACATCACGCAGTAGCTCGGCCAGCTGTTCTGCGTGCTCCGGGCGGTCATTCACCTCCCGGATCATGGTGTACTCGATGGTCATCTTGCGATGGTTATCCGGCATGTTCTCGATATAGCGCTGGGCGCTGTCGAGCAGCATGGCGATGGGATACTTCTTGTTAATCGGCACCAGCTCGTTGCGCAGCTCGTCATTGGGCGCGTGCAGGGAGATCGCCAGGCTCACATCGGTTACTTCCGCCAGACGGTCCAGTGCGGGTACCACGCCGGAGGTACTCAGGGTGACCCGACGCTTGGAGATACCGTAGGCATTGTCTTCCATCATCAGGTTCATGGAATCGACCACGTTGTCGAAGTTGAGCAGGGGCTCACCCATGCCCATCATCACAACGTTAGTGACCTTGCGCGGACCATTAGGCTGTAACTGGCCAAACGACTTACACGCGATCCACACCTGGCCAATAATTTCAGCCGCAGTCAGGTCACGGTTAAAGCCCTGCTTGCCGGTGGCACAGAAGCTGCAATCCAGAGAACAGCCCACCTGAGAAGACACACACAGGGTGCCGCGGTCGCCATCCGGGATATACACGGTCTCAATTACATTGCCGCCGGTGACTTCGATCAGCCACTTGCGGGTACCGTCCGCGGAGTCCATCTGCTTCAGGACCTTGGGCGCACGCACTTCGGCGATTTCGGACAGCTTGGCACGCATGGCTTTGCTGACGTTGGTCATCTGCTCGAAGTCGTCCACGCCATTCTGGTGAATCCACTTCAATACCTGCACCGCGCGGAAACGCTTTTCGCCCAAACCGGCAAAAAAGTCCGCAAGCTTGTCCACAGACAGACCCAGCAGGTTCACTTTTTCGGTTTGTACTGTTTCAACAGTCGCGGTCATGGATTCACCTTGCACCGGTCGCGGTGCGGAAATTGCCAAAACGGCAAAACTTTGTAGGGATAGCAAGAGTCCGCATGAATGCAGACTCCTGCAAAGGCACGCGCTGAATTAGCGTGCGCAGATTTCTTCGGCAGCGAAGAAGTAGTTCACTTCACGCTCAGCGGAAGCCGCGGAGTCGGAACCGTGAACAGCGTTTGCATCGATGCTGTCAGCGAAGTCAGCGCGAATGGTGCCAGCGTCAGCTTCTTTCGGGTTGGTAGCACCCATCAGGTCGCGGTTGGCCAGGATGGCGTTTTCGCCTTCCAGAACCTGTACAACAACCGGGCCAGAGGTCATGAATTCAACCAGGTCTTTAAAGAAAGGACGCTCTTTGTGCTCTGCGTAGAAACCTTCAGCCTTCTCCTGAGACAGCTGAACCATTTTCATGGCAACAATGCGCAGGCCGGCTTTCTCAAAGCGGCTTTCGATTTCGCCGATTACGTTCTTGGCTACGGCGTCCGGCTTGATGATGGACAGAGTACGTTCCAGGGCCATGGTTTTCTCCATTTCTAGGTTTTGAAAAAAATTGTCTTAGATCAGATACGAAAAGAGCAACTAACGTTGCTCTTCCCTGAATTCTCTCAGCTCGCAAACTGTCGATTAATTAACCAACAATGATCGCGGAGCGCGGATTATACGCGTAGTCGCGTGAAGTGTGTACTGCAGGGCTGACTACTCGTTCTCTTCGATCCATGCGGCCTGAATGGCCTCCAGGATCTTTTCCCCGCAGCGCTCCGGATCGTCGTCAAAATCCGGCAGATTCATCACCCACTTGCGAAGATCGACGAAATTGACCGTCAACGGGTCAATATCCGGGTGGCCATCGCTCAGTTCGATGGCTATATCGTGAATATCCGTCCACTTCATGACGCACGCTCCCTGCCGTTTAGTGTTTTTCCGAAACCTGATTGATGGTGTACTTGGGAATTTCGACCACCAGATCCTCCTGCTCGACCACTGCCTGGCAGGATAGGCGAGATTCCGGCTCCAGGCCCCAGGCTTTATCCAACAGGTCCTCTTCCAGCTCGTCCGGCTCTTCCAGAGAGTCAAACCCTTCACGCACGATGACATGGCAGGTAGTACACGCACAGGACTTCTCACAGGCATGCTCAATGTGGACACCGTGCTTCAGGGCGGCATCACATACGGTAATACCGGGATCCACCTCGACAACCTTGCCCTCAGGACACAGTTCTTCATGGGGTAGGAAAACGATTTTCGGCATATTTCATTACTCTCGTTCGATGACCGCCCCGAGGGCGTGTCAGATCGCCTTCAGGGTTTATCAAAAGGCCCTCAGGGCTTATCAAATTCATCCAGGCTGTGGCCTTGCATTGCGCGTTTGATGGAAGAATCCATACGGCGCGCGGCGAAGGGCTCGGACAGGGTATTGAGCGCTTCGACCCGGCTGCGAATCTCGTCTGCGGTACCCTCATTGTGCGCCTGCCGTAGTCCCTGCATGGCCTGCTCGAGCTCACTCAGCTCGGCTTCACTCAACAGTTCCGCACCGTTTTCTTGCAGGGCAACAAGCATGGCCTCCAGGGTGCGCTCGGCCTCGACCTGCGCCTCACGGAGTGCGCGCGCCGCAATATCTTCCTCGGCATTGGCATAGGAGTCCTGCAGCATACGCGTGATATCAGTGTCCTCAAGCCCATAGGATGGCTTGACGGTAATCTCGGCCTGCACGCCACTACTTTTTTCCATCGCGGTCACCGACAGCAGGCCATCCGCATCCACCTGGTAGGTCACGCGAATATGCGCCGCACCAGCCACCATGGGCGGAATACCGCGCAGTTCGAAACGCGCCAGCGAACGGCAGTCGCCCACCAGCTCGCGCTCACCCTGCACCACGTGGATGGCCATCGCAGTCTGACCATCTTTGAAGGTGGTGAACTCCTGGGCCTTGGCCACAGGAATGGTGGTATTGCGGTGAATCAGTTTCTCGGTGAGGCCACCCATGGTTTCGATACCCAGGGAAAGCGGAATCACATCCAGTAACAGCAAGTCTTCGCGGGACTTATTGCCCACCAGCACATCCGCCTGAATCGCGGCGCCAATGGCCACCACCTTGTCTGGGTCGATATCGGCGTGGGGCTTTCTGCCAAAGAACCCCTCCACCTTTTCACGCACACGCAGCGTGCGCGTGGAACCACCAACCAGCACGACCTCTTCCACATCTTCTGCGGATAGGTTCGCGTCGCGCAGCGCATGCTTGCACGCGCGCAGGGTTTTGCTAATCAGCGGGTCCAACAACTCTGCGAGCTTTTCCCGGCTCAGCGAACCGCTCCAACCTTGATAGGACACCGCAACCGCTTCTTCCGCAGCCAGCGCTTCTTTTGCCGCGCGCGCCGCATCCAGCAACTTGCGCTGGGTGCCCGCGTCCAGATCGGTACCGAGCCCTGCCTCTGCGGCAATCCACTCCGCCACTGTGCGGTCAAAATCATCACCACCGAGCGCACTATCGCCACCGGTGGAAAGCACTTCGAAGATGCCCTTGGACAGGCGCAAAATGGAGATATCAAAGGTGCCGCCACCCAGGTCGTAGACCGCGATAGTTTTATCGGCGGAGTCGGCACCGTCGTCTGTCTTATCCAAGCCGTAGGCAACTGCTGCCGCGGTGGGCTCGTTCAGCAGGCGCAACACTTTCAGGCCGGCCAGCTTGGCCGCGTCTTTGGTCGCTTGGCGCTGCGCATCGTCAAAATATGCCGGTACGGTGATTACCGCACCATCCAGCTCGCCACCGAGGGAGTCGGCACCGCGCTGCGCCAGCACTTTGAGGATTTCCGCCGATACCTGCACCGGGTTTACGGCACCAGAAACAGTTTCGATAGCCGGCATACCGCCGGTATCTTCGGCAAAGTGATACGGCAATTGCTCACCGAAGTGTTTGATATCCGCGAGCCCGCGACCCATCAAACGCTTGATGGAAACCAGAGTGTTATAGGGATCATCTCCCGCAGCGGCGCGCGCGCCATACCCGACTTCGATACCGGCATCGGTATAGCGCACCACAGACGGCAGAATGGCTTTACCATCCTCCGCCGGCAAGGCTTCAGCAGTGCCGCTGCGCACCGTTGCCACCAGTGAATTGGTGGTGCCTAAATCGATCCCTACCGCGCGCTTGCGCTGGTGGGGTTCGGGAGTTTGGCCTGGTTCGGAAATCTGCAGTAATGCCATAGGTCTGTATTAATCCAGTAAATCTTCTTCGAGCTCTTCGATTTGTCGCTGCAACTTGGCGAGGAACTGCAGCTTCGACAACGCGCTCTCGCCATCGCCCAGCGCCTCCGCATCCAGCGCATCGGAAAATGCCTGCTCCTGGGCCTTGAACAGGCTGGCGGCTTCGGCGCCAAGCTCTTCCAACTCTGACTCCGGATCAGACGCCTCGCGCACCTCTTCGAGACGCTCACGCAACATCATCTGCTGCATCAGAAAGGCGCCATCCGCGGTGGTCTGCTCCGCCTTGATCTCCACGCCGCGCAACTTCAGCAAATAGGCAGCACGGGCCACGGGATCTTTCAGCGTGTTGTTAGCTTCATTGATCTGCGCGGCGTACTGCATGGCCAGCATTTGCTCGCGGTCAGATTTTGCGGCGAAGCGATCCGGGTGAAACTCCTGCTGCAATTCGCGGTAGCGTTTCGCCAGCGCTTGGCGATCTACCTGGTAGCCAACCGGCAAACCAAAAATTTCAAAGTGATTCTGCTGCATATGATCTTGCTAAACCGCCTACTGAAGAGTGCGCATCGCCCAATAACAAAAAGGCCGGCATGCTTATGCGCACCCGGCCCTGTTGCTGCTGCGCTTGAACTTTAAACGTGAAAGCTCTCGCCGCAGCCACACTCATTTTTCACATTGGGGTTTTTGAACTCAAAGCCCTCATTCAACCCCTCCTTGACGAAATCCAGTTCGGTGCCGTCCAGATAAGCAAGGCTCTTGGGGTCGACGATCAACTTTACATCGCCCGAGTCAAACACCGCATCTTCCGCCTGCGCTTCGTCAACAAACTCAAGTACGTAAGCCATACCGGAGCAGCCGGCGGTTTTCACGCCGACCCGAATACCGATACCTTTACCGCGACTGGCCAGCTGTTTGGCCACGTGTGCCTGGGCCGCTTCGGTCATGGTAATTGCCATATCGGTGCTACTCCTTACTTCTTAACCTGATTGTGCGGATGCTACTTACTTAGTAACTTAGCTACTTAGTTAGCCCGCAGCCTGCTCGGCTTCTTCACCGCGCTTCTCGCGGATATTTTTCACTGCCGCTTTAATGGCGTCTTCCGCCAGAACGGAGCAGTGAATTTTCACCGGAGGCAATGCCAACTCTTCGGCAATTTCGGTGTTCTTGATCTGTGCTGCCTCGTCCAGGGACTTGCCTTTCACCCACTCGGTCAGTAGGGAACTGGAAGCAATGGCGGAGCCGCAGCCGTAGGTCTTGAACTTGGCGTCTTCAATGATGCCGTTGTCGTCCACCTGAATCTGCAGGCGCATCACGTCGCCACAAGCGGGGGCGCCAACCATGCCGGTGCCCACGTTGTCCGCTTCGTCGTCCAAACGACCGACATTGCGGGGGTGTTCATAGTGGTCAATTACTTTATCGCTATAGGCCATGACTATACCCTCTCAAAAAGTCTCAATTACTGCGCCAGTGCGTTAATGTGCCGCCCATTCGATGGTGCTGAGGTCAACGCCATCCTTGTACATATCCCACAGCGGGGACAGCTCACGCAGTTTTTCTACTGCCTTTCTTACTTCTTTGGCCGCGGTATCCACGTCCTGTTCCGTGGTAAAACGGCCAAAACTGAAGCGCAGAGAACTGTGAGCCAGCTCATCGTTCACGCCCAAAGCACGCAATACATAGCTCGGCTCAAGGCTGGCAGAGGTACACGCGGAACCAGAGGAAATCGCCAGGTCCTTCAGGGACATAATCAGGCTTTCCCCTTCCACAAACGCAAAGCTTACATTCAGGTTCCCAGGCACGCGCTGCTCAGCGGAGCCGTTGATATGCACTTCTTCCATATCGCTGATCTGGCTCCAGAAACGCTCGCGCAGGGCCAGCATGCGCTTGGATTCGTCAGCCATTTCTTCTTTGGCGATGCGGAAGGCTTCGCCCATACCAACGATCTGATGGGTCGGCAGGGTACCGGAACGCATACCGCGCTCGTGACCGCCACCGTGCATCTGCGCTTCCAGGCGCACACGCGGCTTGCGGCGCACATACAGGGCGCCAATGCCCTTGGGGCCATAAATTTTGTGCGCAGAGAAGGACATCAGGTCCACTTTCATTTCCGCCAAATCGATATCGATCTTGCCAGGGCTCTGCGCGGCATCTACGTGGAAAATAACCTTGCGCTCACGACACAGCTCACCGATCGCGGCAATATCGTTGATCACACCGATTTCGTTGTTTACGTGCATCAGGCTCACCAGGATGGTGTCCTCACGCATCGCTTCCGCTACCTGCTCCGGATAGACGATGCCGTCTTCCTTGGGGTTCAGGTAGGTCACTTCGAAGCCTTCGCGCTCGAGCTGACGACAGGTATCCAGTACCGCCTTGTGCTCAATCTTGGAAGTAATGATGTGCTTGCCGCGGCCCTGATAGAAGTGCGCCGCACCTTTAATCGCGAGGTTGTCAGATTCGGTCGCGCCGCTGGTCCACACGATCTCACGCGGGTCCGCGTTAATCAGCTCGGCTACGTGACGACGCGCGTCCTCGACCGCCTCTTCCGCCTTCCAGCCGTAAAGGTGAGAACGGGAGGCCGGGTTACCGAAGTTGCCTTCCATCGTCAGCTGCTCCGCCATTTTACTGGCGACGCGCGGGTCTACCGGACAAGTTGCCGAATAATCCAGATAAATGGGAAGCTTCATAATCTTTTGTCTCCACTCGCTGGCTTTTGCCAACGCCTTACTGCTGTCATTAATGCGCAAATAACACTTTCAACAATCGTCGATCTGGCGCTTGGCCTGACCGGGCGGACGGCACCTTACTGCAGGCCGCCAATAATCGCCACTTTCTGCTCACCGGAATCGTCCAGAGCCCTACCGCGACGGTCTTGTCGACGGGCCACTTCCTGAACCTCTGCGCGCTTAACCATGTCTTCCAGGCTAATACCGTTGAGGAAGCCGTGAATCTGCTCGCTGAGATCGGTCCACAGATAGTGGGTCAGGCACTGCTCGCCGCCGGAGCAGTCGCTGTTTCCGCCACAACTGGTGGCATCCACGGATTCATTTACCGCATCGATAATTTCCGCCACGCAGATCTCTGCGCTGGTCCGCGCCAGACGGTAACCACCGCCCGGCCCTCGCACGCTGCACACCAGCTCCGCTTGGCGCAGGCGAGAGAACAGCTGCTCGAGGTAAGACAGGGATATATCCTGGCGTTTGGAAATATCGGCCAGACTGATGGGCCCGCGCTCGGCATGCAACGCCAGATCCAGCATGGCTGTGACCGCATACCGCCCTTTGGTTGTCAAACGCATAGACCCTTCCTCCAAGACCGGTTTTGCCAGTGCCGGCCGCCGGCGCCCCCCGATTTAACGGGCGCACACCATCAATTTGGGCGCGAGTATGAAATAACCGACTACTTCAGTCAAGTATATAGCCGAGTAATACACTCGGGTATTTGGCGCCAGGTCCTACGCGTGGTGGCCACCAGACGGAAAAGGTGCCGAGAGCCGCAATCGACCAACTAGTCAGGCCGCCCCTTGCCCCCACTGCGATGAATATGGTTCTGTATCGCGGTCAGCATTCCGCGCAGGATACCCAGCTCCATATCGTCCGGGCGCACGCGACTGAACAGACGGCGCAGTCGGGTAATGGTTTGGCGGGGATTATCCGGGTCAATAAAGCCGAGTTCCGCCAGCGCCAGCTCCAGATGCTCGTAGTACAACTCCATATCCTGAGCCCGGGCGGGCGGGCGATCCCAGTCGGTAAAGCGCAGCGCTTCACCCTTTTCAGCTTCCAGCGCAGCCATACGGGCCTCGTACACCAATACCTGCACCGCGGTGGCGAGATTCAGGGAGCTGTATTCGGGATTGGAAGGAATGTGCACATGGTAGTTACACGCCTGCAGCTCATCATTGGTGAGACCGCGGTCTTCGCGCCCGAACACCAATGCCACCGGGTGGGTTTTGGCCTCCGCAACTGCGCGCTCACCGCATTCGCGTGGGGTCAGCAGTGGCCAGGGTATGCGGCGCTCCCGCGCACTGGTCGCCACCACCAAACCACAATCTGCGACCGCTTCCTCCAAGGTCTCCACGACCACGGCGGAATCCAGCAGCTCCGATGCGCCAGCAGCGCGCCATACCGCATTGGCCGCGGGGAACTCACGGGGCTGCACCAGATACAGCTGGCTCAGTCCCATATTCTTCAGCGCGCGGGCAGCACCGCCGATATTGCCCGGGTGCGCGCTATTCACCAGTACAACACGGATATTGTCCAACGCTGCCAGCGCTGACTGTGAAGCCATCTGAGTTGAAGTTTCCGAGGGAGAAATCGCCATGGTGAGTACCGGGGTCTGAGCTGGTTTGCAGGTAGCGAGGCGCTGCGTGGCCACTCTACACTTGACTGTTACAAAACGGGCGCGGAGTGTAGCAAAATTGTACGGAAATCCCTACAATCGCGCCCGCCGGCGAGCCCGGCATTGCTTTTTACCATCCACAATCCACAACTGATCGCGGAATCCCTATGGAACCCATGCTGAATATTGCCCTGCGCGCGGCGCGCAAGGCCGGTGAACTGATCGAACGCGCCTGGGAGCGCGGCGACCTGATGAAGTTTGAAGAGAAAGGTCGCAACGATTACGTGACGGAAGTGGACAAGGCCAGCGAGCAGGAAATCATCTATCACCTGCGCAAGGCTTACCCTAAGCACAGCATCCGCGCCGAAGAAAGTGGCGTCATCGAAGGGGCCGAGCCGGAATACGAGTGGATCATCGACCCACTGGACGGTACCACCAACTTTATTCACGGCATGCCGCACTTCGCGATATCTATCGCCTGTCGCTACAAAGGACAGATCGAGCACGCCGTGGTTCTGGACCCGATCAAACGTGAAGAATTTACCGCGAGCCGCGGCCGTGGCGCAGCCCTGAATGGCCGCCGTATTCGTGTATCCAACCGTCAGGGTTTGAACGGCGCACTGATTGGCACCGGCATTCCATTCAGCGGCGAACAACTGGATAACATCGACACCTACTTAGCGGCAATGAAAGAAATCGCCGGGCAAACTGCCGGCATCCGTCGCCCTGGAGCAGCAGCACTGGACCTCGCCTACGTTGCCGCCGGCCGTTTCGACGGTTTCTGGGAAATGTACCTGAACACCTGGGACATCGCCGCAGGCTCACTGCTGGTCAAAGAAGCTGGCGGCCTGATCAGCGATTTCCGTGGCGGCAATGACTACCTGGATACCGGCAACCTGGTTTGCGCCACGCCGAAAACCTTCAAGCCGCTGCTGCAAATTGTTGGCAAGCACCTGGGCAAAATCCGCCAGTAAACGCTTGTTGCCAGGTAAAAAACAGTACAGAAAAAAGGGCGCATATGCGCCCTTTTTTCTGCTTCATGTTTGATTGCTTCATAACGGCTGTTCAGAGTGCCGGCGCCAGATCTCGCTCGTGAGCTGTACTGCGCTTCAACACGCCATCCAGAATCTCATCCAGAGGTACTGGTCTGCCAATGTGATACCCCTGCACCAGATCCACGCCAATCTTATCCAGCTTGTCGACGGTTGCCTGATCCTCCACAAATTCCGCAATGGTCTGCGCCTTCAAGCGGTGCGCCACCTGGTTAATCGACTCCACAATCATCAGGTCGACAAAATTCGAATCCACATGCCGCACGAAACTGCCATCAATCTTGATGTAATCAATCGCGAAATTTTTCAGGTAGTTGAAAGAGCTCAATCCATTACCAAAATCATCCAGCGCAATGGTGCACCCCATACTGCGCAGCTCCGCAACAAACTGGCTTGCGCTCTCCATCTGATTGATCATTGCAGTCTCGGTGATTTCAACACCAAGCTGGCCGGGAACCACAGGAGAGCCTCGCAACAGGTCAAAAAATGCCTGCTGAAAGGTACGATCGCTCAACGCATCGGCGGATAAATTCACCGCAAACTTCAGCCCGCTCTCGGCGATTGACTGGGCTTTACGCCCAAAGAACTCTTGCGCCACCCAGCTGTCGATTTGCAGCATCAGCCCGTAGCGTTCGGCCGCAGGAATAAAGGCGCCAGGGAAAATAATCTCCCCATTGTTGTCGAGCATACGCACCAGAATTTCATAATGATGAATATCTGCAGGATTGGCAGGCGTTGCTATCGGCTGGGCATACAGGCGGAAACTGCCACTATCGAGCGCCGCCCGAATACGCGAAGCCATATGAATTTCACGGTGCTGTTCCGCCGCGGCACTATGGTCAGGCTCGTATAGCATCACCACACCGCGCCCACTGTGTTTCGCCGAGTAACAAGCCACATCCGCCTGACTCATAAGATCAGCGACCTGGCTATTTTCATGGGAGATCTCTGTCACCCCGACACTGGCGCCAACATCGAAAATGCGACCGCCCCACGGGAAACGCAGCGCAATAATTTTTCGCACTAACTGTTCGCAACGGGCTATCCCCTGTTCCTTGTTACAGTCCCGCAGCAGGATGCCAAATTCATCACCCCCAAGACGCGCCACTTGGTCTGACGCGCGCAGGTGACCTCGCAAGAAGCGTGCAACATTTTTTAACAATGCATCACCGGCCTGATGCCCAGCACTATCGTTAATAACCTTAAAGCGGTCCAGATCCATATACGCCAACACATGGACGCGCTCGGAGTTGCGTACCGTGCTAACCGCTTCCAGCAAATCTCGCCGAAACGCTTCCCGATTCGGCAGACTGGTTAAATGATCGTGGCTAGCCTTATAGCGCAACTGGCGAATTAGCTGGCGCGTTTCGGTCACGTCCTGAAAAACCAACACCGCTCCAAGCAATTCACTACTGCATGAGCGCAGCGGGGACGCGGAGCACTTGACGTCATAACCGCTTCCGTCTCGGTGATAGAGCACAGCACCTTCTGCGGAAAATACCGGTCGGTTCTCGGTCAAACATTCTTCCACTGGACGCGGAATTTTTTCGCTCCCGCGCCCATAAGAAAGGTTCAGAATGGTTTCAATTTGCTTCCCCTGCACCTCATTCAGTTTCCAGCCGGTGAGCTGCTCGGCAACAGGGTTCATAAACGTCACGTTGCGATACTGATCCGTGGCGATAACTGCATCCGCAATCGCATTCAGGGTTACCTGTAAACGCTCTTTTTCCTCTTCCAGCGACTGCGCCATTTGCTTATTTTCGGTGATATCTCGTAACACCCCAATTAAGCGTAGCGACTCATCTCCATGGCTCGACTCCATAATATGTGCGACCTCATGAATCCAGCGCAGCTCGCCGGAGTCCGTGCGCACACGATACTGGCAATCAATATCCGCCGCGTCGCCATCGATATGGGCTTCCTGAGCTGCCTCCAACTTCTGCCGATCTTCACCGACTAATCTTTGCAACCAATCATCCCTGCTCTTGAGACAGGAAGACTCAATCCCTATGCCGCTACCCAACCATTCGGAGAAAAAGGTCTTGCCGGTAATCAGATCCCAGTCATAGACCACCTGACCGGTAACCGAAAGAGAAAATTTCCAACGCTCTTCTGCGCGTGCCAGTTGCTCTTCGCTGTGTTTGCGCCAGTCAATATCCTCAACCTGAACAACCACATACTGTGGCTCATTGTTTGTTCCCCGCGCCACCGAACAGGACCAGTGCCCCCACAACTGTTTGCCATCTTTGCGGATAAAACAGAGTTCTGCGTCCTGCACAAAGCCAAATTCCAGATCCAGCAACGGACGCTCAAAGCCTTCCTTCTCTTCGCGACGAATACCAATCCCATAAGGCGGTATCGATACAACCTCATGAATACTCATCCCGCGCAGTTCGACATCGGTGAAGCCGATAAAGCGACAAAAGCTGGGGTTGGACTGAATGATGCGGTTGTCCAGTGAAACCAACAGCATGCCAATGCGTGAAGATGCCATCGCCGCACGAAAGCTACTCTCTACTTCAATGATCCGCTGCCCGCGCTGACGCTCCACCCGCGACACCACCGCCATGATATAAGCAGGGAATACTGCAGCGTACAGTGGCACCAGATCCAGCGAGTTTTGCACTTCACTCGCGCCTACAGGCATCCAGGGCAAGCGACCGGAATATGCGAGTAGCTGCACCACGATGGCGATAAATATCAGCAATAGCGACTGAAATATTTCCAAGCGGGACACGGCCCAAATCAGAGGAAGTGAAATAAATACAAAGGGGTGCGGGAGAGCAATTAGCAACAAAAAGACGCCGCTCAGGGCGAGGGATGAAACCGTAAAGAAGCGGGAACAGGCGCGCAGATTGAAATCACATACTCCGCTACCCGTTAACCACAAATAGACAATCGGAAAAAATACGCTTATACCAATTACGTCGGCAAGGTACCAAACGAGAAAGACATCACTAAAAGGTAAGTCGGCAAACCGGAAGGCGACAAATGCACCAAAACCGGCCCCGGCGAAGGTCGGCAGCAAGGCACCAAACGATATAAATTTTAGCCAACGCCCAGTGCCGTCAAAGAAATCGCCCTTGATGCAGAAAAACCGCAGCAAACCAGCTGCGACACTTGCCTCAACCACCCCAGCAAGCGAGTAGAGGGGAGCAATCGCGATATCGATCCCCGACACAACCGCGGCCGCAAACGTGCCCGCAAACGATGCGAGTAACAGCAGCGGCCATGATGCATAAGTGTAACGAAACAGGTAGGCAATCGTCAGCGCATCTGCCAGCCAGATGGCGGCAATACCATCGCTGATCGACAGATAGTGTTTACACAGATAGGCAAGCGCGTAGCAACCCAGCGCAAGCACAATTGCCCCAGACCACAAGCCGTCAGATTGCGGCTGTACTGGGCCCGCGGGTGGCAGCCCAAATACCTCTTGTTGACTGCCATCCATTTGCGCGCGCGCGATCATCGACCCCGGTTTCCCTTGTTCAACATATTCTTCTTCTCTCGCCACATTGCACAGTCTGAGTAATGTGGCCTCAGGGTATTTTGTTATTTAGCTAAGCGGGCGGCTTCATTCCTGACCGGCATCATGTGCAAACTCGAAAGCCAAGCCACGCCGCAGTGCCTCGGATAGCCGTGCCAGGTCATAGTTAACCGGTACGTTCAAGTCCACGCAGTGGGCAGGCTGATCCATAATTCCCACAAGCGGTATACGGGCGGTTACTGGGTCATCGCGCAGAATACTGGAAAAATCTTTGAGCGATACCCCGTGTAGATCATCATCGACCAAAATCAGGTCAGGCCGCGCGGTTCGGGCACTGAAAATGCCTTTCATCGCGTCGTTGCACACCTGCACCGTCGCCTGTTCCACTGACGACAACACCCCCCTGAGCCGATTTGCGTTTGCAGTTCGGCCCGTTACATACAGCAGGCGACACGGAGGCAAGGCCCTGGCGTAGTCCGGGCGTGCGGCCATGCGCAGTACTTCACTGGGAGCATCGTTCATGAGGAAGTCGATCCAGAATACCGACCCCTGCCCTTCTTCACTATCGAAGCCGATGCGACCACCCATGGCTTCGGTCAATTGCCGGGCAATGGCCAATCCCACACCGGTACCTTCAATTTTCCCCTGTTCCGCACCAAGCCGGTTGAAGGGTTCAAATACCTGGGGCTGCTTACTGGCAGGAATTCCGCACCCGGTGTCCAGCACACTGAGACGCAGCCAGCCCTCCGCCTGCGGCACAAGCGAAATTACCACCCGTCCATTTTCCCGATTGTATTTAATCGCGTTGCCAACCAGGTTGAGCACTACCTGCTTGAAGCGCACGGGGTCAGCAAGAATGTAGGCACGTTCCCACCCCAAAGGCTCAAAGGTAAGGCTCACCTTGCGGGTTTCCGCCAGTGGCTCTAGAAGCTGGCGGCAATCCGCCACCAGGTTCGCTGGCTGTACCGGCTCGATCGAAGGGGCGAGCCGATTGCTGTCAATTCTCGCAAGATCCAATACATCGCCGACCAGGTGCAGCAGGTGTTGGCCGGCCTTACGAATTTCCGCCAGACGCAGGCGCTGATCTGGGTTAACGCTCTGATCAAGCTCAACCATCTGGCTGAACCCCAATATAGCGTTCAGGGGCGTGCGCAGCTCATGCCCCAAACTGGAGATTAGTTCCGCCCGATCTTTGCTTTCCTGCTTGAGGCGCAGCAACTCTTGCTCCGCTTGCAACTGTTTCTTTTTAGCCGCCGTTACATCCTGCAAAGTGCCCAACACGCGAATCGGCTGACCGCCGCTGCTGGTTTGCAGGTTACCGCGGCAACGCACCCAGATCACGTGGCCCTGCTGATGCTTAAGGCGATACTCCACATCCAGAGGTAGGCGCTCGCGTACCGTATCCTCCATAGCCTGCTTAACTTCAGGGTAATCATCTGGAAGCATATGCGTCTTCCAGCGGGCCAGTGCCGCCCTAGCATCCGCATCACTCTGCCGTCGCGGATAACCGAGCATTTGCCAACAGGCTTCGCTCAGGACTACCTCATCAACGCGCAGATCCCACTCCCAGAAGCCATCACCGACCGCATCGAGAGCATTTTGTAATCGTTCACCAGAAAAATTCGACGGGCCACGCGCTTCTAGCGGCTCACTGTAATCCGAGCAACCGCCAAGAAAAAAACGTTTCCCGGCGGAGTCGGTAAAGGCTCGAGCCCAAAGACGCAACCAAACCGGCTGACCATCACGAGCAGAAGCTCTGAAGGCGGTATCGACAAAAGTGCCCTGCTGGGACAGACGGTTGCGCAGTGCCCGCAACGCATCGCGCTCGTCCGCATGCACCAAACTCAGGTCGCCACTCCACACACTACTGAGCGCAACATCTGGGTTTTCATGCAGCTGCTGCCAAACATTTCCGGTGGCGCGCTGAGCGCCAGTCTCCGGGTGCCACTCCCAGAACCCCTGATTCGTATTCAACAGCAGGCCGTGCAAATACTGAACCTGGGCCAACGCCTGTTGCGCGCCCAAGCTCGCCAACTCACTGGGAGTAGCAAGCAAAAAGTCGCCAGCATTGGATTGAGTTAGAGTCGTCTTCGACACCGTATTACCGTGACCGTATTGTCGCGAATGCTAAATATCGCCAGGAATGGCCGTAGATGACAGCCAGATTACGGCTAGTGAATCACTTATTGCAGGATAAAAAAAGGCCCCGCAAAGCGGGGCCCAAAATAGCGATGATGAGAGAAAACGGGAAGTCACGCATTATTTCGTTTGCCATAACCCGTGATGGATTCCCGGAGCATGGATCTTTCGACCCACATCAGAGACATTGCAACTGGTGTGCCAACTTTTTAAGAAAGACAAAATAAACAGAAAAAAGTCCTGACAGAACAAAAAGTGTACGCAAATTAACCAACCCAGAACGGCAAACGGTGAAATACCTGTGCTATACACAATGGTTTTACCGAAAAATGACAACGGTTGACCCATCTTTGAACGCAAAAATCCACTAGCGCACCAAAAGGATGCAAAATGCGACCATTCGATTAATATGTGACTTTCTAGCCACTCGATTGGGCAAACACATTGCTCGAAACCAGCCTGCTTCTGCGGTTCTCGGGTCAAAATAGATCTCACAAACACAGTTTCAGGGGCGAAGTGCCCTCTAAAAACGTGTCCCGAATCGGCATCTGCGGTAGGATTTGTCTTTCGGTCCATGCACTGCGCAACGGGCCGAGATCGGTAGGCTCTAACAAGGTTGTAAAAATATGAAAGCAGTTCCCGAAGCCCCCCGTATCTGGCTGACGACGATACTCTTCGCCAGTACCGGGCTGGCTGCTGTGACTCTGGTCCCGCTTTACGGTTTCATGGTCGGATACCACTGGTATCAATGGTTGGCATTCGCTGTGCTGGGTGCCTTTTGCGGTTTCTCCATCACCGCTGGCTATCACCGCCTCTGGTCGCACCGCACCTATGAGGCTCACTGGTCCCTGCGCCTGTTTTATGCGCTCTTCGGTGCCGCCGCACTTCAGAACAGCGCGCTGATCTGGTGTTCTGGCCATCGTCGCCACCACCGCCACTGCGATGACAACGAGCAGGATCCTTATTCTGCCAAGCGCGGATTCTGGTTCTCCCACATCGGCTGGATGCTGCGGGAATACCCCAGTGGTGAAGTCGACTTTGACAACGCCAAAGACCTGCAGCGCGACAAAATCGTAATGTGGCAGCACAACAATTACATCGCGATCACCGTCGCCATGAACGTTGGTGTCCCTCTGGTTCTGGGCCTGCTCACCGGCGATGTAATCGGCATGCTGCTGCTGGCGGGTATTCTGCGCATTGTGGTTAACCACCACACCACCTTCTTTATCAACTCCCTGGCGCATATCTGGGGCCGCCGCCCTTACACCGATGAAAATACTGCCCGCGACAACGATTTGCTGGCGTTTTTCACCTTTGGCGAGGGTTACCACAACTACCACCACATTTTTCAGACCGATTACCGCAATGGCATCCGCTGGTACCAGTGGGATCCCACCAAATGGCTGATCAAGACCGCAAGCTGGTTTGGCCTAGCACACAATCTGAAAACTGTACCGGCCATGCGTATCCAGCGCGCAATGCTTACCATGCAGTTCAAGCGCGCGGAGCAAAAACTGGAGAACTCCAAGCATAAAGAAGGCTGGAAGCAGCTGCTGGAGCGCGAAGCACAAGACTTCTCAGCATCGCTTGCCGAGTGGAAAGAACTGCAGCAACAGCGCTACGAAAACGCCCGCGAGCGGCTTGTGGAAAAGTGGGAAAATGCCGCAGTCCGCACCCGCGTTAAAGAGCTGGAGTACAGCCTGAAAATGCAGCGAAAACGGCTGCAGATTATGATGGAACAGTTCCACCTCGCTCCTGCGGCAGCGTAAACAACAAAAAGGCGACCCATTTGGGTCGCCTTTTTTGTATGTGAAACGATATTGAATGAAGACTTGAACGCCGCGAGATTTGCACTATAACCATAAGAGAAGGCAAAACTTCCTTTTTGAACCTATCGTCCCGAAACCTACAGCCCAACGACGAAAACCATAAAGACATCCATCAATGAGAAGGCGCGCAGATGAAGACGTTCAAACAGGCCCACGAAGTTCTCAAAGCTGCTCAGAAGTTTCACCTGGATATGGCCGGTGTTTACCAGCAACTTCTGGAAAATGCCCAGGATAATCGCACGCAACTGCTGCTAAAGCACCTCCATGAGCACGAACTGCGCATGGCCAACAACCTGAAAAACTACGGTGCCGTCGCGGAACAAAAGGTGATGCAGACCTGGTTACAGTACACCCATGAAGAATCCGCCGGTGAGCTGGTACAGAAGCTCTATCTAAGCGACAAACCCTCCATCGACGAGATTAATAAGCTTGGTCAGGAGGTAGATCGCTACTTTTCCGAGCTTTACCACGCCGTTTACGGCTCCATCGAATCAGCAGAAGTGAAAGAAGTATTCGAGAACCTGAAGCACATTCAGGACAAGGAACGGATTACTCTGTCGATGGCCACCAACTCCCTTTGGGACATGTGATAGAGATATCTATCTGTTACTTCGAGGGCCATACGGCCACCGCACTCTCCCCCCCTAGCGGGCCCTGCGTCGATGCGGGCCCAATGTGACATACTTCCAATTCCCCGCAAAATCGCCAAAAAACTGGCGCAAAAATTCACTTTTGTGACAATTTTCTGAAAGCCGCCAGTTGCCTAGACAAACCTCGGTTGCTATTTTGACAGCGATGTCATTTCATGACGCCGAGGTTCTAGCGTCGAATTCTTATAAAAATAATCTGCCGCAAGGTGAACAAATTATGATCAGCAATCCGCTCAGGCTCGGTCTGATGACCGCTGCCATGCTCTCTGCCGGACACAGCTATGCCGCTGTAGACTGCACCTCTCTCCCGATCTGGGAAGCGGGCCCCTCCTATAACGGTGGTGCCCAGGTCCAGTACAATGACAATGCCTATCAGGCAAACTGGTGGACCCAGAACCAGAACCCGGAACAGTTCTCTGGCCCCTATCAGGAATGGACCCTTCTGGGCTCCTGTGGTGACAGCACACCACCTCCGTTGACACCGCCCCAGGGCTCGATTTCCGCCCCCACCGCCGGTGCAACTTTCAGTGAAAATGACAGCGTTGTCTTTAGCGTCTCGGCGTCCGACGCTGACGGCCAGGTAACTGCCGTTGAATTCTTTGTCGATGGTGCACTGGTTGCCACCGACACCGCTGCCCCCTGGCAAACCACCTGGACCGCGGTCGCGGGCACTCCCAGCCTGAGCGCGCGCATCACCGATAACGACGACCTCAGCACAACCACCACGGCGGTAGCCATCAACGTGGAAGAAGTCGTGGTTGGCCCGGTTCCGCCACAAGTGAACATCACGGCACCATCCAATGGCTCCAGCCACACCACCGGCGATGCACTGACCATTAGTGCCAGCGCATCCGATGCGGACGGCAGCGTGACTCAGGTCGAATTCTATGTGGACGGCAGCCTGGTCAGCACCGACACCAGCGCGCCCTACAGCACCCAGTGGACCGCCACTCTCGGCGATCACACCCTCTCCGCTGTGGCGACCGACAACGATGGCCAGACCGCAAGCGCGGAATCCAGCATCTCCGTTGCCGATGAGCAAGTCGTGATTGGCGACCACCCATGCCGCCCGGACGGTCTCTACACCACGCCGGGCACCGCACCGAATTACTGTGACATCTACGATGCAGAAGGCCGCGAAGACATGGGCGCCGACCACCCGCGTCGGATTATTGGCTACTTCACCAGCTGGCGTAACGGCGCCAACGGCCAGCCCAGCTATCTGGTGAAAGACATCCCGTGGGGCAAAATCACCCACATCAATTATGCCTTCGCGCACGTAGCCAGCGATTACTCCGTTTCTGTCGGTAATACCAACAACCCCGACAACCCTGCCACTGGCATGGAATGGCCGGGTATCGCCGGCGCGGAAACCGATCCGGACTACGCCTACAAGGGTCACTTCAACCAGCTGTCCAAATTCAAGGAACAGCACCCGGAAGTGAAAACCCTGGTCTCCGTTGGGGGCTGGGCAGAAACCGGCGGTCACTTCAATGAGAATGGCGACCGCGTTGACGACGGTGGTTTCTACACCATGACCACCAACGCCGACGGCAGCATCAATCACCAGGGCATCGAAGCCTTCGCCAACTCCTCCGTGGCGTTTATCCGCGAATACGGCTTTGACGGTGTGGATATCGACTACGAATACCCCACCAGTATGAATGACGCCGGTAACCCGATGGACTTCGGCATTGCCAACCCACTGCGCGGTTCGCTCATGGTGTCCTACGTTGAGCTAATGCGCGTGTTGCGTGAGAAGCTCGACGAGGCAGGCCAGCAGGACGGCACCCACTACATGCTGACCATCGCCTCGCCATCATCCGGCTACCTGCTGCGCGGCATGGAAACCATGCAGATCACCCAGTATCTGGATTACGTCAATATCATGACCTACGACCTGCACGGGGCGTGGAATGAATACGTTGGCCACAACTCGGCGCTGTTTGATAACGGCAACGACCCGGAACTGGCGGCGGCTAGCGTGTACAGCACTTCTCAGTACGGTGGCATTGGCTACCTGAACATTGACTGGGCGGTTAAATACTTCCGCGGCTCTATGCCCGCAGGGCGTATCAACGTAGGTATCCCCTACTATACCCGCGGCTGGCAGGGTGTATCCGGCGGCGCCAATGGACTCGGCGGCTCCGCAGCACTGCCTGCTCAATCCGAGTGTCCGGAAGGCACCGGTGGCGCGTCTGACTGCGGCCACGGCGCCATCGGCATCGATAACATGTGGCACGACCTGGACGAAAACGGCAACGAGATGGGCGCCGGTTCCAACCCAATGTGGCACGCCAAGAACCTGGAGAACGGCATCCTCGGCAGCTACGTGACCGAGTACGGTCTCGACCCGGCGGGCGACCCAGACGACGCACTGGTTGGCTCCTATGCACGTAACTACGACAGCGTGTCGGAAGCACCCTGGTTGTGGAACGCGCAGAAAAACGTGTTCATCTCCACTGAAGACGAAGAGTCCATGGACGCCAAAGTGCAGTATGTCATCGACCAGGGCGTAGGCGGCATCATGTTCTGGGAACTGGCCGGCGACTACAGCTGGGACGCGGCGAAGGGTGAGTACTACATGGGCGATACCCTCACTACCCTGGCTTACGACAAGTTCGCCAACGCTAGTGACTACCGTCACCTGCGCACCGACCGCGCTGTACCCACTGAAGCACTGGATATCGGCATCGAAGTCACTGAGTTCAAGCTCGGCGACCAGAACTACCCGCTGAACCCCAAGATGTATATCACCAACAACACCGGCGGCACCCTGCCCGGCGGCACCGTGTTTGAGTTTGATATGCCAACGTCCACTTCCAACATCATCACCGACCAGAGTGGTGCTGGTCTGGAAGTGATTGAGGACGGCGCTAATGCTTCTGGTGGCAACGTGGGCGGATTGGAAAATGAGTTCCACCGTGTGCGCTTCAGCCTGCCCGCATGGCAAGACCTGGCCAACGGTGAAAGCTGGGACATGACACTCAACTACTACCTGCCGGTCTCCGGTCCACAAGCCTACACCGCGACGATTGACGGCACCGCTTATGCGCTGGCCTTCGAGTACCCGGATCTGCCACTGGCCGATCTTTCCAGCGGCGGTTCGTCAAGCAGCAGCTCTTCCGGTGGTAGCTCCTCTGGTGGAAGTTCTTCGGGCGGTGGCAGCGACAGCTGTAGCGCGCAGGGTATCAGCACCGCTGGACTGGTTACCTACCCGGAATGGCCGCAAGGCGGCAATGCATCGGGCGGCGACCTGATCATCCACGACGGCAGCGTGTATCGCGCCAAGTGGTGGACTCAATCGGTCCCGGGCACCGCGGATGGCAGCTGGGAATTTGTCTGCAACATCTAAGCAATCAACGAAATGGATTTTCCCGGCCGGCGACGCAGCGCCGGCCAACTCTCACTGGATGGATCGCTGTAACACACTGATTTTTAAAATTCTCTCTGCGTTGTGACCGATAGGAAACTCCTTTACAGGATTTGCTCCTATGTTTGCCCCGACTTATAGCCGGGGCTTTTTTTGTTTTGGGGCACCGTGAATGTGGCTTTCGAAATGCCATATCATGGTATGCAAAACTTGTGATCCCCGATTTCGTTAAACGTGATTTCATTCAAATAGCAGTAACCATGGCCAAGAAAAAACAACGACTTGCATCCGTCGATGCCCTGCGCGGCTTCGACATGTTCTGGATTATCGGCGGCGAGGCATTATTCCTCCCTCTGTTTGCGCTCACCGGCTGGTCGATTTTCCAGTTCGGTCACGCACAGATGCAGCACACACCCTGGCATGGTTTTACGTTTTACGACCTAATCTTTCCGCTGTTTATTTTCCTGTCCGGGGTGACTCTGGGCCTGGCTAATAAATCGTTACGGGGCCTGCCAATGAGTCAAAGGGCTCCCGTGTATCGCAAGGCTACCAAACGCCTGCTATTGCTTATTTTATTGGGTATTCTCTATAACCATGGCTGGGGCACGGGTATCCCCGCCGACCTCAGTGAAATTCGCTACGCTAGTGTACTGGCGCGCATCGGCTTTGCCTGGTTTTTCGCGGCAATGATCGTATGGCACTTCGGTATCCGCTCACAGTATGTAATTACCGCATGCATTCTGCTGGGCTACTGGCTATTGCAGGCCACTGCCGGCAATTACACACCCGACGGCTCGGTAAATGCGTGGGTGGATCAGCACTTTTTGCCCGGTATCACCTACCAGAATCGCGCTTACGACCCGGAAGGTGTCCTATCTACCATCCCGGCTATTGCCAATGCGCTGTTCGGGGTTTTCGCCGGTCGCTGGCTGAGTAAACATGCTGGCAATCACAAGTCCATTCTGAAAGGTTTATTTGTCGCTGCAGCAATCTGCCTTGTAGCCGGCTTTGTATGGCACTGGGTTTACCCGGTGAACAAGGAACTGTGGACAAGTTCTTTTGTATTGATCACCTGCGGCTGCTGCCTGTTACTACTGGGGCTTTTCTATCTGCTTGTGGATATGTGGCACTGGAAGTCCTTCACCTACTTTTTCTCGGTGATCGGTTGCAACGCCATTCTGGTGTATCTCGGTACCAGTCTGGTGAGCTGGCAGTATTCGAGTAAAAGTGTGTTTGGTGGTATTGCTGCCGCCTTGCCGCAAGCCGCGGGGATCCTAGTGATTGCCGGTGGAGTAATCCTGCTGCAGTGGCTGGTATTGCGCTTTCTGTTCAAGCGGGGAATTTTTATTAGCCCCTAAGAAATAGGGGCTCTGTTGCCTATGCGCTCAGATTGCGTTGTTGTGGCGGCAAAGCCCTGGGTGTGGGTTTTCGGGACCGAGCTAGGCGCTCCCCTGTAAACCCATCCCTGGGCGCTTCGGCGCAAACGTCCTGTTTGCGACGATCCCGAAAACCCACACCCAGAACTTTGCCTTCGAGTCGAACTATTCACTTCGATTTCCTACGTGAACACTCAGAAAACAGGTATATAAAGTGAAGGCTTATTCATGGGATGCGTTTGCGTATTTTAGTACGGCATCAACAATAGGCTGATTAGCATCGGGAAAGTGATATTCAGGCAGTTCACTCACAGGAACCCAGGCAAGCTCTTGCCCTTCGACGCCACGCTCCTTGCCAGCAAACTCGGTCACACACCAGGTATCCAGAAACACCTGCTTATCGCCGTAATCGTGCCGGACCTCGATTAGAGGCTCCATTGCCTTTACTTCAATATCTAGCTCTTCTTTCAGCTCACGTGCCATGGCCACCTGAATAGATTCATTGCCCTCGACCTTGCCACCGGGAAACTCCCAGCGGCCGCCCATGTGCAGGTGCTCCGGACGCTTGGCCAATAGAATGCGGCCGTCAGCGCCGAGAATCACTCCAACCGCGACATGAATATGCTTGATTGCAGAGCCGCCCATCAGGTGCGGTACTCCGCATTGATGGTGACGTACTCGTGAGAAAAGTCGCACGTCCAGATATGCTCGTTGACATTGCCGCGCTGCAAATCAACGGAAATTGTAAACTCCGCCTGTTCAAAAACTTTCTGCCCGGCATCCTCGGTATAACTCGACGCCCGCCCGCCGGCATCGACGATTTGCACATTGTCGAGATACACACTGATCTTGCTGGTATCCAGATCTGTTGCACCGGCATTGCCAATCGCCATTACCAGCCGCCCCCAGTTGGGGTCCGACGCGTACAGCGCAGTTTTCACCAGCGGCGATTCACCGATCTCAAACGCCATACTCAGTGCCTCTTCAGAGCTGGCGGCGTTATTCACTTGCACGGTAACGAACTTGGTCGCGCCCTCACCATCCTTAACGATGGCCTGAGCAAGCTCGATATGTACACCAATGATGGCTGCTTTAAGCTGTGCATAAGCATCACTGTGCGTATCCGCAACTTCCGGGCCGGTGGCACCACTGGCAATCAACACACAGGCATCGTTTGTAGAGGTGTCCCCGTCCACACTGATGCGGTTAAACGACGCCGCAACAGCTTCCTGCACCAGCGAATCCAGCACATCTTGCGGAATACGCGCATCGGTGGCGACATAGGCGAGCATGGTCGCCATATTTGGCTGGATCATGCCGGCGCCTTTGGCGATGCCGACAATGGAAATCTTCTCTCCGGCGATTGTCACCGAGCGGCTTGCGGTTTTCGGGCGGGTATCCGTGGTCATGATCGCCGCGGCCGCACTTTCCCAACCATCCGGCCGCAGCTGTGCCGCGGCCGAGGGAATCGCACTCAAAATATTTTGTACCGGCAGATGCTCACCGATAACACCAGTGCTGAATGGCAGTACTTGCTGCGCACTGACACCAAGCGCCTCGGCGACACCCGCACAGCAGCGGTTAGCATCCAGCAACCCTTGCTCTCCCGTCGCCGCGTTGGCATTGCCGGCGTTAATTAGCAGAGCGCGAATGCCGCCCTGCTGGATATGCTCTTTCGCAACCAATACCGGGGCCGCACAAAACGCATTCTGGGTAAAGGTTGCGGATACGGCGGCGCCTTCCGCAATGTCTATCAACAGCAAGTCATCGCGCTGCCAGTCTTTGACCTTGGCGGGAACGGCGGCAAGACGGATGCCGGGAATCGAAGGGAAGGGCTGCGCCATACGGATACGTCCTTGAACATTCACGATTTAAGCGCAGATTATAAAGAAAAAGGCCCGCTGGTAAGAGCGGGCCTTTCAATAAGACAGTCACAAGACTGATCTAAATAGTCAGATTCGACTTCAGGAAGTGGTTGAAGACGATGAAGGAGAAGAAGTCAGTTTGCCGTGGCACTGCTTGTACTTCTTGCCAGAGCCACATGGGCATGGGTCGTTGCGGCCAACACGCGGACCGCGACGTACCGGCTCCGAATTCGGCTGCGCAGGTGCCGGGGCAACTTCCTCACCTTCCGGCATGGCGGAAGCCTGTGCGTGTTGCAGTTCCAGCTGCTGGCGACGCTGCGCTTCCAGGCGGCGCTGCTCCATTTCTTCCATCTGCTCACGGGTCATCGGCTCAACGTGGGCCAGTACGCGAATCACCTCATGTTTGAGGTTTTCCAGCAGCGCCTGGAACAGCTCGAAAGACTCGCGCTTGAATTCCTGCTTGGGATTTTTGTTGGCATAGGCGCGCAGACCGATACCCGCACGCAGGTGATCCATGCTGGAAAGATGCTCCTTCCACAGCTGGTCCAGGACCTGCAGCATCACTTGGCGCTCAATGGTGGGCATCAGGTTTTCATCGCCGGTACTCTCGGCGATACGCTCCAGCTTCTGCTGGTATACACCTTGCGCTTCCGCAACGATTTTTTCGCGCAGACTTTCCTCATGCAGCGTACGATCTTCGTCCAACCATTGCTTGATTGGCAGTTGCAGGCCCAGTTCAGAAGCCAACTGCTGCTCCAGAGCCGGAATGTCCCACTGCTCTTCCACGCTCTGCGGCGGTACATAGGTGGAGATCTGATCGTTCAGCACATCGTCACGGATCGCAGTGATGGTTTCGCTGATGGTTTCGGCTTCCAGCAACTCATTGCGCTGGGAGTAAATTACCTGACGCTGGTCATTGGCCACATCATCGTATTCCAGCAGCTGCTTACGAATATCGAAGTTGCGGCCTTCTACACGACGCTGCGCCTTTTCGATGGCATTGGAGACCATGCGGTGCTCAATCGCTTCACCGCGCTCCATACCCAGCATCTGCATGAAGTTCTTCACCCGGTCGGAGGCGAAGATACGCATCAGGTTGTCTTCCAAAGACAGATAGAAACGCGTCACACCGGGGTCACCCTGACGACCCGCACGACCACGCAACTGGTTGTCGATACGACGAGACTCGTGGCGCTCGGTACCGATAATGTGCAGGCCACCGGCCTCAATTACGGTCTCGTGACGGGATGCCCAATCCGCTTTGACCTTATCGATCTCTTCCGCGGTTGCTTCACGCTTCTCGCGTTCCTGAAGCTCCTCGACTTCCGCTTCCCAGTTACCACCGAGCACAATATCGGTACCACGACCGGCCATGTTGGTGGCGATGGTAACGGTGCCCGGGCGACCGGCCTGGGCAATGATCTGTGCTTCTTTTTCGTGGAATTTGGCGTTCAGTACCTGGTGCTCGATCTTGGCCTTTTGCAGCAGACGCGACATTTCTTCGGACGTCTCGATAGACGCGGTACCAACCAGGATCGGCGCCTTCTTGTCGCGGCAGTACTTGATGTCCTCGATGATCGCTTCGAGCTTTTCATCTTTGGTGAGGTACACCAAGTCGTTCAGGTCGTCACGCTGCTTCTCGCGGTTGGTGGGGATAACCACCACATCCAGACCGTAGATCTGGTGAAATTCAAACGCTTCGGTATCTGCAGTACCGGTCATACCCGCTAGTTTGGGGTAGAAGCGGAACAGGTTCTGGAAGGTGGTGGAGGCCAGGGTCTGGCTCTCGCTCTGAATCTGAACATTCTCTTTTGCTTCGAGCGCCTGATGCAGGCCCTCGGACAGGCGACGCCCCGGCATGGTGCGGCCGGTATGCTCGTCGATCAACACCACTTGGCCGTTCTGCACGATGTAATCCACATCTTTGTTGAACAGCACGTGCGCGCGCAGTGCGGCGTTGACGTGATGCAGCAGCCCCAGGTTGCCCGGCGCATACAGGGATTCGTCTTCTTTCAACAGACCGCCGCGGGTAAGCAGGTCTTCGATCAACTGGTGGCCGTCTTCGGTCATCTCTACCTGGCGGGTTTTCTCATCCACCGTGTAGTGACCTTCGCCACCCTCTTCACCGCGCTCCAGCTGCGGTACCAGCTTGTTCATGGCCATATACAGCTGGGAGGAATCTTCCGCCGCACCGGAGATGATCAACGGGGTACGCGCCTCGTCGATCAGGATGGAGTCCACCTCATCCACAATCGCGAAGTTCTGCGGGCGCTGGGTGCGGTCTTCCTTACGCAGCACCATGTTGTCGCGCAGGTAGTCAAAACCAAACTCGTTGTTGGTGCCGTAGGTGATGTCCGCCTGGTAGGCCGCCTGCTTTTCCGCCGGGTGCTGCTGGGAAACCACAATGCCCACGCTCAGCCCCAGGAATTCGTACACTGGACGCATCCAGTTGGCGTCACGGGCAGCCAGATAGTCGTTCACCGTGACGATATGTACGCCTTTACCTTCCAAAGCATTCAGGTACGCCGGCAGGGTTGCTACCAGGGTCTTACCCTCACCGGTACGCATTTCAGCGATCCGACCTTCGTGCAGGGTCATACCACCAATCATCTGTACGTCGAAGTGGCGCATGCCCAGCGAACGTGAGCCGGCTTCTCGCACGGCAGCAAACGCTTCCGGCAGCAGGCTATCCAGTTTTTCGCCATCTGCCAGGCGCTGTCTAAACTCATCCGTCTTGGCTTTCAGCGCAGCATCATCCAGCGCCTTATATTCGTCTTCCAGCGCATTGATCTTGTTAACGACCTTACGCATGCGCTTGAGCTCGCGGTCATTTTTTGACCCGAAGACTGTTTTTATCAGTTTGCCAATCATTATTCAGAAACCACATTAATGCTGATTATGCCCGCAGGACCACTCGTGACGGTGCTGCGCGGAAAGGGTGCAAGTAAACAGGAAGGCGCCAGACGCCGCAACAGTCTTGCCCGGTGTTTGGGTTAAAGTTGCGGGCGCCAATACGGGATTACAAGGGTCCCGTTGCGCAATGATAGAGGATAGTTGTTATCTGCCGGTGCGGCGGATGTAGCTGGCAGGGTCGACCGGACGGTCGTTCTTGTAGACTTCAAAATGTACGTGAGGGCCAGTGGAGCGACCACTGGAACCCATCAGGGCAATCACCTGGCCCTTTTTCACGATATCACCCAGTTTGACCTTGATCTCACTGTTGTGACCATAGCGGGTTTTATAGCCGTTGCCGTGGTTAATCTCCACTAGCTGACCATAGCCGTAGCGGTCTTCTGCCCAGGTCACCACACCGGCGGCCACGGAAACCACATCAGAGCCACGCTTGCCGGCAAAGTCCACACCCTTATGCCAGGAGCGGCGGCCACTGAAAGGGTCGGTACGGTAGCCGTAGCGCGATGACATCCAGCCACGAGTGATGGGGCGGCCGGCGATAAACTGCTCATCCTGCAGCTGTTGACGGCTCATCAGGCTATCGAGGGTCTGCAACTGCATCTGGCGGTCTTCAATCTGATCCGACAGGTCGCCGATCACCTCGAGGAATTCTGGGGGATGGTAGGGCAGATCACCCGCACCAGCGATACCCGACTCCTCGGGACCGCCGACCGCAGGGGTAGCGCCAAACTGGAATTCACCCTCATCGAGCTTTGCAATGGTGGTCAGTCGCTCACCCAGAGCGTCCAGACGGGTCAGACGCCCCTGCAACTCTGCAAGTTTCACGGTAAGCGCAGTCAATTGCTCGCGCGCCTGCTGATCTGCATCAGAGATTTGATCCTGCTGCTTACGCAGGGCCTTGTTCCACGCTTTCACCGCACGCGAATCGAAGACGTCGGATTCAGTGGCAGGTAAGTTTGCACCAATGAAAAATGCGCCAACAGGAAGCCCCAACAGGCACAGACCGAGCAAAGCTTTGCTCAGGCCGCCGAAGTTGAAGCTGCGGGAGACACCGCCGCGATCGTTGACGAGGATAACTTTCATAGCAAGCGTGTAAGGTTTGCGACACATTGTTGTTGTAATGATTCAGTCACTAGCAGTTACCTAAGCGGATCAAATCGCCCTGATCCAATGGTTTCACTTCTGCTGTAACCGGGACTGTCGCATCCTGCTATGTCCCAAGGCCATCCTCAATGGCAAGTTGCCGACCAATGTATCACGTACTGGCGGCTTAAAAAGCGTAGTGGCGCAGAAACCTTCCGGCACCAACACACAAAAAAGCCGGCAATTTTCGTGCCGGCTTTCTCGCTACGCGCCTCTTACACAGCCAGAATCGGCTTGACGTAAGAAATTGGCGCTTCTTCCTGTTCACCCTCGAAGGTCACCATTTCCCAGGCGTCTTCCTGAGCCATCAGGGTGCGCAGGGACTTGTTGTTCAATGCGTGGCCAGATTTGAAGGCCTTGAACTCACCAATAACGCTCGTACCCAACAGGTACAAGTCGCCGATGGCGTCGAGAATTTTGTGCTTTACGAATTCGTCTTCGTAGCGCAGACCGCCCTCATTCAGGATACGGTACTGGTCAATAACAATGGCGTTATCAACGCTACCACCCTGTACCAGGCCTTTAGAGCGCAGGTACTCAATCTCGTGCATAAAGCCAAAGGTACGTGCACGGCTCACTTCCTTAACAAAGGATGTGCTGGAGAAATCGACCGCTGAGGTCAGATTGCGTCCTTGGAATACCGGGTGGTCAAAATCAATAGTGAAGGAAACCTTGAAGCCGTTGAATGGCAGGAAGCTCGCGACCTTGTCGCCTTCCTCAACGGTTACTGGCTTCTTGATCCGCAGGAACTTTTTCGGAGCAGCCTGCTCCTGGATACCTGCAGACTGGATCAGGAATACGAAAGGACCGGCGCTGCCGTCCATGATCGGCACTTCCTGGGCAGACAGTTCGACAATCGCATTGTCGATACCCAGGCCCGCCATTGCGGAAAGCAGGTGCTCAACGGTAGCAACACGCACATCACCCTTCACCAAGGTGGTGGAAAGCAGGGTATCACCCACGTTTTCCGCACGTGCTTCAATCTCAACCACCGGGTCCAGGTCGACCCGACGGAAAACGATACCACTGTTCACCGGCGCCGGTTTCAGGGTCAAAATCACCTTTTTACCGGTATGCAGGCCAACGCCAGTAGCACGAATTGCGTTTTTGAGAGTGCGCTGTTTGATCATCTATATCTAGGTTCCCAATCGGTGAGCGGCACACGAGCCGCAGCGAGCCGGCGATAGTAACAGAAAATCTACGCCAAAACTACAGAAACCCCTTCGGTCATCTCTGCGTTTACGGCACGATATTTCCGCCCTAATAAGGTTAAGCATAGCCTAGCGCGAAGACTCCAACGCCAAACCAGTACACAATATCGCCAATAATTGTACGCTCTCGCCGAAAAAACGGCCAAATAGAACCTACTGGTCACCAATCTCTCTTTTATCGGTGTGTAATCTTTCCTCTATCAATCAACGCTTCCTTGCATCGTACAACTCGTTATTTCATCCCTGTTCAATCGCCGCCAGCGCACTGCGCTGACGGGCTCCGGGTGACAGGCCCCGTTCTTTCAAGTCCTGTCACCCTCGCCAGAGCGGGCGAAAGCCCGGAGTTTCACCGGGCGAGGACATGAGCAAATGCCGCCCCTACTCTGGGGAGCCCGCTCGACTTAGTCGGCCTGTCGACGCAAGAACGCGGGAATATCCAGATACTCCATGTCCTGATCGGAAGGATTGATCGGAGGCAGGCTGCGCTTGCGCTCACCTTCGGCGCGTGGCGCAGAGGGAACCTCTTTGGACTCGCGGGTCGCGTCAGCAGTTGCGGCAGGACGCGCAGCTTCACGCGGCTCCTGGCGACGAGTGTTGTCGACCACCTTGGTCGGACGCGCGACTTGCGCAGACGCTTCACCAAGCCCAGCGGCGACTACGGTCACCCGCATCTCGTCACCCAGCTTGTCATCTACGGCGGTACCGATTACCACGGTCGCGTCATCGGAAGCGATTTCCTGCACGATCTGACCCACTTCGGAGTACTCACCCAGGGTCAGCTCCTGACAGCCAGCATCTTCGCTACCGGTAATGATGTTTACCAGGATTCCGCGAGCGCCCTGCAGGTTTACGTTATCCAGCAGCGGGCTACGCACCGCTTTTTCCGCCGCTTCACGAGCGCGGTTTTCACCGACAGCCGCACCGGACCCCATCATCGCCATACCCATTTCGGACATAACGGTGCGCACATCGGCGAAATCCACGTTCATGATCCCTGGACGAATCATCAGATCCGCGATGCCCTGGACTGCGCCCAGCAGCACGTTGTCGGCTTCCTTATAGGCGGCCTTCATGGTGATCTTGTTACCGAGTACTTCCAGCAGGCGATCATTGGGAATGGTGATCAGCGAGTCGACCTTGTCGCGCAGCTCGAGGATGCCCTCTTCCGCAACTGTGGTGCGCTTGCGACCTTCAATCATGAAAGGACGCGTAACCACCGCAACAGTAAGAATACCCAGATCCTTGGCAATCTCTGCCACGATCGGTGCACCACCAGTACCGGTACCACCGCCCATACCGGCAGTAATGAATACCATATCGGCACCAGTCAGCACTTCGGCGATGCGTTCGCGATCTTCCAGCGCGGACTGACGGCCCACCTCTGGATTTGCACCGGCACCCAGTCCGCGGGTAATGGTGTTACCCAGCTGCAGAATGGTTTGCGCTTCTACATCTTTCAACGCCTGGGCATCGGTGTTGGCGCAGATGAAATCCACACCATCGACTTCGCTGGCGATCATGTGCTTCACGGCGTTGCCGCCGCCACCTCCCACACCGATCACCTTGATGACAGGCTTATCCTGTACGCTATCTACGAGTTCGAACATTGCTGTTCCCCTTTTTTGCTCATGTCTAAATTTAATTATCGATCCCGGTAATTATTTTTTGCTTCAGAGGTTGCCTCTGAACCAGTGTTTAACCTTGTCCCACCACTGGTTTTCACTGTGCTTCACTCTGGACTGTCCGCCCTTGTTTTCTTCGGACTGGATTGCATACATCAGCAAGCCCACACCCGTGGAATAAATCGGGTTACTCACGATATCCGTAAGACCCGCGATCCCCTGAGGTATGGCGAGACGCACCGGCATATGGAAAATCTCTTCAGCCAGCTCTACTGCGCCTTCCATCTTCGACGAGCCGCCGGTGAGCACGATGCCCGCCGCACACAAATCTTCAAAGCCACTGCGGCGCAGTTCGGCCTGTACCAGAGTGAACAGTTCGTCGTAACGCGGCTCAACCACTTCGGCGAGCGCCTGTCGAGACAGGTCCCGAGGTGCGCGGTCACCGACACTCGGCACCTTGATGGTCTCGCCTTCACGGGCGAGTTTCGCCAGCGCACAGGCGTATTTGATTTTCAGATCTTCTGCATGCGGCGTTGGCGTACGCAAGGCCATGGCGATATCGTTAGTAACCTGATCCCCGGCAATCGGAATCACACCGGTGTGTCGAATGGAGCCACCGGTAAACACCGCGATATCCGTGGTACCACCACCGATATCAACCATGCATACACCCAACTCCTTCTCGTCGTCGGTCAATACCGCATAGCTCGAAGCCAATTGCTCAAGAATGATGTCTTCCACTTCCAGGCCACAGCGACGAATACACTTCTCGATATTCTGCGCCGCGTTAACCGCGCCACTCACCAGATGCACCTTGGCTTCCAAGCGAACACCAGACATTCCCAGCGGTTCCTTTACACCTTCCTGATTATCAATCAGGTATTCCTGCGGCAGGGTATGCAATATTTTCTGGTCGGCAGGAATCGCCACGGCACGGGCGGCGTCGATCACCCGGTCCAGGTCCTGCTGTGTCACTTCACGATCCTTGATCGCAACAATGCCGTGCGAATTCAGGCTGCGAATATGGCTACCGGCAATACCCGCATACACCGAATGGATCTCACAGCCGGCCATCAGTTCGGCCTCTTCCACAGCGCGCTGAATCGACTGCACTGTGGACTCAATATTCACCACCACGCCCCGCTTCATACCTGTGGAGCGGTGAGAGCCGATACCGACAATATTCAATTCGCCGTCACCGGAGACTTCGCCGACGATCGCAACTACCTTGGACGTACCGATATCCAGCCCGACGATCATGCGTGGTTCAGAGGATTGTGTCATTGGATTTTCAACCTCGCGAGACGCTGTGCCGATCCGCATTTTGAATGCCAGATCAGGACGAAGCCTCGCTCTTTATCTACCTATTTTGTTGTCAGTTCTTCGCTTCTTCCATTTCTTTCCATTGCACCGCAACTGCGTTGTTATAACGGGCATCCACGCCCGCAATTTTTTGCAGATGCGGCGCCAGCACGCCGCGCGTCAAGCTAAGGAAACGGCCAACGCGCTCCAACAGCTCATCATGGCCAAGCTGCAGGCGGATACCGCTCACCAGCTCTAGCTGCCATCCCGCCAAGTCATCAAATGACAAGCGGCGCACTTCCATATCTTTGGTGGTCAACAGTCCGGCCAACGCCTGATACTGCATCATTATTCGATCCACCAGATCCGCGTCTCCTGCCAGTTCCGGCAAACGCAAATCACGTAAATTTTCTGGCCGCGGCAACAGTGCACCACTGGCCACCAACAGGTGATCGCCACCCCAAATCGCCAGGGGCTCGGCCTCCTCGATGACAACCTCAACCCCATGTGGCCAACGCCGACTAACCGAAGCATTTACGATCCACGGGTCATCCATCAGCGCAGTGCGCACCCCATCAATATCTAAGGCAAAGAAGCCGTTGCGCAGGTGCGGAAGCAGTATGTCCTCCACCGCTTTTTCACTCACTGCTCGAAACGGTGCTTTTACCCGCACATTAACCAGCGCCTCTTCCCGACTCGGTGCCACACTGGGCGCCTGCTGCCAAAGCCAGTGCGCGGTATATCCGAGTCCAGACGCGACCACTACCAGCAAGCCAATCATAGCGGCGATGCGCAACACACCAGGCGATGACTCCTGGTCAGGGTCCGGCAATGCACGCGCGCCACGTACCGGTTTCTTTCCTTTCTTTGGCTTCGCGACTTTATCGCGCGATGCTTTTTTGTTTGTAGCCACGGCTGGGAGTCACCGCATTTCTTGTTTATTCACAGTTTTTTACTTGGTGCTCTTCGCACTCTACTTGTCACCAAGACGCCATTCGGACAGTTGCTGGGCGAGGCCGCCAACGTTGCCGGCACCCTGAGTCAGAACGATGTCCCCAGGTTCCAGTAAATCCGCAAGGATCGGCGGCACCTGATCAACTTTTTCTACAAAAATCGGATCGACCTGACCGCGGTTACGGATACTGCGTGCCAGGGTTCGACCGTCCGCGCCTGGGATCACCGCCTCGCCCGCGCTATATACATCCAGCAGGACCAGTTTGTCGACCTCGGATAGCACCTGCACAAAATCTTCGAACAAATCCCGGGTACGGGTATAACGATGTGGTTGATACACCATTACCAGGCGGCGTTCCGGCCAGCCGTCGCGCACGGTTTTAACCGTCGCCGCCACCTCGCGTGGGTGGTGGCCGTAGTCATCCACCAGCATGACTTTTGGCGCTTGCCGATCGTCACTGACCGGATACTCGCCGAAAATCTGAAAGCGTCGACCCACACCCTGAAAGCCTTTCAGGCCCTCGCGAATAGCACTATCGCTCACCCCCTCTTCCGTGGCCACGGCGATCGCGGCGGTGGCATTCAGCACATTGTGGATACCGGGCACATTCACACAAACGTCAATGACGCTGCCATCCGGGCGCTGCACATCGAAAAAGCTGCGCAGTGGCTCCTGCCGCACATTGCTGATCCGGAAGTCGTTGCCCTCTTCAAAGCCGTAGGTCGCTACCGGCCGGGCCAACTTGGGGATAATTTCTTGCACATTGGCATCGTCACCGCACATCACCGCCAGGCCGTAAAACGGCAGGTTGTGGATAAAGTCGATGAAAATCTGCTTCACTTTTTCAAAGTCGCCACCATAGGTTTCCATATGGTCGGCGTCGATATTGGTCACCACGGTAACCATGGGCTGCAGGTGCAGGAAAGACGCATCGCTTTCGTCTGCTTCAGCAACGAGGTATCGACTCTCACCCAAGGCCGCATTGGCACCAGCACTATTCACCAGTCCGCCAATCACAAACGTCGGATCCTTCTCATCGGCGGCGAATATCGACGCGATCAGACTGGTAGTAGTGGTCTTGCCATGGGTACCCGCCACCGCGATGCCATAGCGATAACGCATGAGCTCACCCAGCATCTCCGCACGGCGCACCACTGGAATACGATTTTCTCGCGCGGCGGTTAATTCTGGGTTATCTCCGTAAATTGCCGAGGAGTTCACCACAACATCGACATCGCGGACATTCTCTTCGGTGTGGCCGATCTGCACTTTCACACCCAGGTTACGTAGGCGCTCGGTAACCTTACTCTCGCGCAAGTCGGAACCAGACACCTCATAGCCCTGATTTTGTAAAACTTCCGCAATACCGCTCATGCCGGCACCGCCAACACCGATAAAATGGATGCGGCGAATACGGCGCATACCCGGAACTTGATAGTTGCGTTCACCTGATGGGGTCATTACGTTTCCTGACTCGGCGCTTTGGGTTAAATCGTCAGACATCTCAGCACCTCAATTCTTCACTGCACACGGCCAACACTCGGTCGGTCGCATCCGGCCTGGCCACTCGGCGCGCAGCCTCGGCCATAGCCAATAATTTTTTCGGATCGGCGAACAGGCTTTCCAGCAGTTGCGCCAGTTGTGATGCATCAAGATCATCTTGCTGAATCACTTTTGCGGCGCCCGCCTGCTGCAGCCATTCACCGTTCTTCGTTTGGTGGTCGTCAATCGCAAACGGAAACGGCACCATGATCGCGCCTAATCCGGCAGCGGCGATCTCTGAGACAGTCAACGCACCGGAGCGACAAATCACCAGGTCTGCCTGACTGTAAGCGGTTGCCATATCGGCAATAAACGGCACCACATTCGCGGAAACACCGGCGCGCTCATAGGCTTCTTTCGCCACATCCAGATGCCGCTGTCCCGCCTGATGTACAACCTGTGGGCGCTGCTTTTCGGCAATTTTGGCCAGCGCCTTGGGCACCAGTTCATTAATAGCAACCGCGCCAAGACTGCCACCAAGTACCAATAGCCGCGGTGGCTGCACCGTACCCACACGCTTCGCAGGCGCCGGCAGCTGGGAAATTTCCACCCTGACTGGATTGCCGACTTCTTCAGCCCTGGGCAAACCACTGGGAAATGCCTCAAGCACACGGCGCGCAATTTTTGCCAATAAGCGGTTGGTGGTCCCGGCTACGGCATTCTGCTCGTGAATGATCAGCGGCACACCGGCGAGCTTCGCCGCCACTCCACCCGGCCCGGTGGCAAAACCACCGAAACCCAGCACAGCATCGGGCTTCACTTCACTAACCACTTTACGCGCCTGCCATACCGCCTTGCTGATCTGCAAAGGCGCTTTTAACAGCGCTGCCTTGCCCTTTCCGCGCACCCCTTCCACTGTAATAAAGTGCAAAGGAATATCGGCGGCAGGGATCAACTGCGATTCAATACCGCGCATGGTGCCGAGCCACTCGATAGAAGCACCCTGCTCCCGCAGTGCGTTGGCCACCGCCAGCGCCGGGAACACATGACCTCCGGTACCACCCGCCATCATCAAAATTTTCTTACCGGCAAAGCGCTTAGTCGCAACTGTCGTATCCATTACGCCGCCTCCCCGGATTTTCTATCGCCCAATTGCAGGGGGTTGAAAATCGGCAACTGGCTGATTTTCTCAATACGCCCCTGATCCTGGCCTTCTTCGCTGTTCAATTCTTTCTGCGCGCGCAGCGCCAGGGCAAACAGGCCAAAACACACCACCAGGCTGGAACCACCGGAACTTACAAATGGCAAGGTCAGCCCCTTGGTTGGCAACAGACCTGAGGCTACCCCCATATTTACAAAGGCTTGCCCCGCCAGCAGCACCGCAATACCGAAGGTAAGCAGAGCGGTAAAGTACGCCTGTTTAGCCAGCGCCTTACGCACCAATCGCAACAGGGACCAGGTCAGAGCTGCATACAAACCAATAACCAGCAGGCCGCCAACCAAGCCCCATTCCTCCGCCAGAATCGCAAATACAAAATCCGTATGCGCCTCCGGCAGATAAAACAATTTCTGCACGCTGTTACCCAGGCCGACGCCAAACCATTCACCTCGACCAAATGCGATTAGCGACTGCGTCAACTGGTAGCCCGCCGCATACTGTTCTGCCCAGGGGTCCCAGAAAGTTGTCAATCGCTGCAAGCGGTAAGGGCTGAAAATCGCCATCATCACCAGGCCGCAAGCGGCAACCGCCACCAGCATAAAGGTATGTGGTAAGCGGGCACCGGCCAGAAAAACCATTGCCAGGGCAGTACCCGAGATAACCACCACCGACCCAAAGTCGGGCTCAAGTAGTAGCAGCAGAGCTACAATACCCAGCACCGAAATCGGTACCATAAAACTGGTCCAGTGGCGCAGCTTTTCATGGCGCCGGGTCAGGAAACTCGCAAAAAACACCAGACAGCAGAACTTGGCAACTTCCGCGGGCTGCACCGTGATTGGCCCCAGGGCAATCCAGCGCATACTGCCGTTCACCGCGCGCCCCACTCCGGGAATAAGCACCGCTACCAGCATAGCCACCGCAAAAATCAACAGCGTCCAGGACAGGTTCGACCAGGTATTGAGCGAGATCCGGCTCAAGATCAACGCACCCACAACACCGGCGGCCAAAAACACCAAATGGCGCTTGAGGAAATACCACTGGTCGTTATATAGGTCCGCCGCAAATGCGACCGATGCCGAGGCGACCATCACCACACCAATACTCGCCAACGCTGCTACGCAAAAAGGCAGCACCCAGGCATATGGGTCTATTTGCTGGTTCGCCGCGTTCAGAGGCAACTTGCTCATTGCCGCGCCTCCCTGTCCGCATCGCCACCAGACACAAGTTCTTCCACTGCCTGACGAAAAGCTTCGCCGCGCACTTCGAAGTTGCGATACATATCAAAACTGGCACAGGCTGGAGACAGCAGCACGAAATCGCCCGATTGCGCCATCGCCCGTGCTTTCGTCACCGCATCAGCCATATCAGTCGCTGCTACCTGCTGTACGCCATCGGTGAACACGCTGGCGATTTTCGGGCCATCCACACCGATAGTAACCAAGCCGCGCAGCGCACTTAGCGCTTGGCCCAGGGGCGAGAAATCCGCTCCCTTACCGTCGCCACCAGCAATCAACACAATTTTGTGTTCGCCATCCGCGAGTCCGTCCAGCGCGGCACGGGTAGCGCCAACATTGGTGCCTTTGGAGTCGTTGACGAATACAACACCATGCATATCACCGACCCGCTCGCAGCGATGGGTCAGGCCGGTAAAGTGGCGAAGCACCTGCAACATTGCAGGCATTTCCATACCTACCACATTTCCCAGCGCCAGCGCGGCCAGTGCATTCGCAATGTTGTGGCTGCCCACCATTGCCATTTCGTCGGTACGCAATAATTTTTCGGCGCCCTGCGCAAGCCACTGGCCTGCGCCGTCGCGAATAACTCCAAACTGACGCAGGTCCGGACGGTCGAGTCCAAAGCTCCACTCCACCCGATCCTTACCCAGCGGGCCGCGGGTCAGCGGGTCCGCGCGGTTGATCACCAACTGCTGGGCATGGCGGTATACGCGCTGCTTCGCCTGGTGGTACGCGGCCATACTCGGATAGCGATCCATATGATCCGCGCTCATATTCAGGATGGTCGCCACATCCGGAGCCAGAGAGTAGGTGGTCTCCAGCTGGAAACTGGACAACTCCAACACAAACACGTCCGGCATCTTCGATGCGCACTGCGCCAGCAGGTCGAGGACCGGCACACCGATATTGCCACCCACTTCGACATTGAATCCGGCTGCAGAGACCATTTCCCCCATAAGGGTGGTAACAGTGCTTTTACCGTTGGAGCCGGTAATCGCAATAATTTTGGGGCGCACTTCAAGACGATTTAGTTCGCGCGCGAACAACTCTATATCGCCGACAACCGGGACACCTTCGGCCATGGCAGCAGCAATCGCGGGTTCTGCGACGCCCACACCGGGGCTGACAATAATTTCACTGGCGGCGAGCAAGGTGTCCGGATTCAGCGGACCGCATTCGACGGCCACATCCGGATACTCGGCGCAAAACTGTTCCAGCGCCGGCGGCGCCTCACGGCTATCAACAACAACAGGAGAAATTCCCTGGCGCAGCAGAAAACGCACCACCGATTGCCCGGTAGCACCCAATCCGATCACCACTTTTTTCTCTGACGTTGCGATAAGATTCATTGTCAATTTATGTTTCTATTTGTCCCTAGTTATCCCTAGTCCCTGATCAGCGCAGCTTGAGCGTGGCCAGACCGGCCAACACCAAGACCACCGTAATAATCCAAAAACGTACAATCACTCGGGGCTCCGGCCAACCTTTCAATTCGAAATGATGGTGCAGCGGGGCCATACGGAAAATTCGCTTACCGGTCAGCTTGAACGATGCGACCTGCAGGATGACCGATACTGTTTCCATCACAAACACGCCACCCATGATGAACAGCACAATCTCGTGACGGGTAATGACCGCGATGATGCCGAGCGCAGCACCCAGCGCCAACGCACCCACATCGCCCATAAATACTTGTGCGGGATAGGTGTTAAACCACAAAAAGCCTAACCCTGCGCCACCCAGCGCGGCACAAAACACAGCTAGTTCACCAGCGCCAGCGATATAGGGAATATGCAGATAATTGGCAAATTCCACATGGCCGACCAGGTAAGCAATCAGACCCAGTGCACCACCCACCATGACCGATGGCATAATCGCCAGGCCATCAAGTCCATCGGTAAGATTGACCGCATTACTGGAACCTACCACTACGAAATAGGTGAGCAGGATAAACATCACCGGACCCAGGTTAATCGCGACGTCTTTGAAGAACGGCACAAACAATTGCGTTTCCGCAGGTGTCGTCGCACTCATATACAAGTAAATGGCAGCACCCAGACCCGCCACCGATTGCCAGAGGTACTTCCAGCGCGCGATCAGACCACGTGAATTTTTCTCAACGACTTTCTTGTAGTCGTCCACAAATCCAACGGCGCCAAACACAAAGGTCACCAGCAGAGTCACCCATACCAGGCGGTTACTCAGATCGGACCACAGCAAGGCACCAGAAAAAATTGCTGCAAGGATCAAAGTGCCGCCCATGGTCGGGGTGCCCGATTTACTCAGGTGAGACTGGGGGCCATCATCGCGCACCGCCTGCCCGACCTGTAAACGGTCCAGCCAGGAAATCATCCGCGGGCCTACCAACAGCGAAATCCCCAGTGCTGTCAGCGCACCGAGAATGGCGCGCACAGTAAGGTAGTTAAAGACCGTAAAACCCTTAACGTACTGTTGTAAATATTCAGCCAGCCATAGCAGCATGGTGTTAACCTTTTATTGATTTCCGTCAGTCAGCGCTTGCACGATCAGTTCCATGCGCGCACTGCGGGAACCTTTCACCAGCACAGTGGTGTTTTCATCAAGCTCCGGCGCGAGCACCTTAATCAGGGATTCGCGTTCGGAGAAATTACGTTGTTCATGTTGATGGCCCGCGGCAAACGCCACGCTGGCCGCCCCACTCAAACTTCCCAGAGTGAACAGCTGATCGATCCCACGCTCGCGAGCGAGCAATCCCATATCACGATGGGCGCTATCCGCCTCAGGCCCCAGCTCAGCCATATCGCCCAACACCAAGATCTTTTGGCCATCGCGCTGGGCGAGCATTTCAATTGCGGCACTCACCGACCCCGGGTTGGCGTTGTAGCTATCATCAATAACAGTGGCGCCATTACTCCCAGGGAGAGACTGCATACGCCCCGCCACACCACTGGAAACACCGAGTCCCGTTGCGATTTCAGCGACTGGAAGTCCCGCAGCATGCGCAATGCCAGAAGCAACCAGTGCGTTATGTACGTTGTGTTCCCCCAGCACCTGCAGCTGTACCGGATGGGAAACACCCTCTACAACGAGATCAAACTTCGGGCAACCGCGAGAATCCAATTCGATATTGTCTGGGTGCACCGCCCACTGGTGGCCAAACCCCACATCCAGGGTGCGCACATCTTCAGGCATTTCGCCACGCCAGTAATCCGCATAATTGTCATCTGCGTTAATCACTGCCGCGCTACCGGGCTCAAGGCTGGTGTAGATCTGCCCCTTGGCAGTTGCAATACCATCCACCGAGCCAAAGCCTTCCACATGCGCAGGCATGACGTTGTTTACTGCGGTGATATTTGGGTTGGCAATGCTGCACAAATAGCCGATTTCATTCGGCCCGCTCGCACCCATCTCCACAATCAATACGTCATTTTCAGGCGCCAGGGAAAACAGGGTCATCGGCACGCCAAAATGATTATTCAGGTTTCCCTGAGTCACACACACGTTATGACGCTGTCCGAAAATACCCGCGAGCATTTCTTTCACCGTGGTTTTGCCGCAAGAACCAGTGATACCGATAACCGGCCCACTAAACTGCTCACGACACAGGCGAGCAATCTGCCCCAGGGCAACGTTCGTATCGTTTACCAGCCACTGCGGCAGCGAAGACTTCTCCAGTCGTTTCTCGGACACGATTCCGAGTACCTTGCCGTCCACATTGGCCAGAAAGTCGTGGGCGTCAAAGGTCTCCCCTCGCAGGGCGACAAACAGGGCACCGGCGTCGAGCTTGCGGGTATCGGTACACACCGCGTCAAATTGCACCGAGCCATTAACCAGCTCGCCACCAAATCGTTGCTGCAACTGCTCGAGGGTCAGCGGTGCAATCATGATTCACTCCCTGCGGTCTGCCCGGCAGCTCTCTCAAGCAGCGCACTGGCCGCCTGTTCGCGATCACAGAAATGCAATTTTTCGTCGCCGACCAGCTGATAGTCTTCGTGCCCTTTGCCCGCAATCAATACGGTGTCGCCAGGGCCAGCATTGGCGACTGCAAAAGCAATCGCTTCAGCGCGATCTGCTTTCACTACACATTTCTGGTCGTCCACGCCCTGCAAAATATCGTCGATAATTTTTTGCGGGTCCTCGCCACGCGGGTTGTCACTCGTCACCACAGGACAATCCGACAGCTCAACCGCGATGCGGCCCATCGGCGCACGCTTGCCGGTGTCACGATCACCACCGCAACCAAACACACACCACAATTTGCCACGACAATAGGGCCGCGCAGCTTCCAGCGCTGCACGCAGTGCGTCCGGCGTATGGGCATAGTCCACCAAGACACTAATGTCTTCGTTTTCACCTGTGACGACACGCTCCATGCGACCAGGCACCGAGCGAATAGTTTCAAAGGCCGCGAGAATGTCAGCCAGGGGCATACCTGCTGAACCCGCTGCTGCGACAACGGCGAGCGCATTGTGAATATTGAAGTCCCCAATGAGCGGCGCCTTCAACTCTCCTTCACCCCAAGGCGTAATAACGCGTACTGAGAAGCCGCTATCCAGACGCTTCAAGTCACGAATTTGCAGGTCTCCGGACTGTAAGCCGTAGGTAGTTACTCTCAAACCACGCAATTTGCAGCGCTCAACCATTTGCGCACCAAATGGGTCATCAATATTGATCACCCCGCGCTTCAGCTTGGGCAGCCCAAACAACTTTTCTTTGGCAGCACCGTAGGCCGCCATATTGCCGTGATAATCCAGGTGATCACGGGTCAGATTGGTAAATACCGCTGTATCGAATTCCAATCCATGCACCCGCCCCTGCGCCAGAGAGTGGGAAGAAACTTCCATAGCACCGGCGCGCGCACCCTGTGCATAAAAGTCCGCATAATCTTTTTGCAGTCGCACCGGATCGGGAGTGGTCAGGCCCGTATCTTCCAGATGAACTTCACCATCCTTCCACACACCGTTACCGATCGTGCCCATAACCGCGGCACTGCCAAAGTGGGCGGCGAGTAATTGTGCAGTCAAATACGCACAAGTGGATTTACCGTTCGTTCCGGTAATACCCACCAGATACATTTCTGCGCTTGGATTACCGTAAAAGCGCGCGGCGATTTCACCCACGCGCGCAGCCAGGCCCGGCACGGTAATGACCTGCACACCATCCCGTTCAGCGCTATCTAGCGTCTCGTCATCAGCGAGCACCGCGGCAGCGCCATTCGCGATCGCGCTATCTATATATTCGCGACCATCCACTACGGTGCCGCGAAGGGCCATAAACACGTCACCGGACTTCACTTGTCGGCTATCCAGGGCGACGCCGCTCACCGAAATATCTGGAATACCGGCATATCCGGGCACCAGCGTCGCCAGCGATACATGGCGCGCGTTATCTGTATTCGTTGGGTTGCGCTGGGTCACGATGTTGTACCTCTTTCGTCCAGCTGCTTCGCCAGCTGCTTATCAGCGGGCGGAATATGTTCAGGCGGCACCTGCAGCAAACGCATGGCACCAGTCATCACTTTGCCAAAAACAGGCGCTGCCACCTCACCGCCGTAATACTTGGTATTGGTGGGATCATCGATCACTACCACCGCAGCGAGGCGCGGATTATCCACAGGCACGAAGCCGGCAAACACAGAGCGGTAGCGATTATCGACATAACCTTCGCGCCCCACCTTGTGCACGGTGCCGGTCTTGCCCGCGACACGATAACCATCCACAGACGCGTGTTTGCCCGTGCCTTCAGGGCCAATCACGGTCTCGAGCATTGCGGCAACTTGGCCCGCGAGCTCAGCATCGACAACGCTTTCTGCTGGAGTATTTTTGGCAGCCGTTTTTCCCTGCTCCAAAATCAGCGAAACCGGGCGTTTTAGCCCGGCGTTTGCGACGACACTGTAGGCCTGAGCCAATTGCACCGCATTCACTGTTAAACCGTAGCCGAACGCAAAGTTCGCTAGCTCAATGGGATGCCATCGATCCCTGGTTGGCAGTATTCCCGGGGCCTCTCCGGGGAACCCACTGCCAACTGCTTCGCCCAGCCCCAAGCGGTAAAAAAGCCCCCGCAAGTTTTCAGGCTCCAAATCCATCGCTACCTTGGTGATACCCACCTGACTCGACTTGGTGATCACCTTGGTCAAGTCAATCTCGCCGTAGTTCACCGGGTCGAGCAACGTCTTCCCGGGCAAACGGATGTATCCCGGGCTCGTATTGATGCGGGTATTTGGCTGCCAGCGACCGGTCTCCAATGCCGCCAGTGCGGTCAGAGGCTTGATCGTCGAGCCAGGTTCGAACTGATCGATCAGCGCGCGGTTACGCATTGCGGCAGCTTTCACCCCGGCGCGGTTGTTGGGGTTAAAAGACGGCTGATTTGCCATCGCCAGCACGTCGCCGGATTGGGTATCGAGGATCACCATGTAACCGGACGCGGCACCGTTTTCCGCAACTGCTTTTTTCAATTCGCGATACGCGAGGTATTGCAGGCGCATATCAATGGTGAGCTGCAGATCGCGGCCCGGGCGCGCCTCTTGCTGGACTGCCAGATCGCGCACTACGCGCCCCTTGAGGTCCTTCATCACCTGGCGCTTGCCTGGCTCACCCGCCAGGGACTGCTCATAGGCCAGCTCAAGCCCTTCCTGGCCTAAATCGTCGATATTAGTAAAGCCCAGCAGTTGGGCAGTGACTTCACCCGCCGGATAAAAGCGCCGATACTCTTTCTTGCTGTACACCCCGGCCAGATCCAGAGACAGCACCTTTTGCGCGCCCTCGGGGGTCATGTGGCGGCGCAGGTACATAAACCCTTTATTGCGATACTTGTTCAGGCGCTCTGCGAGGCGGGCCGGTGGCGTACCAAGTGCCGATGCAAGTAGACGTAACTGATCCGCGCTGGTTTCTTTTAATAGCTGAGGGTTTGCCCAGATGGTGTGCACCGGCGTACTCACCGCCAGCAACTCGCCATTACGGTCCAGAATACTGCCTCGATAGGCGGCTATTTCTTCGGTGCGAATGGTACGTGCGCGCCCCTGGTCCTGCAGGAAGCGGTATCCCTTATCCTGCTGAGGCAACACTTGCAGTCCGGCCAAGTGAACCACCAGGGCAGCGGCAAGCAGGCACAGCAAACCGGCCACTAGCGCGAAGCGCCAGCGGGCAATACCCGGCTGTTGTTGCTGCTTTTTCACGGCACCCATAATGGAGACCTTTCCCCTGACCCTATTTTTCTTTTCTGCTGCTTTGGCTCTGCGATTTCCGCGCTACCCCAAAACACATTCCCGACGATCTAATTCTTAGACACCAACACCCGCTCGGAGGGACCCGGCGCGTGCATTTCAAGCTTTTCTTTTGCGACCTGCTCAATTCGGCTGTAAGCAGACCAGGCACCGCGCTCCAGCAGTAAACGCTCCTGCTCATAGCGCAGCTCATCCCGATAGCGCTGCGCCTGCTCCAGCTGAGCGGTCAATACCCGACTCTGGTGCGTGGTGTGCACCACCCCCAGGGCAGATGCCATTACCAGCCCCCACAACACAAACAACCACAGCTTCTTTGTTGCCATTTATTGCGCCCGATCCGGCAACCGCTCAGCTACCCGCATCACCGCACTTCTTGAGCGAACGTTCTCACCGACCTCTTGGGCTTCCGCCTTGACCGCCTTGCCTACAGAGCGCAGGGTCTTGTTGATCTGACTTTCCATTACCGGCAACCCGCGTGGTAACTGCGGCCCTTTTTCTTGCTCGCGAATAAAACGCTTCACGATGCGATCTTCCAGTGAGTGGAAGCTAATAATGACCAGACGCCCACCGGGCTTTAACAGCTGCAGCGACTTGTCCAGCGCCTGATAGAGGTCATCCAACTCACCATTTATATATATCCGTATTGCCTGGAATACGCGCGTGGCTGGGTGCTTACCCTTTTCCCAGGCGGGGTTTGCCGCCTTCACCACCTCAGCCAGATCAAGCGTGCGCTCAAATGGCTTTTCAACCCGACGCTTGGCAATGGCCGCCGACATACGGCGCGCAAAACGCTCTTCTCCGTACTCTTTAAACACCCGCGCCATTTCAGACTCGGATTCCGTATTGACCCAGTCGGCGGCACTCACACCGCGACTGGTATCCATACGCATATCCAGCGGCCCATCCTGCATAAAGCTGAATCCGCGTTCGGCCTGGTCCAGCTGTGGTGAGGAGACCCCCAGGTCCAGCAAGATGCCGGAGACCTGCCCCACCTTTCCTGCGGCCGCCTCATCCATATCGGCAAAAGAGCCATGCCAGATCGCAAACCGCGGTTCACCAGCAAAACGTTCGCCCGCGAACGCGATGGCTTGTGGATCCTTATCCACCGCCAGCAGGCTACCGGCCTCTCCGAGCTGCTCCAGCACCAGTGCACTGTGACCACCACGGCCGAAAGTGCCGTCTATATAAAAGCCGTCGGGGTCCACCACCAGGGCGTCCACAGCCTCGCGTAACAACACACTGCGATGCAGATCCTGGGACACCCCTTTCTCCTGCGTTTGGTTAAATTCGTTTACAGGGAGAGTGAAGCCATCTCTTCGGGCATCTCACCATCCCCTTCGCTGTCGTCGAGCCAATGCATCCAGCGGTCTTCGCTCCACAACTCCAATTTCTTGCCCTGCCCCACCAGCATCAGCTTTTTCTCAAGCCCGGCGTACTCGCGCAGGGTGGGAGGAATCAGTACCCGGCCATTGGCGTCAACCTGCAGCTCGCAGGCATAGCCGATCAACAGCCGCTGGGCGCGACGCGCCACTTTATTGAAACTGGACAGCGCCTCAATCTTTGGAAGAATTTCGCGCCACTGTGCATCAGGATAGACGAGTAAGCAGCGCTCTTCCGTATGCGCCGTCACAACCAGACGACCATCACAATCTTCCAGCAGCGAGTCTCTTACTCGCGCCGGAATCGCCAGACGCCCCTTGGCATCCATATTGATTGCGTGGCTACCCAGATACATGAATCTGCCGCTACTCAGTTTTTCACTTTAAATGCACAATTTTTAATCAAAAAGTAGATAAACCGCCCTGTGTGACTAGCGAATGTGGGTAAACAACCACTCACAACCACCAAGACCCCACAATCACCCACAATTTTCCACTTTTCTCCACCTACGACACTATAAATCTGAGCGGAGCAAAGTCAAGGAAATCGAGGGGAGAAAAGTAGAAAGGGCCCAGTAATTTCGCGGGCTACAGGCGAAGTGGTCACATTTTCGGCACATGCAAGGGGGCACAAAAGAACTGCAAAGCAAGCACTTACTCTGCCAACCTAACAAACCACTTTAACTTCGCGCCAAAGCGCCATGACAGACATAAAAAATCGCAGATGTGAGCAGGCACTTACAGTGATCAAAGCAACGGGAATAGCTTCTAGAGGATTTTCGCGCCGAGCAATGATTTTTCCGTCACGCATTGGGATCATTCACACGGCCAGAGACCCACAGGTCGAGACCGCCCATCAGACCCAACCAGACAAATAGAACCTAGAGGCATATAAAAATCAGCTTTTATTATTTTTAATACCGGTTGAGTCGCTGTAGCTTTGCCATATCCAATTTTCAGCAGGAATTCTTCAGCATGGGCCTTTCAGCAGGACTGAGCACGCAAAGCGCCGCCGCCCGCACCTTCCATCACGGTGCCGATCTGGACGCACTCAACCAGCGCTTCAAAGGCAGCAAGCCCAGTGAAATCATGGAGTTCACTATCGCCGAGGCGCAAAACCCGGTGGTGTTCACCAACTTTCGCCCCCTGGCAATAGCATTTCTGCACCTGGTCACCCGTGCCAAGCCGGACATCCCTGTTATCTGGGTGGATCACGGCTACAACACGCCGGAAACCTATCGCCACATCGAAAAGGTCATCAAGCTACTCAACCTGAACCTGTACACCTATTCACCAAAAATGTCCGCGGCACATTACAACGCGGTGCATGGGGGTATTCCGCCACTGGACACCCCGGAGCACGACTTCTTCTCGCGCACTGTAAAACTCGAACCGTTCAACCGCGCTATGGAAGAACTCAAGCCGGATGTGTGGCTGAACGGCATCCGCCACGATCAAAATGCGCACCGCAAGGGTCTGGATGTGTTTACCAAGGGCAACCATGGCACCATTCGCGTAGCCCCCATGTTCCACCTCAAGGAAATTGATGTGGAAGAGTACGTGTACGAGAACGACCTGCCTGATAATGATGTGTACTTTGATCCCACCAAGGGCGAAGAGCACCGGGAGTGCGGACTGTTACTGCAGAAGTAAGCAGTTAGCAGAAGTAAGTACCTAGCGGGAGGAGGGTTCCCCACCCTCCTTCTAAAACAAGATTCATTAACCCCTAATACTCAAATCCCTAGTACTCAGGAAGACATAAACCTCTCCAAAGCGCCACGGGAAATCAGCAGTTTTACATTGTCGATAATAGAAACGCGCTCCGCTGGCAGGCTCAACGCCAATTGCACAGCTGAACTGGCCAGATGCATACACACAAATAAAAACTCGTGCAGTGCCGGCCAGTTTTTCTCGGGAAACAAGTCGCGGCAGAAGGCAAATACCTGCTCGGCGTTAAAGCGACTATCCTCGATATCCAGATCCTGCAACGACTTATCCGCGGCGGCACTCACTAGAAGGTCGCGAAATACCGGCTCGCATTCATAGAAGGCAAAAAACTGGTCGAGCAGCTGGTGCAACCTGGCCACACAATCGTCGAGATCACGTACTGGCTCGGCGACGGTACTGCCAAGTGTCCCGCGAAACTCCTCCATATACCGGCGCGCCAGCGCCTCGATAATCGCCGTTTTATTGGGGAAATATTGATACATGGAGCCCGCTGTGACCCCAGCGCGCGCCGCAATATCCTGAACCTTCAGCCCGGCACTCCCCCGCTCGACAATCAACTCCTTGCACGCCTGCAAAATGGCGTCGACCCGAGCACGGCTGCGGCTCTGGCGGGGTGCACGCACCTCGTTACGGCTAACTAGCTGCCCCTCCGGACCGGACTTTTCGACACGCTTTGACATTTGGGCTCTCACTGCTCGACACGGCGTATCATACCGGATAAAAACCTTAAATTTATTCAGATTTATTGACAGGTCTGCAGGGAAGCCATTACCTTTAAAGAAACCTGAAACTATTTAAGATTTTAGAGAAGGCCACACGCGACAACAAGGAATAACAATGGCTGATCAGCAAATGCAAGCCGACGAGTCCGCCAACGACGCACCTGCCCACAAGGTAGCGATCATCGGCGCAGGTCCCGCGGGACTTGCCACCGCGCGCGCGCTGCGCGCCATGGATGTCCCGTTCACAGTCTTCGAAAAACACTCCGACGTGGGCGGTATCTGGGATATCGAGAACCCCGGCAGTCCCATGTACGAATCTGCTCACTTTATTTCGTCGAAGACCATGTCCGGTCATTACGGCTTTCCCATGCCGGAGAGCTACCCGGATTACCCCTCCAACCGGCAGTTGCTGACGTACATCCGCACATTTGCCGAAACCTACGATTTGCGGGCCGATATTCGCTTCAACACCTTTGTGGATAATGTGGAGCGCACCGCAAATGGCTGGCACCTGCGCACGCGCAGCGAGAATGACACCAGCCAGGAGCACAATTTCCGCTGGCTGGTTTGCGCCAGCGGAACCAACTGGCTACCCAACCGGCCAACGCTTGTCGGAGAAGACGAATTTAAAGGTGAGGTACTGCATTCGGTGAACTACCGCGATGCCTCCATGCTGAGGGGCCGCAAGGTTCTCGTTGTAGGTGCGGGTAACTCCGGGGTGGATATTGCCTGCGACGCCACTGCGAACGCGGAATCGGCCTATATCAGCCTGCGCCGCGGTTACCACTTCGTACCCAAACATATTTTCGGCATGCCGGCTGATGTGTTTGGAGCTCGCTCCAATTGGTTACCGGCCTGGTTACAACAAAAGACATTTGGACCACTTCTACGCCTGTTAAATGGCGACCTTCGCCGTCTCGGCCTGCCGAAACCAGATCACGCGGTACTGTCCAGCCATCCGATTCTTAACAGCCAATTACTGCACTATCTGCAGCATGGGGACATTGCCGCGAAAGGCGCGATTGATTACTTGCGGGGCAAGCAGGTGTTCTTCAAAGACGGCAGCAGCATCGAGGTGGATACCATCATTCTGGCGACGGGTTATCACTGGCAGCTACCTTATTTGCCCACAGATACATTTGCCTGGAAACACGAGCGTCCACAAACGTTTTTGAAAATCTTTAACCGCAATGACCCAAGTATTTTCATCAATGGCTACGTGGAGACGAACGGCGGCGCTTACAAAATGTTTGACGATATGGCGTACCTGATCGCCAACACGATTAATACACAGCGCAAAGGTGGCGATGCGGCAGAAAGGCTCGCGCAGTTCATTCAGGGGCCGGAACCAGATCTCAGCGGTGGCGTCCGCTATGTCGAGTCTAATCGTCACAGTGGATACGCAAACCAGCAGGCCTACGGCAAAGCAATGCGCAAAATGCGCCGCGCCATGGGCTGGCCCGACCTGAGCGAAGACTTTTATGCAGGTCACCCCGCTTCAGCACAAATCCAAACCGCCAACTAGGAGGCGCCCATGCAACAGATATTAATTACCGGCGCTGCCGGCGGTATCGGGCGTGCTGCGGCAAAAAAATTCAGTGCCCTGGGGTATAGCTTGTGGTTGGTGGATCGCGAGGGTAGCGCACTGGAAGAACTTTGCCGGCAGCTGCCGCACTGCCGAGCGTTCATCGTGGACCTAGCAGACCGCGCTCAACTCTCGAATTTGTTAAGCGAATTAGAAAGCGACCCCGGAGAGCTTGCCGTAGGCCTCGTCAATGCCGGTATTGCATCCACCTTACATGTGGCAGACAGCGATCCCGCAGATCTCGACCTGCAATTGGAGGTAAACCTGCGCAGCGCCATCCAGATCAACCGCGCGCTGGCCAAAAAAATGCTGACACAAAAACGCGGACACATTATTAACACCATTTCCGCCGCGGCACTGGTGCCGCTGCCCGGATCGGCAACCTATTCAGCCACCAAATTCGGCCTGCGCGGTTTTACCAATGCCCTGCATGCCGAGCTACAAGGTAGCGGAGTGTATGTGTCCGGTATCTACCCGAGCGCTGTGGACACTCCCATGTTGCGCTGGGAAGCGCGCAACGGCGGCAGCCCACTCAATTTTGTCAGCACACCCAAGAGTGCGGATTACATTGCCGACCTGATATTGAAAGCACTGCGCACCCGCAAATTGGAATACTACAGCTCCCGCTCCGATAGTTGGATGGGAAAATTGATCGGCTGCGTGCCCGGATTGCTGGTTCGCATTTACCCCTTCTTCGCCCGCCTGGGCCAGCGCGGCATGCAACGCTATCGTCGCCAGCTGGAATTACAAGGGGAGCACTGATATGAAAAAAACATGTCTGGTTACCGGCGCCACCGGGTTCCTCGGGCTAAATCTGGTGCATGAGTTGGTCGAGCAAGGCTGGCAGGTCCGCGCCAGTGGTATGCACGGTTCCAACAATAAATACCTGCGTGCACTCCCAGTAGAGATTGTACTTGCCGACATTACCAAACCGGAGGAAGTACTGCCTCTGGCGAAGGGCTGCGATACCGTATTTCACGTTGCCGGCGACACTTCCTACTGGAAGCGCCTCTACCCTCGCCAGCGCACTATCAACGTGGATGGCACCCTCAATATCGCGCGCGCGTGTCTGAAGCACGGTGTCCGCCGGATGGTGCACACCAGTACGCTGGATGTGTTGGGTGCATGCCCGAACGGCGGCACGGTCAACGAGAAAACTGGCCAGTTTAACTTCACCAATATGGGCTACCACTACGGGGAAACTAAATTGGAAGCCCAACAGCGGCTGGAAAACATTCGGCAGCAACAAGGCCTGGATGTGGTGTATATCTACCCCGGTTTTATGATCGGCCCATTTGATCACACCCTGCAAATAGGAACCGTATTTTTCGAACTACTCAAAGGATCACTACCCGGGTTTATTCCCGGAGGCGGCTCCTTTTGTCATGTGCGAGAGGTGGCGAAAGCGCATATTGCCGCGGCAGAACGTGCGCACAGCGGTGAGGACTTCCTGTGCGCAGGGTTACCGCACAGCAACATGCCCCACAAACAGGTCTGGCAACTTATCGCTCAGGAAATTCAGGCAAAACCACCACGCTTTACCTTGCCACGCGGGGCATTTCTCGCCTACGCCTATGCCTGTGAATGGCTGGCGGAAATCACTAACAAACCACCACAAATCAACCCCGGCCAGGCGCGCTATATGATGGCTCGACAGTATACCGACAGTAGCAAAGCGGTCGCTCGCTTGGATTACAAGGTGCCGACGGTGGAAGAATGTATTGCGGATGCTGCCAACTGGTATCGGCAGGAAGGAATGCTGGTGGTAAGAAAATAGCAACTCTCGCCCGCCACACCAGACCGAAAAAGGATGCAGCCTAGTGTGGCGGGAAAGGAATTTGGTGAGTCAGCCGATAAGCCGGGTTCTGTCGCGGACAATCATTCATCTGGGATGCCTGTCACCAGACACCTCAAGCGACCTACCCGCCCCCAGTGCGGGTCACACCTGCTAGCACAAGGCTAAAGGGGGCCTATTTGGTCTTGCTCCGAACGGGGTTTACCGTGCCGCGGACTGTTACCAGCCGCGCGGTGCGCTCTTACCGCACCCTTTCACCCTTACCTGTGCCTGCGAACAGGCCATCGGCGGTCTACTCTCTGCTGCACTTTCCGTAGGCTCGCGCCCCCCAGGCGTTACCTGGCGTCCCACCCTATGGAGCCCGGACTTTCCTCCATACAACCACCCGAAGGTAATCGAACAGCGATTGTCTGGCTGACTCGGGCGCGAAGGTTAATGACCGGGGGTGCGGGATGCAAGACAATTTCACCCGTTCGTGCCGATAACATGGAATTCACTATTTCTGCGCCAGCGACCAGTTGTACAGCGCCTTTTTGTTCACGCCGGTAATCTCCGCCGCCAGCGCCGCCGCGCGCTTGGGGGGCAATTCGGCCAGCAGCAGCTTCATCACCCGCTCTGACTCTGCGTCGAGCTCCGCGGCTTTTGACTCCGCGGCGCCGCGTACCAGCAGGACTATCTCGCCGCGCTGCTGGTTGCTGTCTGCGCGCACCCATTCCACCAGCTCCGCAAGCGGCATCAGCTGGATGGTCTCGAAGGCCTTGGTCAGCTCGCGTGCGATCACCGCCTCGCGCTCGCCGCCAAAGCTTTCCGCCATGGCCTCAAGGGTACCCAGCACCCGATGGGGCGCTTCGTAGAACACCATGGTGCGGGTTTCCCCAGCCAAAGCATCCAGCGCTTTGGCCCGCGCCTGCGACTTGGCGGGTAAAAAGCCCTCGAATGAGAAGCGGTCGCTGGGCAACCCAGCAGCGGACAGTGCGGCCACAAAGGCGCAGGGGCCAGGGATGGGTACTACCTGGAAACCCTGTTCACGGGCATCGCGCACCAACCGGTAGCCCGGATCGGAGATCAGCGGGGTGCCGGCATCGGAAATAAGTGCCACCGTCTGCCCTTGCGCGAGACGCTCGAGAATCTTGTTGGTACGCTGATCGTCCGAGTGGTCATGGTACGCAACCAGGGGGGTATCGATGGAAAAGTGGGAAAAAAGTCTCTGACTGTGACGGGTGTCTTCCGCCGCCACCAAATCAGCGGATTGTAGAACTTCAACGGCTCGCGGTACCATATCAGCCAAATTGCCAATGGGCGTCGCGACGATATATAGCACCGCTGTATCAAGCCCCATAGTTCACTCCAGAATAAGTTTTGTGGGAGAAGAATATGTCCGCCCTTTCCCGGCGTATCCCGTTCATTTTGAATAGCCTGGCTGCAGGCACCCTGGCCCTGGCCCTGACCGGTTGCCAGACACCCAGTACCCAGCCCGGTGCCCCAGTTGCCGCCGCGCCCAGTGATGTGGAGACCGCCAACCGCCAGAGCGCCATTCGCCTGTTGAGCGAGGCGCGCCAGCTGCCTTCCCCGCAAAAGGACCAGGCACAGCTGCAGGCGGCCGCCATTCTATACGGATTGGGCGATAACGCGACGGTTCTGCAGACCGCCAGCAGTATTGACCCGGAACAGCTGACCAATTCGGAGTACGCCCAGTACGCGCAAGTCTACGGTAGCGCGCTGGCAGCCGACGATGAGTTTTTCACCGCTCTGGATCTGGTGAGTGCCCCGCGCCTGGAACAGTCCTGGTTCGAGATTCCGGCCTCGACCGCCCTACCGCTGCGCAACCTGCGCGCGGATCTGTGGGGCCTGATGGGCGATATCGACAGCGGTATTCAGGAGCGGCAGCGCATCGCCGGTCTGCCGTTGGACGATCAGGCCACCGCCACCAACAACAATGGCTTGTGGCAATTGCTCACTCAACTCCCTTCCGCAGAATTGCGCTTACGCGCAGATGAGAGTCTGTCCCCACAGATGCGCGCCTGGTATGAGCTGGCACTGATTGGCCGCGACACCCAGGCCGATATCAGCACTCAGCTGACCGAACTGAGCCGCTGGCGCCAGCAATGGCCGACCCACTCCGCGGTTAGCCATCCGCCGCAAGCCCTGCAGTTGCTGGAGCAGCTGGCCACGCAACCAGCGCAAAATGTCGCTTTGCTGCTACCTCTTTCCGGCCCTCTCGGCTCCGCCGGCCGCGCAATTCGCGATGGCTTTATGGCTGCTTACTACAGCGCGCTGGACGCCGGTGCGCCCACGCCGCAGGTGCAGGTCTATGACACGGGTACCGAGCAGCCGTTTGAAGAGATTTACCAGATGGCCGTCAACGGTGGCGCTCAGGCAATTGTCGGCCCGCTCGACAAGAGCAAGGTCGCCAACCTGCTCGCTACTGAGAAGCTGCCAGTGGCAACCCTCGCCCTGAACTACGGCGATGAGGGCCGCCTAACCGACGATCTGGTGCAATTTGGCCTCGCCATCGAAGACGAAGCCCGCCAGGTAGCCCAGCAAGCTTTCCTCCAGGGCCACCGCCAGGCCATGATCCTGGCCCCCGAGTCTGGCTGGGGCCAGCGTGGACTGACCGCATTCACTGAAGAGTGGAACCGCCTGGGCGGTACCGTGAGCGTCAGCCGCAACTACCGGGATAGCTCCAACTTCTCGCAGCTGGTGAGCGATGCCCTGCTGATTTCTGAGAGTAAGGAACGGGAGCGCGCCCTGCGCAGCGCCCTGTCGACCCCGCTCAAGTTCACTCCGCGCCGCCGCGGCGACGTCGACATGCTGTTTGTACTGGCACAGCCTCAGCAGGCACGCCAAATCAAACCGATGCTTTCGTTCTTCTACGCGGGCGAGCTGCCGGTTTATTCTACGTCGCAGATCTTTGCCGGTAATATCGACCGCCAGCGCGACAGGGACCTCAACGGTGTGCGTTTTACCGCACTGCCGTGGCTGTTTGAGGACAATAACGAAACCAAGCAGAACATCGTCAAACAGGCAGCACCGGCCCCAGCCTTTGCCCGCCTGTATGCGCTCGGCGCCGATGCCTTCCGCCTTTACCCCCGCCTGCCGATTCTTCGTCAGTTCCCGGACCAGCAGGTATACGGACTGACCGGCGCGCTCAGTCTGAGCGCCGATGGCCGCATTGTGCGCGAACAGATCTGGGCGCGGATCAACAAGGGAGCCCCGGTACCCATTACGCAGAACTGAGAGATAGCGGGCGCTCACTGACACAAATCCATCGAAAAGGAATTTCATGGACACCACAAGTATCGGCAACGAGATGGAAGCGCAGGCCGAGCGGCACCTGGTTGCCGCGGGCCTGCGTATCGTGGAGCGAAACTTTCGCGGGCGCTTTGGCGAAATTGATTTAATCGCGCGTGATGGAAATATCCTGGTGTTTGTTGAGGTGCGCTACCGGCGCAACCGGACTTTTGGTGGCGCTGGGCTTTCCATTGACTATCGAAAACAGCGAAAATTACTCACCACGGCCAACGGCTACCTGCAATTACGCAGATTAGATTGCCCCTGTCGTTTCGATGTTGTGACGATCGAGCGCGGAAACGGTGATGGACCACTCAACATTGATTGGATACAAAATGCCTTCGGGCAATAAATAGGCTCACTCACAGGAATACACAGAGTACATGGAACAGAGAGTGGTAACCCTGTTTCACCGCAGCATTGAAGCCACCATGAATGCCGGTGAACTTTTGGCACCCTACATTGCCGAAGCCAGCGAAATGATCGTCCACACCCTGCTGGCCGAGAATAAGCTCCTGATCTGTGGCAACGGACTCAGTGGCGCGCTTGCACAAAGCTTTTCTGCCCAGTTAATGGGAGGCTTCGAGCGCGAACGACCGGGCCTGCCGGCGATTGCACTGAATGGCGATGCGGTAACTACCGGCACCGTGGCCCGCAACCACGGCCGCGCCGAATCCTACGCGCGCCAGATTCGCGCACTGGGCCAGCCCGGTGATTTGCTGGTGATCATCAGTACCGACGGTCAGGACTCCAACCTGGTGCAAGCCATCCGCGCCGCGCACGATCGCGATATGGGCGTGCTTGCGCTGACCGGTGGCGAAGCTGATGGAGACTGCACGGCCCTCCTGGACGTACACGACATAGAATTGCGCGTACCTTCCCCAGTTGCGTCAGAAGTACATCAGGTTCAATTATTAATACTTTTCTGTCTGTGCGATCTGATCGACAGCAGTCTGTTTGGCGGATTCGAGGAATAATCCATGCGATCGAGCGCGAAAAAAACATTTTCCGCAACTCTGAAAACTCTTATTGGTGGCGGTTTGCTGGCCCTTCTGGGCGGCTGTGCAACCGTTCTGGACGCCACCCACGACGGTCCCATTCAGCCAGATCCGGGCGAGCGCAGCTTTGGCACCTACATCGATGACCAGCAATTGGAAACCATCACCAAGGTGAACCTGCGCAAAGCGCACCCGGAGCTGAAGGAATCCAATATCGACGTCACCAGCTTTAACGGTGTGGTACTGCTGACCGGGCAGGTTTCCAGCAATGACTTGCGCAACCTGGCCGGACAAACGGCACAGCAGGTGCACTCTGTACGCCAGGTATACAACGAAGTTCAGGTACGCGGCACAACTTCCGTACTGGCCCGTACCAGCGACACCTGGCTTACCACCAAGGTAAAAGGTGCCCTGATGACCGATAAGGAAATCGACAGCGGCCGCATCAAGATCGTTACCGAAAACGGTGTAGTTTATCTGATGGGCTTGCTCACCCGTCAGGAAGCGGAAAATGCGGCGGAAAAGACCCGCACCGTGGGCGGTGTGCAGAAAGTGGTAAAGGCGGTGGAGTACATCGACTAAATACAGCTTTTACGCATAAAAAAACGGAGGCCAAGGCCTCCGTTTTTTTATGCTCGAACAATGCTCTCGTACCGCTTAATCAGGGGCGCTCGATCGCAACAGCCGTCGCTTCACCACCACCGATACACAGGCTGGCAACACCTTTCTTCAGGTTGCGATTTTCCAGCGCCGCCAACAAGGTAACGATCACACGAGCACCACTGGCACCCAGAGGGTGACCCAGTGCACAGGCACCGCCATTCACGTTTACTTTCGCGCGCGGCAAATCTAGGTCCTTCATCGCCGCCATGGTTACGACCGCGAATGCCTCATTGATCTCGAACAGGTCGACATCGGTACTGCTCCAGCCGGTTTTTTCCAGCAGGTTCGCCATCGCGGAGACCGGTGCCGTGGTAAACCACTCCGGCGCATGGGCAAACTGGGTCTGGCCACGCAATACCGCCAGCACCTTGATACCGCGGGCCTTGGCTTCGCTTTCACGCATCAGTACCAGCGCTGCGGCACCATCGGAAATAGAGCTGGCGTTCGCTGCGGTTACGGTGCCGTCCTTGCGAAACGCCGGGCGCAGTGCCGGAATCTTGTCTGGACGCGCATTGCCGGGCGCCTCATCCACACTTACTTCCACGTCACCCTTACGGCTACGCACGGTTACCGGGGCAATCTCGCGCTCGAACGCACCCGACTCAATCGCCGCATTGGCGCGGGCCAGGGATTCAATCGCGAATTCGTCCTGCTCTTCACGGGAGAAGCTGTACTTGTCTGCGGTGTTTTCCGCGAAATTGCCCATCAACTGGCCATCGGCGGCATTTTCCAGCCCGTCCACAAACATGTGGTCTAACACCTGACCGTGGCCCAGGCGCATACCGCCGCGCGCCTTGGGCAGCATGTATGGGGCACTACTCATGCTCTCCATACCGCCAGCAACAACGACTTTCGCATCGCCGGCAAACAGTGCGTCGCGCGCCATCATGACGGTCTTCATACCAGAGCCGCAAACCTTGTTCACCGTAGTAGTCGGGGTGCCCTGAGGAATTCCCGCACCCAGAGACGCCTGGCGTGCCGGCGCCTGACCGACACCCGCGGGCAGTACGCACCCCATCAGCACCTCATCGACGTCTGCAGCATCTACGCCGGCATCGGCCAGCGCGCCGCGAATCGCAACTGCGCCCAGCTCAGGGGCGCTGAGGCCAGAAAGAGCTCCCTGCATACCACCCATAGGGGTACGGGAGATACCGACAATGACCACGGGGTCCTTAACTTGCTCGCTCATATTGATTTCACTCCGAATCTAACGGGAATTACCCGGCAAGGCTGACCAATATTGCGGAAAAACGCAATTTGGTGGCGGATTATAACCCACCACCGCAGCGCGAGGGCTATCCGCCTTTCGTTGTACGGTCCATGGTAGTATCAAGCTCGGCGCTGGAATAAACCGATGCGGATCAATCTCAATGACCGAATCCACTATTCACCAGCAAATTCTGCGTATTACCCACAGCCTTGTGGCCATATGCGTCGCCAGGTACACACTTACAGGGAAATTCGAGTTCTATGGAAATCTCTACCATCGTATGGCTGGTTGCTACGGCGGCAGTCGTGTTTTACATCATCAGCATTTACAACAATCTGGTTTCACTGAAGAACCGCTATGAAAACGCCTTCGCCCAGATCGAAGTACAACTCAAGCGTCGCTACGATCTGATTCCCAACTTGGTGGAGTCGGCCAAGGCATACCTGAAGCATGAGCGCGAAACCCTGGAAGCGGTCATCTCCGCGCGGAACACTGCGATGGCTGGGCTCAAGGCCGCCGCCAGCAACCCGGGGAACGCCGCCGCCATTGCCGACCTCGGCAATGCTGAAGGGTTACTCAGCAACGCTCTGGGACGGCTCAACGTGGTGATGGAGGCCTACCCGGATCTCAAGGCGAACCAAACCATTCAACAGGTCATGGAAGAGCTGACCAGCACGGAAAACAAAGTTTCTTTCGCCCGTCAGGCCTTCAACGATGGCGTTACTGCCTACAATATTTTCCGCCAGAGTTTCCCACCGGTATTTTTTGCCGGATTTTTCGGCCACCGGGAAAATGGCAAGCTGTTGGAGTTTGCAGACTCCGAGACCTTCCAGGCTGCGCCTCGCGTAGAGTTCTGATTTCAGGACTAACCACCGATGAATTTTTTTGAATATCAGGACAAGGCCCGGCGCAATAGCGGAGTGCTCATTGCTCTGTTTTGCGCTGCGGTCATCGGTCTGGTGGCGATCACCACTGTGTTCGTCGCCTTTCTTGCAAGCTACTCCGACCTGCGCGACCCCGCGGTGGACACATCACTTATCGGCATCATCAGCCATCTGGGCTGGGAAACCGTCGCCGGGATTGCAATTACAATTACCGCCATCATCGGCCTGGCGAGCCTGTTTCGACTGCGCCAGCTGGCTGGCGGTGGGCGCGCCGTTGCGGAATCCCTCGGCGGGCGAAAGATTAATACGTCCCCCGAAGGTCTCGCGGAACAACGCGCGCTGAATGTGGTTGAGGAAATGGCGCTGGCCTCTGGTACCCCGGTGCCCGACGTCTACATCCTTGAAGACAGCGCCATCAACGCCTTCGCCGCCGGTTATTCTGCAAACGATGCCGTGATTGGTCTGACGCGCGGTTGTATCGAGCAGCTTGACCGTGACGAATTACAGGGTGTAGTGGCCCACGAATTCAGCCACATTTTTAACGGCGACATGCGCCTCAACATCCGCATCGTTGGGCTCCTGCACGGCATTCTTATTATCGGCCTGGTGGGCAGCTGGTTACTGCGCGGGAGTTACTGGGGTGGTCGTAGCAGCCGTGGCCGCATGCCGGTGTTTGCTGCCGGTATGGGGCTCGTCGCCATTGGCTATACCGGCACTTTTTTCGGCAACCTGATCAAGTCCGCTGTGAGCCGACAGCGGGAGTATCTGGCGGATGCGTCAGCGGTGCAATTTACCCGCAACAAGCAGGGTATTGCCGGCGCGCTGAAAAAAATTGCCCGGCATACATCGGGCTCAAATCTGCAAGCGACCAACGCCAGTGAATTCAGCCACATGTACTTCGCCAGTGGACTGCGGGCGAGCTTTGGGGGGCTATTCGCCACGCATCCGCCCCTCGACGCTCGGATAACGCGCCTCGATCCACAGTGGCAAGTAGCGGCAAGCGCCGCTGGAAGCGCCACCCCCGCGGTGTCAGATGCAGCCCCAGCCAACATCTCGAGCATGCACAGCCAGCACCGCAATAGTGGCACCGATACCGCTCAGACCGTAACCAACTCCCCAAGCAATCCCTACCAGGCAACGCTTGCGGAGATCGTAGAGGTAGTGGACAACAATATTGCCAACCCCTCCTACCAGCAGTGCGCACGAGGCAAGGTACTACTTGCTGAAATACCCTCAGCACTTAAGGCGGCGGCGCACGACCCTTTTGCAGCGCGCGCACTCATCTATGGCTTGCTGATAGGCAATGAAGAGGCATCCGAGCACCGTGCAACGCAGCTGGACTTGCTTGCCAAGGTCGCTCACCCCGCAGTACTGCGCGAATTTGAAAAGCTATCTGAGGAATTGACTCGTATCGGGACGCATCTGCGCCTGCCCCTGCTGGACCTGTGTATTCCCGCCTTAAAATCGCTGGCGCCACAACAGTTTCAGATATTTAAGCGCAATGTCATTAAGCTGCTGCGGGCCGATGGCAAGATCGAGATCTGGGAGTGGGCTCTTTATCGTGTGCTGATGCACGGCCTGGAGCAGGACCCCGACCGACACCGCAAGCTTGGCGCGCGCAAAACAAGCACCAAGGTCCTCGCCGATGCGCACCAGTTTTTACTCGCAACCATGGCACATGCAGACAGCTCAGATTACCTCACTGCGAAACGCGCATTTGAAGCCGGTTTAGATCTTATGGGGATGGGCGCAGTGGCGCTGCCAGCGCGTGGCGACATGACACTGCAGAGGCTGGACAAGGCAGTGGCGATTGCCCGTGATACTCCCGCCCTGCAAAAGCCTGCGCTACTTAAGGCACTGGCGATAACGATGAGCCATGATGGCATTGTGGGTGGTCGCGAGGTTGAATTACTCCGCGCTATCGCAGATTGCCTGGATTGCCCTATGCCGCCACTTACCTTAAGCGACGGCAGGCAGGTACCCAACCCTGCTGCAGCAATGGAAGAAACCGCCTAAACATATCAGCGGCAAAAGCCGGCTCCAAACGGCCGGCTTGCTAGTGAACCCCAACCCAAGCTGGGGTTCACTAATTTTGATACACGGGGCCAATCCCCATACTCCAAAGAATAACGGTGCCAATCCGTACCGTTACCAATAGCACCAAGCCCACCGTAATCACTGACGATGCGTACACAAACGCGCGCTCCTTATCGATATTCATCAGGATCGGTATACCCTCGTATATGAGATAAACCGAATACGCGGTGGCAGCCAGCGTCACGGCCGCGTTCAACCAGAGGTTTGGATACAGCCCGATGAATCCGACCAGGAAGATAGGCGTGGTTACGAAGACTGCGAGCGCGGTGCCTTCGTAGTGACGGGTTTCCTCATCACCTTCCACCTTGAAGCTCTTGGCCATCCAATTGATAAATTCGCCAAAGATATATACGCCGAATAGCAGGGAGAAATAGGTGATAACAGCGAGGCTAAGCGCGCTGCCCGGTGTCAGCTTTTGCACATTGTCGCCAACGGAGAAGCCGACCTGGGTCACCCCGATATAGGCGGAGATGACCGGTATCAGCGCCAGAATGGGCACGTGACTCAAAAATACCTGCACGAACGAATGCTTGTCGGACCGGATAGCCTGCCACTCTTTATCCGGGTTGGTGAATATACCAATGGTATGGCTCAGTAGTCTCACTTGCGCTCCTCCTGTACACGGCTTGTTAGCAGTATCGGAAGGTGCCAGCAAATTCACCAATGAATAACAGGATTACGGCGTCAATTTTTACGCCAAAAGGATTTAAAGGCAGTTACGCAGGGGGTCACCGGGACAAGGTCAGCGCATCAGTTGGATACGCCGCCAATCGGTGCCCCGCACGAGGGCACCAGAGGAAAGTCACTTCACTACACGTAGCGCAGGCTTTTTAGAGGGCTTTTTCAGGGTCGTCGGCGGTGTCGGCTCTGGCGGTTCCGGCGTTTCTTCCGCTTCAAATACCATACCTTGGCCATTCTCACGGGCATAGATTCCCACTACCGCACCCACCGGCACCTGGATATCGGTAGGAACACCACCGAAGCGCGCGTTGAAACGGATTGCGTAGTTATCCATGGTGAGACCAACGACCGCCGTTTCCGACACATTCAACACGATCTGGCCATCTTCATTGACGTGTTGCTGGGGAACCAGCACGCCGTCCAGATGCGTATCCACCAGCAAATAAGGCGTGCACTTGTTGTCAGTTATCCACTCGTAAAACGCCCGCAGTAGATACGGGCGATTCGAGGTCATTGGCGGTTTATTCACCCGGCACCTCAGGCGCGCATTTCGCGCTCAAACTCGGTCAGGCTCTGCTGGAACGCTTCACGGGCAAACAAGCGGTCCATGTAGTCCAGTAGCGGCTTGACCTGCTTGGTTTTCGGCAGCACAACTTCAAGCTGATCAAGACGCCACAGCAACGGTGCCATACAGCAATCCACCAGGGAGAATTCCTCGTTAAAGAAGTAAGGCAGATCGGTGAACATCGGTGCGATACCCACCAGGCTATCGCGCAAATCTTTACGCGCCGCAGCAACATCCTTACCACCAGCCAGGATCTTTTCCACCAGCGGGGACCAATCACGCTCGATGCGATGCATGATCTGACGGCTCTGTGCGCGTGCTACCGGATATACCGGCAACAGCGGCGGATGCGGGAAGCGCTCGTCCAGGTACTCCATCATGACCTTGGTCTCGAACAGCACCAGATCACGATCAACCAGAGTCGGCAAAGAGTTGTAGGGGTTGAGGTCGGCAAGCTCGGCAGGCTTGTCATCGGGGTCAACATCAATGATTTCGACAGAAACGCCTTTTTCCGCCAGCACAATGCGGACGCGATGGCTGAAGTGACAACGACCGTCAGAAAAGAAGGTCATGGAGGAGCGCTTGTTGGTCGGCACACCCATTATGGAACTACCTCAATCTAATGACTGGGACATGCCCAGCCAAATCATTCAAAAAAAGAAAACGGGCGATGAGCTACTACCGGCACGCCGGCGGCCCACCACCCGAAAAATTCTCAGGCTTAACCTTAGTGGTGTACGTCTTTCCAGTACTCGCGGTTAAGCAGCCAGGCGAAGATGAAGAACACCAAAATAAACGCCAGCACATAGAAACCAATGCGCTTGCGGGTTTCCGCCATCGGCTCGGCGATATACTCCATGAAGTTAACCAGGTCGAAGACCGCCTGATCGTACTGCACGTCATCCATAGTGCCTTTCACATCGCCAACTCGCAGGCTACCGCAGTCGGCATCCATGATCGGGTTACCCATTTCGTCACGCACGACTTTGCCGTGATCGCGTTTCGGACCCGGGGCACACTCTTGCAGGCCCTGCAGCTCCATCAGTACATGCGGCATACCAACATTGGGGAAAACCTTGTTGTTCACACCCAGCGGGCGGCTGTCATCTTTATAGAAGCTGCGCAGGTAAGTGTATAGCCATTCTGGCGAACGGGCGCGCGCCACCAGGGTCAGATCCGGCGGAGTGGCGCCGAACCAGACTTTGGAATCGTCCGGCTTCATGGAGATCTCCATCAGATCACCAATTTTGGCGTCACCCAATACCAGGTACTCGAGCATCAATTCGTTTGGAATATCCAGATCCGTGGCCACGCGTTCCCAGCGGGAAAAGTTGGCGCTGTGACAGCCCATGCAGTAGTTCACGAAGTACTTGGCTCCGCGCTGCAAGGAAGGCTTATCGGTCAGATCGGTCTTGATGTAGTCCAGCTCAATGTCACTGGACGCACCAACTGCCTTAATCGGGATAAAGGTCAGCAGCAGAACAGCAATGATACCGGCGAACAGAGTAATGAACGTCTTGGCCCCAGAAGGGCTGGTAACACGCTCAGGCTCCGGATGTACCACATCGCGATCGGTCAGCCACGGCAGGATGCCAAAGAACACCGCAAACAGCAGGGACAGCAGACCCACGAACAGGCTCGCTCCCCAGTTGGCCACTGCCATCCACAGGAACATGAAGCCGAACGCGCCGCTCACGATCCAGGACAACATGCCTTTACGGCTGGTCGGATTTGTCCAGATCGGCATGGTTACAAAGAATGCAAAGTAGAACAGGGTAGCAACCTGCGCCAGGAAGTTACGCCCAGGGGTCGGGGACTTCACACCCAGGTAACCCAGGATAATGAAGATCGCCGCGAATACCAGCAGCAGAACCTTCGGCAGCCAACCTTTATAGCGGATGGAACGCACCGGGCTCTTATCCAGCCAAGGCAGCACAAACAGGATGGCAATGGCAGCACCCATGGCCACTAGGCCAAGGAATTTCGCAGTCAACGGGCCGATATCGATGGTCACCGCACGCAGCACTGCGTAGAACGGCGTGAAGTACCATACCGGCGCAATATGCTCAGGTGTCTTCAGCGGGTTCGCTTCTTCGAAGTTCGCGTACTCCAGGAAGAAACCACCCATTTCTGGGAAGAAGAACACCACCACACAGAAGGCAAACAGGAATACCGCGATACCTACCAGGTCGTGCACGGTGTAGTACGGGTGGAAAGCAACGCCATCCAACGGTACGCCGTTCGCGTCCTTGTTCTTCTTGATATCGATGCCATCGGGGTTGTTAGAGCCGACTTCGTGCAGCGCCAGAATGTGCAGCACAACCAGCAGTACCAGCACCAGTGGTAGCGCAATTACGTGCAGAGAGAAGAAGCGCGTCAGAGTGATACCGGAGATCAGGTAGTCACCGCGAATCCACTGCACCAGATCTTCACCAATACCCGGGATGGCGCCAAACAGAGATACGATTACCTGTGCACCCCAGTAGGACATCTGGCCCCACGGTAGTACGTAGCCCATAAAGGCTTCGGCCATCAGCACCAGGTAGATACACATACCGAAGATCCACACCAGCTCGCGCGGCGGCTTATACGAACCGTACATCAGCGCACGGAACATATGCAGGTAAACCACCACGAAAAAGGCGGAAGCGCCCGTGGAGTGCAGATAGCGAATAATCCACCCCATCTCTACATCGCGCATGATGTATTCAACGGAAGCGAATGCACCTTCTGCGGTAGGCGTGTAGCTCATTACCAGCCAGATACCGGTCAACAGCTGGTTCACCAGAACCAGCATGGAAAGCACACCAAAGAAGTACCACAGGTTGAAATTCTTGGGCGCGTAGTACTTACCCATATGGGTATCCCACGCGCGGTAGATCGGCAGTCGCTGGTCGACCCAATCGCCAAGTGCGGTTAGCCAGTTCATGCAGCACCCTCCTGATCTACGCCAATTACGATTACGTCATCCCCGTCGTAGGAATAGGGAGGCACTTCCATATTCAGCGGAGCCGGAACACCGGTATATACGCGGCCAGCCAGGTCATATTTGGAGCCGTGACAGGCACAGAAGAAACCACCCTGCCACTGGTCACCGCCGAGATCGGCAGTGCCCACTTCCGGGCGATACATGGGCGCACAGCCCAGGTGGGTACAGAGACCAACAAGCACCAGAGTCTGCGGCTTGATTGCGCGATTTTCCGGGTCAACATACGCCGGTTGGGTGGATTCCTGAGACTCAGGATCACGCAGGAACGGATCAACCTTGGTCAGGTTGTCCAGGACTTCCTGGGTACGACGCACCACGTAAACGGGCTTACCGCGCCATTCAACGGTGACCATCTGGCCCGGCTCCAGCTTGGCAATGTTGTACTTAACTGGTGCGCCGGCGGCCTTAGCCTTGGCACTCGGATTCCAGGAGGCGACAAAAGGTACAGCAACCCCCACTGCCCCGGCACCACCCACAACGGAGGTAGCGGCAGTCAAGAATCGACGACGCCCCACATTTACACCGTCATCACTCATGACGTAGATCTCCCATCACAGCGCCCCGTAACTTGCCATACACAAGCTCGAGACTGACTGGCCCAAACCCAAAATTCCGGAAAACGACTGTCAAGAATCCAAAAACCACGGCGCGCAGGTAATTCAGGGTATCCCGTGCGTTGGCAACGACGATGCAGCTTCAATGGCTCAAAAAACCAGAGAGAACAGAGCGCCCGTGTGGCGATCACAACACGACCGTCACAAAATCAGAGACTTAAAACAGAAACTCCCCTACAACTGGCCCGCCTGCTCGGCCATAGGACAAAATGGCCAAACCCCAAGTGCAAGCGGATAGAAATTCGCGCAATGTTAAAGAAAATGCCAATTTGATACAAGGTGAATACGGAGGCGAACGTCGGTAATCACGCGGCAAACTGGTGACTTTTCATACAACCAACAAACTGTATTCGGCACAACTTCCAAAGCGCACGCAAAAAAAAGCCCGGCATTTGCCGGGCCAGAAAAATAAATTCTCGCTTAACGCTTGGAGAATTGCGGCTTCTTACGCGCTTTGCGCAGACCGACTTTCTTACGCTCAACAGCACGAGCGTCACGAGTAACGTAGCCAGCTGCACGCAGCGGCTGACGCAGGGACTCGTCATACTGCATCAGAGCGCGAGTCAGGCCGTGACGGATAGCGCCCGCCTGACCGAAGGAACCGCCGCCCTTAACAGTAACGTTAATGTCGAATTTTTCGACCATATCGACCATTTCCAGCGGCTGACGCACGATCATGCGCGCCACTTCGCGGCCGAAGTATTCATCCAGGGAGCGACCGTTAACGCTGATTTTACCTTCACCCTGCGCGATAAATACGCGAGCGGTGGAGGTCTTGCGGCGGCCGGTACCGTAGTATTGAGTAGTTGCCATGAGAATGATTCCGTTTAGATCGACAGTTCAATCGGCTGCTGGGCCGCATGAGGATGTTCGCTACCCTTGTACACCTTCAATTTCTTGAACATGGCGCGACCCAGAGGGCCCTTGGGGAGCATGCCTTTCACAGCACTTTGGATAGTGCGCTCAGGCGCCTTGTCGATCAGCTTCTCAAAGCTGATGGATTTAAGACCACCAGGGTAGCCGGAGTGGCTGTGGTAGATCTTGTCTTTGGCCTTATTGCCGGTCACGCGGACCTTTTCGGCGTTGATTACTACGATGTAGTCACCGGTGTCCACGTGGGGCGTATATTCAGGCTTGTGCTTGCCGCGCAGGCGGTGGGCGATCTCGGCGGAAATACGGCCGAGAGTCTTGTCCGCAGCGTCAACAATGTACCAGTCGCGAGTGACCGCTTCTGGCTTGGCACTGTAAGTCTTCATGTTATAAAACACCTGTATATGGCTCCCGAAATGGGGGCCGTCCCACGAAAAGAGCGCGAATACTACATAAGCGCCCTGGGGTTTTCAAGCACAAAATTGAGCAACTTGTGAACAGCCCGTCTCGGGCCGAACACCCACACAACCCCGCTCTGCACCGCTTGCTATATAAGGAGAGAGCACCTATTCCGCACGGTGTGGCTGGGCCAGATATTCGCGGGACTGCATCTCCTGCAAGCGACTCACCGTACGCTCAAACTCGAAGCGCAGCTGACGCCCGCCATAAAGGCACTCGATGGGCTCCGCCGCCGACACCACCAGATTGACGCCACGGTCATAAAACTCGTCGATCAAATTAATAAAGCGCCGCGCCTGACTCTCGGTACGCTCGTTGAACTGCGGGATATTCGCCAGCAGCACTGTATGAAACTCACGCGCCAGCTCGATATAGTCATTTTGGGAGCGTGGCCCATCGCACAACTCGGCAAATTCAAACCACGCAACATCATCGGCGATCCGCACAGCAACAATGGGGCGCCCCTCGATATCCAGCGTAACCTGCTCACGCACTTCAGCCCCCTCCACCATCAGGCTATTAAAGGAGCGCATCAGACTCACATCCGCATCCTCATCCAGCGGACTGTGGTACAACTCGGCCATTTCGAGGGCACGCAGGCGGTAATCCACCCCATTGTCCACATTAACCACCTTGGTGTGTGTCAGCAGTAGATCGATCGCGGGCAGGAACCGCGCGCGCTGCAGACCATCGCGATACAAACCCTCAGGTACGATATTTGAGGTAGCCACCAGAGTAACCCCCCGCTGGAACAACGCCTGCAGCAAATTAGCCAGAATCATTGCATCGGTGATATCCGAAACAAAAAACTCGTCAAAACAAAGCACGCGTGCGCGCTCCGCAATGCTGTCCGCCACCTTCTCCAGGGGATCTTTCTGCCCAGCCAGCGTCTTCAACTGACGGTGAACCTCACGCATAAAGCGATGAAAGTGCGTGCGCTGCTTGCGCTCGAAGGGTAGCGACTCATAAAAGGCATCCATCAGATAGGTTTTGCCGCGCCCGACACCACCCCAAAAGTACAACCCCTTCTCCGGCACGTTCGCCCCACCCCAAAGACGGCGCACTCGTGCGAGCAACCCACCCTCTCGCTCTCCTGCAATCAGACGCTCATATAAATCCTGCAACTCCTCGACCGCCGCACGCTGCGCGGGATCCTCCATGAAGTCGGGGCGCTGCAGGTCGCGCTGATAACGCGCCATGGGAGACAGGCGCCGCGAGGACGCTCCAGGGGCATGCGAATGCTGTTCCGTGACCATTTGTGGGAAACCGTTCATTAATTTCAAGGCGACGCTGCCGGGAAGGAACCACTGACACCTATATTTGGCACCACGGGCTCAAGTGGAAGAGTCAACTACAGGTCGACTGGCGCGCACTTTACCAAATCCCCTACAAATTGGCACAAACACCGCCACGGCGCAGCCTACGGAATTGCGTATAATAAGATCGCCGCCACGGATTGGCCGGTGCCATTTTTCTAAGAGGAGGAAGTATCGTGCACTCAACTTCGGTTTTAATTCTGGTGGGCGTGATTGGCCTGACCCTCGGCGCACTACTGGCGTTTCTCGCAACACGTGGACGCCAAAGTATTGACCGCACCCAGGAACTGGAATTGCGCCTAAAAGAAGCCAACACCAAGCTGGAAGACTTTCAGCTTCAGGTGAATGAACATTTCGATCAGACTGCGCAGCTAGTCCACAACCTCACCGAAAGCTACCGAGATGTTCACGAATATCTGGCCAACAGCGCGATGCGCCTGTCCAGCCAGGATATCGGCCGACAGATGCTTGAAGCAGGCAGCGGCCAACTGAGCGACCGCAACGAGGAACTCAACGTACTTCCCCCGCGCGACTGGGCACCCAAAGAACCCGGCGCCAAAGGCACATTATCGGAAGAGTTTGGTCTGGAGAAGGAAGCTTCCGCCCCTACTCCGACTCCCGCGCCCGAAGGGGTTACCCACCGCTAAGCGCATACACTGCGATCACGCAGTAACAAGACATAAAAAAAGGCGGGTTAACCCGCCTTTTTTATGTCGCTCGAGCTTTGCATCACCCGAGCAACCTTCACAAGCCTAAAAATTACAGGCTCTGGTAGTAATCCATCAGGATCTGAGCAACCTCGGGGCGGGAAAATTCCGGGGGCGGCGCAACACCGTTACCCAGCATCTCACGCACCTTGGTGCCTGACAGCAAAATGAAATCTTCTTTGGAGTGATCCGGCACGTCGCGCATCATGACCACACGATTCAACTTCTTCGAGTAAGCGGTGTGATCCGCGCGGAAGATTTCAATCTCCAGCGCACCTTCGGGCACCTTGTCGTCGAAGATAGTCTGCGCATCGAACGCACCGTAGTAATCACCAACACCGGCGTGATCGCGACCAACGATCAGGTGGCTACAGCCACAGTTCTGGCGGAATACCGCGTGCAGAACGGCTTCACGCGGACCCGCATACAGCATGTCGAATCCATATCCGGTCACCATCACAGTGTTTTTGGGGAAGTAGTCTTCCACCATTTTGCGAATAGCTGCATCGCGCACATGGGCAGGAATATCACCCGGCTTCAGCTTACCCAGCAACATGTGGATAAGTACACCGTCCGCATCAACCGCATCCAGTGCCATTTTGCACAGCTCTTCGTGGGCACGGTGCATAGGGTTACGGGTCTGGAAAGCAACAACCTTGCTCCAACCGTGCTCGACAAATTCGTTACGAATTTCCACCGCGGTGCGGAAGGTATCCGGGAAGTCCGCCTGGAAGTAGCTGAAATTGAGCACTTCGATTGAACCGGAAATCAGCTGACGGCCTGCCCCCTTAAAGGTAGCAACGCCGGGGTGGGCTCCATCCAGAGTACCGAATACATGCTCGGCAATGGTATTTACCTGCTCATCGGTCACCGTCTCGATAGCGTCAACGTCCATCACCGCCAACACTGGATTGCCTTCAACGTTGGGATCCCGCAGAGCAATACGTTTCGCACCGGCGATCGCGGAAGTATCTTCCACCATGTTTACCACAGGTACCGGCCAAAACAGGCCATCAACGGTGCGCAGAGTCTCGGCCACACTCAGGGTATCCGCCAGATTCATATAACCCTGCAGTGGATTGAAATAACCTGCACCCAACATCACCGCATTCGCCGCTGCAGCGGAGCTTACGACGATGGAAGGCAGGGACTCCGCTTCGTGCGCGAGCTGGTGATGGCGCTCGGCATCGTAGACAAAGCGCGGCTGCAGCTCGACACTGCCGTGTGGACGAACCAGGGACATAGACACTCCTGAAAATGAGGAACCAGACGGAATTTTTGAGCCGCACATTATACGGATTAGCGGCTCCACACCAAGTACTTGAATGAGCCCGGGTTAGAACTTCTGTTGAGGACACCAGAACCGAAAGACGTATAATGACCTCAAATCAAGGAGCCTTCGGTGCTATTACAACGATTTGTGCAAGATTGGGCCATCCCCGCCGCAATTGGCCTGGCGGTGGCGGCCGCACTACTTTTGGTGTTTCCCCACCTGCGCGGAACGACCAACAACCCCTCTCCGGGGATCGCCACCTCAGGCCCAGCATCCTACTCCAGCGCTGTGAATCTGGCGGGGCCTGCGGTGGTCAACGTGTTTAGCCGCATTCCTTTGCGCAATCACCCGATGGCGAACCACCCCCTGTTCCCCTTCTACCTAAACAAAATGACTCCGCTGCAGCGCGAGCGCTTACAACAAAACCTAGGCTCTGGCGTTATCGTCAGCGAGGATGGATACTTATTAACCAACCTCCATGTCATCTCCGGTGCGGAGCAGGTCTCAGTGGTATTGGCGGACGGCCGTGAGGGGCAAGTTAAATTAGTCGGCGCCTCCGCAGAATTTGATCTTGCGGTACTCAAGATTGACCTCCCCAACCTGACCGCTATCGAGATGGGCGACCCGGACCGGGCGCAGGTTGGTGATGTAGTGCTCGCTATCGGCAACCCATGGGGAGTGGGGCAAACGGTTACCCAGGGCATCATCAGCGCAACCGAGCGCGACTTGGGAAACACCGGTGTCGGGGGGTATCTACAGAACTTCCTGCAAACCGATGCTGCGATTAACCCCGGCAACTCCGGCGGCGCACTGGTCGATGCACGCGGTAAACTGCTTGGCATCAACACAAGGGTTCTCGATCAAACCGCGCCCACCAGTGGAATCAGCTTCGCGATCCCCGCAAATATTGCCCTCAAAGTGATGCAGGACATTATTGAGTTCGGGCGAGTGGTACCCGGCTGGCTCGGTATCGAAGCGCAAAACCTGACTCCACTACTGGCACGCTCGTTTAACCTGACCTCCACCAATGGAGTCATTGTTACCGCGATCTACAATCAGGGGCCGGCGCAAGAGGCGGGGCTGCGGCCCGGTGACGTTATCACTCACATCAATGCCACGCCGATTAATGACGGCAAGCATGGCAACGCCGCAATGGCGACACTGCGTCCCGGGGAAGTTGTGACCATTACCTATATCCGCGAAGGCGAAGTGCTTGCCACCCGCGCTACCATCTCAGAAAAACCGGATGGGAACACGCCCCAGACACCGGAAGGAAACTAAAAAACGCGGTTAACAGGAGAAAGGCAGTGAAACCTTTAAATATCGGGCTAACGGTGCTGGCACTCGCAATACTGTGCGCAAGCAACGCATTCGCAAACGACCAGAAAGACTTGAACAGCCTGCTCGACCAATTCCTCGCGGGCGCATCCAATGACATCGCGGTGCATGAGCGGTTCTGGGCAGACGACCTGATCTATACCAGTTCAAACGGCCAGCGCTTCGGTAAGAAAAAAATTATTCAGGGAATGCGGGAAGCGGCAAGCGAGAACGAGCAAACGACTGCAAGTGTAGATTACCGGGCAGAGGACACTGACATTCGTCTATTCGGGGACACTGCGGTAATTGCCTTCCGGCTCGTAGCTGAACCTGGCTCCGCCGATACGAAAAACAAGCAAACCGAGATAACCGAATTCTTCAATACCGGCACCTTCGTCAAACGCGACGGCAAGTGGCAGGCGGTGGCCTGGCAGGCCACGAAGATCCCACCGGCCACTCCATCATCGGGCGACTAGGTCACCACAACTACTCTGAAACCAGCCTGAAACTAGTCTGAAGTTTCCCGCACCCGGTACTCGGCGGAGCGGGCATGAGCATCCAACCCCTCTCCTTTCGCCAACGTCGCGGCAACCCGACCCAGGGTGTCCGCGCCTTGAGGCGAACAAAAAATTATTGAGCTGCGCTTCTGAAAATCGTAGACGCCCAAGGGGGAAGAAAAGCGTGCAGTCCCGCTGGTAGGCAATACGTGATTGGGCCCGGCACAGTAGTCGCCGAGCGCTTCTGCCGTGTAACGACCAAGGAAAATAGCACCGGCGTGGCGAATCTTCGGCAGGTACTGCTCCGGTGTATCCACTGACACTTCGAGATGCTCCGGAGCAATTCGGTTGGAAACTTCGATCGCCTGCTCGATATCCCGCACCAGAATCAATGCACCGCGATCCGCCAGCGAGCGACTCGCAATCTCTTCTCGGGGCAAATCTGCCAGCAGCTTTTGCAGAGATTGCTCAACCGCATTCAGGAAACCGGCATCCGGGCTCAGCAGTATCGACTGCGCCTGCTCGTCGTGCTCGGCCTGCGACAACAGATCCATGGCAATCCAGTCTGGATCGGTCTCACCATCGCAGATCACCAGAATTTCCGAAGGCCCGGCGATCATATCGATGGCCACCTGGCCAAACACCGCGCGCTTGGCCGAGGCAACGAAAATATTGCCCGGGCCAACAATTTTATCGACCCTAGCTACCGCCTCAGTGCCATATGCCAACGCGGCAACCGCCTGGGCGCCACCAATGGTAAACACCTTGTCGACACCCGCTATAGCCGCTGCCGCCAGTACCAAATCACTAAGCTGGTTATCTGGTGCTGGTACCACCATCAATATTTCATCAACACCGGCAACCCGCGCGGGTATGGCATTCATCAAAACTGAGGAAGGGTAACTCGCCTTGCCACCGGGCACGTAGATTCCCACCCGCTCCATGGCAGTGATCTGCTGACCAAGCACAGTGCCATCGGCTTCCTGATACTGCCAGGAAGCCTGTAGTTGATGTTCGTGATAAGACCGTACGCGCTCCGCTGCAGCCTCAAGCGCGGAACGCTTGTCCGCAGGGATACGCTCCAGTGCTGCTTTTAAGTCTTCACGCTGCAAACAAAACTCTTGCGCCTGCTGCAACTCCCGGCGATCAAAACGGTTGGTGTATTCAATTACCGCGGCGTCGCCACGGGCCTTCACCTCGCGCAGAATATCGGCCACCGTCGCTTCAACCCGAGTGTCGGCTACCGACTCCCACGCCAATAAGGTGTCGAGTTCACTGGAAAAATCTGCAGTGCCAGCATCCAGCCGGCGTATGGAAAAATCACTCATGGAGGACTACTCCCCGCTCCGTGCACGCACCGCTTCGGCCAACTGCTCGATCAACGCGTTGATCGGCCCATATTTCATTTTCATGGAAGCCTTGTTCACAATCAGGCGACTGCTGATGTCTGCGATTTCATCCCGCGCTTCCAGGCCATTCGCCTTCAGGGTGTTACCGGTATCGACGATATCCACAATTTCATCGGCGAGATCCATCAGCGGGGCCAACTCCATCGCGCCATACAGCTTGATGATATCGGCCTGGCGCCCCTGTGCAGCGTAATACCGCTTTGCCGACTGCACGAACTTGGTAGCAACCTTGATACGCCCACTGGGCAGAGGTGCGCCTTTAATACCAGCCGTCATCAGCCGGCAGCGCGCGATATTGAGATCAAGCGGCTCGTAGATATTGCTGTCGTCGTGCTCCAGCAGGTTATCTTTACCCGCCACGCCCATATCGGCGGCACCGTGTTGCACATAGGTAGGCACGTCGGAACCACGAAGGATCAACAGGCGAACATTTTCCTGATTGGTGGGAAAAATCAGTTTGCGGCTCTTGGCAATATCTTCCGCGGGCTCCAAACCTGCAGCCGCGAGCAGCGGCAGCGTTTCCTTGAGAATACGCCCCTTGGTCAGGGCAATAGTGATCTGCATAGCATTTATGGTTGTTTGTGAGCCCGGAATATCCGGGCCAAAGTGCGTGGGCATCGCCCCCAAAATCCCCCGGGAGCTTATCGACTCTTGCTTGGCCGCGCCAATACAAATCTAGAATAGCGCTAGAAGGAATCGGGCCCATGCCCGACTCATCAGTAAAGGATTAAGGGTTAGCCTGGTACGCGACGAATATTCGCACCTAATTGTTGCAACTTTTCCTCAATACATTCGTAACCACGGTCAATATGGTAAATGCGATCCACAGTGGTAATACCTTCCGCCACCATGCCCGCGATAACCAGACTTGCGGAAGCGCGCAGGTCTGAGGCCATCACCGGTGCACCAGTGAGCTTTTCCACACCGGTGACAATGGCGGTATTACCCTCGAGGATGATGTCCGCCCCCATACGATTGAGTTCGTGTACCTGAATCAGTCGATTCTCAAAAATCGTCTCCACCACGGTACCCTTACCCTCCGCAACCGCATTCATCGCGGTGAACTGAGACTGCATATCGGTAGGGAACGCGGGATACGGCGCAGTACGAAAGCTCACCGCCTTGGGGCGGTTACCCTTCATATCCAGCTCGATCCAATCATCTCCAATACTGAGGTGCGCGCCCGCTTCCTCGAACTTGACCAGCACCGCATCCAGGATATCCGCGCGCGTGTGGGTCAGGCGTACCTTACCGCGGGCAGCAGCGGCCGCCGCCAGAAAGGTGCCGGTTTCGATACGATCCGGCATCACATTGAAGGTACATGGATTCAATCGCGCCACGCCATGCACACGAATGGTATCGGTTCCGGCACCTTCAATCTGCGCGCCCATCGCCATCAGGAATTCAGCCAAATCGACAATTTCGGGCTCGCGTGCTGCGTTGTGCAGCACGGTAGTACCTTCGGCCAATACGGCCGCCATCAGCAGGTTTTCGGTGCCGCCAACGGTCACTTTCTCCATCACAATATTGGCGCCTTTGAGACGACCATTACTGCGTGCGCGAATAAAACCTTCGTCGATGGTAATTTCAGCACCCATGGCCTCGAGGCCTTTCAGGTGAATATCCACAGGCCGGCTGCCAATCGCACAACCACCGGGGAAAGAAACGTTCGCCACACCGTGACGGGCCAGCAGAGGGCCGAGCACCAGAATGGACGCGCGCATGGTTTTCACCAACTCATAGGGCGCGGTGAGCTCGTTCACTGAGCGTGGATCAATCTCCACACCCAGCTTCTCGTCGATGGTGATTTCGGTCCCCATGCACCGCAACAGGGTGATCATGGTGGTGATATCGTTGAGGTGCGGCAAATTGTGAATTTGCACAGGGCCGTCGGCTAACAGGGCCGCAGCAAGAATCGGCAGAGCGGAATTCTTGGCTCCAGAGATTTTCAGGGTTCCGGAGACGGGGCTGCCCCCTTCGATAATCAGTTTATCCATGCGTTGTGGTTTCCAATTGCGATGCAAAAAATGCCTGCATCACAAAAATTACAGTCCTGCCTCTTCGGGCGTAAGGGTTTTCATTTGCACCGCGTGCAGGGTGCCATCGGCAATTTTGTCAGACAGCGCAGCGTAAACCAGCTGCTGTTTTTTCAGACGGCTGAGGCCGTCGAACGCGTCACTAACCACGGTGAGCTGCAGGTGGCTGCCTTCGAAGGCCACTTCTACATTACTGCCGGGAATGTGCCCTTCGATCAGGGACTTGATTTGATCTGGCTGCATAGGAGGGAATTACTATCGGATAACAAAGAGCGCGCAAGTGTACTGGAATAGCGCCCGGTGCGCAGCCGCGTTACCGCCACTGCACACCGCTGTATGGATACGACGCAGGGATCAGGGGTTGCCTGCAACCTTGTCCGCCGCAGACCAACCGGCGATCACCTTGTCGATGTTGCCGTTGTTCGCCTGCATGGCCTGGGCAAACTGCCCGCGGAAGGTCTTACCCAGGTTTACACCGTTCAAGATCACATTGATCAGCTTCCACTGGCCACTGCGATTACGCACAAGGGTGTAGGAAACTTTGGTCAAACCTTCGTTACTGCGCACTTCCTGCAGCACATTGACGCGATTACCGCTGGGCGCTGTCCCGGGGTTAATCACCTTTACGTCCAGATCGCCAAAGGTGGCAACGCCGCGGGCAAAGGTCGCCACCAGATCCCGGCGGAAGGTACTGGCAAACTTGGCGCGCTGCGCAGGCGTCGCCTTTTTCGCATAGCTACCCATTACGCCGCGAGCGATAAAGTCGAAGTCCACCACCGGCGCGAGCACCCGATCCACGGCGGCATAGTAACGCTGAGGATTGGCGCTAAGGTGCTGACCCTCGGCGCGAATAGTATTCAGAAGCTGGCCGGAAACCCCCTCGATCATGGTGTAGGGATTTTGGGCGGCTGTAGCGAAGGGCGCCACCAGACACAGCAGCGCGGCAGACATCCACAGACTCGCCTTGCGCACGATACGCGTCACAGCCGAGCCGGAACGCTTTCCGGTGCTATCGGTAGAAATAAAGGTAGAAGTGAGTGCACTCACAGATCATCTCCCATTGGCAATTCGTCCCTTGGATGCCCATAACGCCAAAAAGTGTCATGGGACGCCGAAAAATCACGCTGACTGACGCAAAAAGGCGGAATATGTATTCGCCCCAGCTCTACAGCTGACAATAGCGGCGGCAAACTATACCATGGCGGCCCCGCGGACAAGCGGCACTGGGTCACTTTGCCTTAAGGCGCCGCTTTTTGAGCCAATATTGATAGGTTAGCACTTCTGCCACCCAAGCAGACGTCTTCCGCAAAGCTACGCTAGAGACTGCCCCGAGACAGTGAGACAAACGATGGGTAAAGACCTGATTCTCCAGGCGGGACGCCGCACCATTACCATGGAGACCGCCGCTGTGGCGGCGCTGGAAGCTCGCGTTGATGATAGCTTTCACCGCGCCTGTGAGCTCATGCTGGGCTGTAGCGGCCGTGTAATCGTCTCCGGCATGGGCAAATCCGGCCACATTGGCCGAAAAATCGCCGCCACCCTGGCGAGCACTGGCACGCCGAGCTTTTTTGTACACCCGGGAGAAGCCAGCCACGGTGACCTGGGCATGATCACCCGCCACGACGTGGTCATCGCCATATCCAATTCCGGCTCTTCCGCAGAAGTACTCACCCTGCTTCCGCTATTGAAGCGACTGGGTATTCCGCTGATCAGCATGACTGGCAAGACAGATTCTCCACTGGCGCAGTCCGCAGACGTCAATCTCGATATTGCCGTTGAGACGGAAGCCTGCCCGCTGAACTTAGCGCCAACCTCTTCCACCACCGTAACCCTGGTGATGGGTGACGCACTGGCAGTGGCGCTGCTTGAGGCCCGCGGCTTTACCGCCGAGGATTTCGCCTTTTCCCACCCCGGGGGGGCTCTTGGCCGGCAGTTGCTACTCAAAGTCGCCGATGTGATGCACGCCGGTGAAGAACTTCCCCAGGTATCCCCGGAAACACCGTTATCCAAAGCCCTCCTGGAAATGACCAGCAAGGGCTTTGGCATGACCACGATTGTGGATAGCAACGGGCAACTGCTCGGAGTATTCACCGACGGTGACCTACGCCGAGTAATCGACCAGAAACTGGAACTGGATACCGCCACTATGGAACAAGTGATGAGCCGACGTCCGAAGACGGTCAGTGCGCACACACTCGCCGCCGAAGCCCTGCGCATTATGGAAGACAACAAAATCACCGCGCTGGTAGTAGAAGACCCGGAACACCACCCGATCGGTCTGCTGCACATGCATGACGTTTTGCGCGCCGGCGTTATTTGACCGAATTGAAGGACGAGACTTTTGACCCAACCCACCCCTACAGCCAGCCAGCAGCAAATCCACGAAAAGCTGAGCAAGGTCCGCCACCTGATCCTGGACGTGGACGGCGTGCTCACCGATGGCCGCCTGTATTTTGACAACCAGGGTAACGAACAGAAGACCTTCCACACCCTGGATGGACAGGGCATTAAAATGCTGCAGAAGTCGGGTGTGGCCGTCGCGATCATTACCGGGCGCCGCAGCGCCCTGGTGGAAAAGCGCGCACATGACCTCGGCATCACTCGCCTGATCCAGGGCCGTGAAGACAAATACACCGCTTTCCTGGAGCTGTTCGCCAACGAACCTTACGATCTGGAAAACATTGCCTATGTCGGCGACGATTACCCGGACCTGCAGCTGATGACCCGGGTGGGCTGCCCGATTGCTGTGCCGGATGCCGCGCACCCGGTACGCGAGCGCGCGCTATTTGTCACCGAGCGCCGCGGAGGTATGGGTGCGGTGAGAGAAGT